>NZ_BAAFHE010000013.1:0-130314 GCF_054665075.1 Acidisoma sp. 7E03
ACCCTAAGGCGCCACCAACATATCCCTTCCATCCAGATATAATTTTCAAAGAACAAACCCGACCACGCCCCAGTTCCCCAGAACGCCTCAGGCTTCAAACCCTGTCGAAGGAGGACGAAGCTTCTATCAGGTCCGAAACCCTCAAGCAACCCCGCACCCCGTCGGTGAACCGGCTTCTAGACCCACCAACCCACACCGTCAACCACCAAATTTCAACCCGATGACAGCGGTTCGACGTCCACACTGTTCAATGAAATCAAAAGATTGACCTAGAGAGACCGCCAATTCCCATCATACGACCGGGATTTTTCCCAGCCGCATGCAGCCCATGCACATTTGCGATAGCTTCAGGGGAAGCCATGCGGAAGGCGCAGAAACCTAGCCGTTCCAGCCCTTGAACCAGTCGATGAAGCGCGGAATCCCCACGTCCAACGGCGTGGTCGGCGTGAAGCCGGTCAGCGCATGGATCGCCGAAATATCAGCGAAGGTGTCGGTCACATCCGCCGCCGGCCGCGGCCGGTCCTCGATCACCGCGCGCGTCCCGAGGCCTTCCTCGAGCAAAGCGACCAGCTTGCTCACGCTTTCGCTGCGGTTGTTGCCGATGTTCAGCACCCGCGGCGCATCGCCCGGCGGCGGCCGGTCCAGCACGCCCACGATCCCGGCCACGATGTCGTCCACATAGGTGAAGTCGCGCCGCAGACGCCCGCCGTCATAGACGGTGATCGGCTGCCCCGCCTGGATCGCCCGGGCGAAGGAGAAATAGGCCATGTCCGGCCGCCCCCAGGGTCCGTAGACGGTGAAGAAGCGCAAGCCGGTCTGCGGCAGGCCGTAGAGATGGCTATAGGAATGGCTCATCAGCTCGTCCGCCCGCTTGGTCGCGCCATAGAGCGAGACCGGCAGATCCACCCGATCCTCCTCGGCGAAGGGCATCTTCGTATTCCCGCCATAAACGGAGGAGGAGCTGGCATAGACGAAATGCTTGAGGCCGGCGCGATGCCGCGCCGCTTCCAGCATCACGACATGGCCCATGAGATTGGCGGTAACATAGGCGTAAGGGTCGATCATCGAGAAGCGCACGCCCGCTTGCGCCGCGAGATGGACGATGCGGTCGATGCCGGGTTCGGCCGCCATCAATCCCTCCACCGCCACGCGAGCGGCGATGCTGAGCTTCTGAAAGCGAAAGCCCGGCCGCCCCTCAAGCCGCGCCAGCCGCGCCTCCTTCAGCGCCGGGTCGTAATACGCGTTGATCTCGTCAACGCCGAGGACCTCTTCCCCGCGCGCCAGCAGCGCCTCACAGAGGTGGTAGCCGATGAAGCCGGCGGCGCCGGTGACGAGAACAGTCATGGGTCGAAACTCCTGGCCGGAAGGGGCGCCGCATGCACGACCCCTCGTCTTTAGGAAAAGGTTACGGCCGTTTTGTGAAGCCCCTGCGGCGCTATTGCGCGACCCACCCGCCGTCGATGGAGAGCGGCGCGCCGGTGATGGTGGCCGCCCCCTCCGAGCAGAGGAAGACGGCGAGCGCGCCGATCTGCGCCGGGGTGGTGAACTGCTGCAGGGGCTGCTTCTCGCTCACCAGGGCAATCTTCTCCTGCTCGAAGCTGGTGCCGTTCTTCTCCGCCCGGTCGTGCAACTGTTTCTCCACCAGCGGCGTCAGCACCCAGCCGGGGCAGATGGCGTTACAGGTGACGCCGCTATTGGCGAGTTCGATGCACGCTACCTTGGTAAGCCCGACGATCCCGTGCTTGGCCGCGACATAGGCCGCCTTCTGACCGCTCGCGACCAGGCCATGGGCAGAGGCGATGTTGATGATGCGCCCCCAGCCGCGGGCCTTCATGCCGGGTGCCGCTGCCTTGATGCCGTGAAAGGCCGAGGAGAGATTAATCGCGATGATCGCGTCCCATTTGTCCTCGGGGAAATCGACGATCTCGGCGACGAACTGGATACCGGCATTGTTGACCAGGATATCAACGTGGCCGAAGGCGGCCTCGGCCTCCGCCACCATCTGGCGCACGCCTGCAGCGGTGCTCAGATCCGCCCCCGAATAGCCCGCCTTGATCCCGAAATCGGCTTCCAGCGCCAGACGCTCGCGCTCGATCTCCTCCACCTTGCCGAAGCCGTTGAGCATGATACCGGCGCCGGCCTCGGCCATCGCCCGGGCGATGCCGAGGCCTATTCCGCTGGTCGATCCCGTGACCAGCGCCACTTTCCCTGCCAGGCTCATGCCGCGCGTCCTTTCCTGTCGATGCGCGGGAAAGCTTGAACAGGGCGCGGCCCCTGTCCAGTGATGTTTGCAGCTGTCCGATCGGGAGAGACTTCATGGATGCAACACCCCCTGCCCC
Organism: Acidisoma sp. 7E03; assembly: GCF_054665075.1. Classification (NCBI taxonomy): domain Bacteria; kingdom Pseudomonadati; phylum Pseudomonadota; class Alphaproteobacteria; order Acetobacterales; family Acidocellaceae; genus Acidisoma; species Acidisoma sp. 7E03. The sequence goes on from NZ_BAAFHE010000013.1 coordinate 2,340, forward strand.
ATCCTCGCGCCCCCAGCGCACCGCCCTCATCCTGCAAGGCGGCGGGGCCCTCGGCGCCTATCAGGGCGGCGTCTTCCAGGCCATGGACGAGGCCGGATACAGGCCCGACTGGATCTGCGGCGTCTCCATCGGCGCCATCAACTCGGCAATTCTCGCGGGCAACGCCCCCGGCGACCGGCTGCGCAAGCTGCGCGCCTTCTGGGAGACGATCACGCCTGAGCGGCTGGCCCTGCCCCTGCCGCAGGGGGACATGCCGCGCGCCTGGGCGAATACCGCCGCCGCCATGGGCGCGGCGCTCCTCGGCCAGCCCGGCTTCTTCGAACCCGCATGGCCCGGCCCCTTTCTCAGCCTGCCCGGCGCACCCCAGGCCACCGCCTTTTACGACACCATGCCGCTCGAAAAGACGCTGCGGGACTTCGTGGATTTCGAACGGCTGAACGGCGGCGAGACGCGCTGCGCCGTCGGCGCCGTCAACGTCGCCACCGGCAACTTCACCTACTTCGACAATCGGCACATGCGGCTCGGCCCAGAGCACATCATGGCGAGCGGCGCCCTGCCGCCCGGCTTCCCCATGATCCGCATCGGCACGGAGCATTACTGGGACGGCGCGCTGGTCTCGAACACGCCGCTCGCCCATCTCCTGATGAACATCGAAAGCTGCAGCGCGCTCGTCTTCCAGGTCGATCTCTTCAGCGCCCGCGGGCCGGTGCCGCGCACGCTGCGCGAAGTGGGCCTGCGGCAGAAAGAGATCGCCTATTCCAGCCGCACCCGCCTGTTGACGGACGTCTTCCAGCGGGAATTCGCGCTCAAAAACCGGCTGCGCACGGTGCTGGACCGGATGCCGGAGGATCGCCTGACGGAGGAAGACCGTGCCGAACGCGCGCGGCTGCACGACCTGCCGCGCCTCTCCATCCTCGAACTCATCTATGAACACGCCCCCTATGAGGGCGAGTCGCGGGATTACGACTTCAGCCGCCGCTCGATGGAGGATCACTGGGCGCGAGGCTACGCGCAGACCTGCCAGACCCTGGCGCAGGCGGACTGGCTGAAAATGCCGGAGGAGGCCGGGCTCGTCAGCCGCGACATCGACCGCGACCTGGGCTGAAGGCGGTCTTACTCCGCCCTCACCGCTCTTGCTCCGGCACGGCGCTCCCTTCTATCTTCCCCCGCATGCACGGGAACAAGACATGAACGATCTCTTCGGCGCCGGCGCGGCCGAGGCCGCCTATTCGGCCAAGGACATCGAGGTTCTCGAAGGGCTGGAACCCGTCCGTCGCCGGCCGGGCATGTATATCGGCGGCACGGACGAGAACGCCTTCCACCATCTCGCGGCCGAAATCCTCGACAATTCGATGGACGAGTCGGTGGCCGGCCATGCGAGCTTCATCGAGATGACGCTCGCCCCCGGCAATGTGCTGACCATCCGGGACAATGGGCGTGGCATCCCGGTCGATCCGCACCCGAAGTTCCGCGACAAGAGCGCGCTCGAGGTCATCCTCACCACGCTGCATTCCGGCGGCAAATTCGCCGGCAAGGCCTATGCGACCTCCGGCGGCCTGCACGGCGTCGGCAGCTCCGTCGTGAACGCGCTCTCCGATCTCTTCGAGGTCGAGGTCGCCCGCGAGAAGCGGCTGTGGAAGCAGTCCTATGTCCAAGGCAAGCCGACGACGACGCTGATCGACGGCGGCGCCGTGCACAACCGCCGCGGCACCACCGTGCGCTTCCGCCCCGATCCCGCGATCTTCGGCCCGAGCCTCACCTTCAGCCCGGCGCGGCTCTACAAGCTGTGCCGCTCCAAGGCCTATCTCTTCCGCGGCGTGGAAATCCGCTGGAGCTGCGATCCCTCCCTCATCCCCGCCGGCTCCGACGTGCCAAGCGAGGCGGTACTGCACTTCCCGGGCGGCCTGCAGGACAGTCTGGAGGAGGAGATCGGCGACGCGACGCGCGTGCTGCCGACGCCCTGGTCGGGCGAGGCTGCCTTCCCCAACGAGGCGGGGCGGGTCGAATGGTCCGCGCTCTGGGTGGAAGGCGGCGGCGGCTTCCTGCACAGCTACTGCAACACCGTGCCGACGCCGCTCGGCGGCACGCATGAGGCGGGGCTGCGCTCCGCCTTGCTGAAAGGCTTACGCGCCTGGGGCGAGCATCGCGGCAACAAGCGCGCGGCGCAGCTCACCGCCGAAGACGTTCTGACGCCCATTGCCGCGAAACTCTCGGTCTTCATCCGCGAGCCGCAATTCCAGGGTCAGACCAAGGAGAAACTGACCAATCCAGATGCGACGCGCCTGGTGGAAGCTGCGCTGCGCGACCGCTTCGATCATTTCCTGGCCGGCGACCCGACCTCGGCCGACAACCTCCTCGCCTTCGCCATCGAACGCGCCGAAGAGCGCATCCGCAGGCGTGAGGAGAAGGACACGCCGCGTAAATCCGCGACGCGCCGCCTGCGCCTGCCCGGCAAGCTGACCGACTGCACGCGGGAGAATGCGGCCGAGACGGAAATCTTCCTCGTCGAAGGCGACAGCGCCGGCGGCTCGGCGAAACAGGCGCGCAACCGTGAAACCCAGGCCGTGCTGCCGCTGCGCGGCAAGATCCTCAACGTCGCCTCCGCCTCCGCCGACAAGCTGCGGCAGAACCAGGAGTTGAAGGACCTCATCGAGGCCATCGGTACCGGCGTCGGGGACAAGTTCGACATCCGCCGCCTGCGCTACGGCCGCATCATCATCATGACGGATGCCGATGTGGACGGCGCGCATATCGCGAGCCTGCTGATGACCTTCTTCTACCGCGAACTGCCGGAGCTAGTGCGCCAAGGCCATATCTACCTCGCCCAGCCGCCGCTCTATCGGCTGACACAGGGCGCGAAATCGGTCTACGCCATGAACGATCAGGAGAAGGACCGGCTGGCCAAATCCGCCTTCAAAGGCAACGGCAAGGTCGAGGTCAGCCGCTTCAAGGGCTTGGGCGAAATGCCGCCGGCAACGCTCAAGGAGACCACGATGGACCCGAAGAAGCGGACGCTCATCAAGGTGATGGCGCCGCCGGAATCCCGCGCCGAGACCAATACGATGGTGGAAAGCCTGATGGGCCGCAGGCCAGAACTGCGCTTTCAATTCATCCAGGAACGCGCCCGTAGCGTGACGGACGCGGATCTCGACGTCTGACCCTCCTCTCTCGTGAAGGAATGACGATGCGCGGTGCCATCCTCTCCGCCCTGCTACTGGCGGCCGGCATCGCCCGGCCGGCCCTCGCTGCCCCGGCCGTCGCGGTCGGGCCGGACTACGACACCACGCATGTGTATGTGGCCCCGGCCGCGGTGGATGCCTTCGTCCATAGCTTCACGACGACCTTCGGCGGCCACTCGACGCCGCAGGCGCTCGTCACCGTCACGCCGACACCGAGCCAGACCTCGTCCCAGCTGCTGATCACGCCTTATGGGCTCGTCTCGCTCTTCAGCTTCCGCACGCCCGTCCCCTATCCCTTCGGTGCAGAGCGGACGGGCTATCTGGTGCGCGACATGGATGCGGCGGTTGCCGCCGCCCGAACTGCCGGGGCCGATGTCATCGTCGCCCCCTTCCGGGACGCGATCGGCCGGGATGCGATCATCGCCTGGCCGGGCGGTGTCACCATGCAGCTCTATTGGCACTTCAAGGCCTCCATCAACCCGCCTCTGGCGGTGGTGCCGGAGAACCGCCTCTACGTCTCGCCGGATGCGGCCGATGCCTTCGTCAAGGATTTCCTCAGTTTCGCGGGCGGGCGTGTGGTTTCGGATGAAGCCGCGGCACCGGGTGCTGCCCTCAGCCGCGACGCGCCTTTCCGGCGCATCCGGCTCGAGACCGGCTTCGGGCCCCTGCTCCTGATGGTCACGAACGGGCAACTGCCCTTCCCCTACGGCCGCGAAACGACGGGTTATGGCGTGCCGGATCTGGCGGCCACGCTGGCCCGCGCCACGGCGAGCGGTGCCACCCTGCTAATCCCGCCGCATGCGGACGGCACCCGCTCCTCCGCCATGGTCGCCTTCCCGGGCGGCTACATCGCCGAAATCCACAGCGCGCCTTGAGGCCATCCTTAGGGCGAAGGAGCCAATGACCCGGCCTCCGGAGAAATCCTTTCCGGTGAAAGTCCGGTCCCCTGATGGTATAAGGGACCACTGCGATGGTCAGGAGCATGATGTGGACGGAGACCAGAACAAGGTAAGCCTCGCCACCGCCAAGGCCCATCTCAGCGCCTTGATTGAGCGTGCTGCAGCGGGAGAGCCCGTCACGATCACCCGTCGCGGTGAGGCTGTGGCTCAGCTTACGGCGGTTGGACGGCAACGGCAGCCCGTCTCCCTTGCTGCCTTGCGCGCGGTGACGGCGGGCATGCCGCCACAAATTGAACCGGCTGACGCTTTCGTTCGTCGCATGCGCGGCAACGACCGTTATTGACCCTCTATCTCGATACCTCGCTCCTCGTGGCGGCGCTGGTATCCGAGGCTGCGACGGATCGCGTCCAATTGTGGCTGGCCGATCAGGATCCGGCCAGCTTGGCAGTCAGCGACTGGGTCACCACTGAATTTTCTTCCGCCTTGTCCATCAAGCTGCGAACCGGGCAATTGCAGCTTACCCATCGCGCCGAAGCTCTGTCTCTGTTCCGGCAATTAGCCAGAGACAGCTTCGCGATCATTCCCATCTCTCGGCGACACTTCGAGCTTGCAGCCGAATTCGCCAACCAATCCGATCTTGGTCTTCGTGCCGGAGACGCCTTGCATCTCGCGATATGCGTGGACCAAGGCGCAACCCTCTGCACCTTGGACAAGCCGCTAAGCGCCGCCTGCTCAGCCGTCGGCCTTCGGACCCTGCTGCTCTGACGGCGGCTCCATCCGGTAGCGGAAGTCGCAATGGCTGGCGCCCTGCATCAGCGTCTGGGTGCGGGTGAGCTTCAGATCCGGGTGGTAGCCTTCGCAGAAGGCGGCATCTCGGTTGCAGGACAGCAGATGCCGATGGCGCCGAGGCCCATGGCCCGATAGGTCTCGGCATAGCGGCAGCGGCGGACGTTGTAGTGAAACTCGGTCTCCGTCGCCCGCAGCACCTCGATCTCGAGCGCGTCGTCCTGCGTCCAGAGATGCTGCAACGCCTGGAAGGTCTTGAGGCTGGTACCGCCGGGCGTGCGCGCCGCGAAATCTTCGGCTGCGGCGATGGCGGCGCGGCGGATGGCACGGTCGAGAATGCCCTGCGCTGCCGCCTCGCCGATGGTCGCGACCATTTCGGCGTAGAGAGGTGCGATCACCCCCGCTTCGATGCGGCGGCGGGCCAGGATGCCGAGATCGTCCGACACTGTCTGAGGGGTCTCGCTCGCCGTCTCAGCCATTTCCACGCTCCTCGAAGATCAGCGGCAGGGAGGCGGCGTGCCGCCCGCGCAGGTCGTCTCCATCCCGCCCGGCAGAACGTAGCGGCCATCGGCGCGGATGCCTGGCGCCGGTTTGGGCTTTGGCTTCGCGTAATGATGGTAGCTCTTGCGCGTCGTGCCGTGGTGCTTCGTGCTGGAATGGGTGGTGCCATGCGCGCTGTGCGTCTTGCCACCATGGCTCGTGCCCGCATGCGTCGTCGTGGAATGCTTCGAGGTCGAACCATGCGCTTTGGACGTGGTCTTGCCCGCCGCGTGCGAGGAACCGTGGTGATAGGTCTTGTGCTGGGATGCGGCGTCAGCGCCACCGGCAAGGCCCCCCGCCATCAGGGTGGTGGCCATCAGAAGACGAAAGATCCGCATCACGCCGTCAGCCGCTCCAGTTTCGCCCAGATCGCCCGTCCCTGCTCGATCACGCCCAGCATGCCGCCCTCCGCTACCGCCGCATCGCCCGCGGCCAGGGTGATCCGTTTCATGTCGTCTCGCACAGTCACCGCCTCCAGCGCATAGAGAAGGGCAAGGTCGCCCTGGCGAAGGTGGATATCTGCCTCCACCCGCCCCGGCACCAGCCGAGCCGCCCGCCGGTCGACCATGACGTTGAGGTCCCGCGTGGGCCCATCGACCAGCTTGCAGTCCACCGCTGCCTCGCCGGGAAACTCGATATCCTCCAGAGGTCCCAGCCGTCGAGGGGGCGCGCCCGCGAAAGTCAGATCAATCCCGGTGCCGCTGAGCAAGGTCAGCCGCCGGTCGATGCTGGGAAAGGCGGAAAAAGGGCCGTCCTGCGCGATCTCGGCCAAGCTGAAGCGCCAATGCCAGTCCGCCGCCGGGCCGCCTGGAAAGAGGCCACGGGCAATCTCCCAGGTCGTGCCGCCGCCGTTGCGCCAGGCCATGGGCTGGAAGCCGGCGGCCGGGACGATGCGCCAGCCGCTCACGCAGCGATCCGGCGGAGCGCCGCGGTGAAGGCATTCCGCGCGGCTTCCTCACGCGGGTGGAAGCCGCCGCGCACCCGCCAGATGCCGCCCACCATCACGTCCCGCACCGGCAGGGCCGCGCCGGTGAAGATCGCCGAATCGAGAATGTCGTCGGCCTCGGCATCCGGCTGGCCGAAGCGCGCGCGGTCCAGCACCACCAGATCGGCCCGGAAGCCTTCAGCGATGACGCCGATCGGTTGGCCCAACGCGGCCGCGCCACCGGCGACCACCGACCGGAACAGGCTGGCGCCCACCGATCCCGCCTCGTCTTCCGCCAGGGACAGGCAGCGCCGGCCATGCACCAGACGCTGGCCGTATTCCAGCAGCCGCATCTCCTCCCAGGGGTTGAGGGTGACGTTGCTGTCCGAGCCAATGCCGAAACGCCCGCCCGAGGTCATGAACTCCGGCAGCGGAAAGACGCCGTCGCCGAGATTGGCCTCGGTGATCGGGCATAGGCCGGCGACCGCGCCGCTCGCCGCGATATCGGCGATCTCGTCCGGCACGACATGGGTTGCGTGGATGAGGCACCAGGAGGGGCCGACCGGCGCCTCTGCCATCAGCAGCTCCACCGGCCGCGCGCCGGTCGCGGCCAGGCAGTCCTCCACCTCCCGCTCCTGCTCGGCGACGTGGATGTGGATCGTCGTGTCTTCCGGCAGGGCGGAGGCGATGTGGCGCACCACCTCCACCGGCACGGCCCGCAGCGAATGCGGCGCGATGCCGGCGCGCAGGCTGGTCGTGTCCCGCCCATGCCAGCGCAGGCTTTCGAGGATGCGGATCAGCCGCTCTTCATCCATGGCGAAACGCCGCTGCGCCGGTTCCAGCGCCGCATCGTCGAACCCGGCGCGCATGTAGAGCACGGGCAGAACGGTCAGGCTGATGCCCGTTTCGGCCGCCGACTGCATGAGGCGGACGGACATTTCGGCCGGGTCGTCATAGGGCGTGCCGTCCGGCGCGTTGTGCAGATAGTGGAACTCGCCGACGCTGGTGTAGCCCGCCTTCAGCATCTCGATGAAGAGGTGGGCGGAGATCGCTGAAAGATCCTCCGGCCCCACGCCATGCGCGGCGCGATACATGGTCTCACGCCAGGTCCAGAAACTGTCGGCCGGGTCGCGGCGCTTTTCAGCCAGGCCCGCCATGGCGCGCTGGAAGGCATGGGAATGGACATTGGCGATGCCCGGCACCACGGGGCCGGCCAGCCGCTCCACCCGATCGCCCGCGATCTCGGCATTCGGGGTGACGGCGCCGATGGTGCCGTCCTCGGCGATGTCGATACGGACGTCTTCGGCCCAGCCCGAGGGCAGCAGGGCGGCGGGGGCAAGCAGGCTGGGCATGGGCAATCTCCCTGGGGCGCGCGGCGCGATGCTTGTTCCTAGAAGATTCGCCCGCGCCACGCACGGGGGCGCGGCGCCGCAAACGCCCTCCAAGCCGAGGGTTAAGCGAGTTTAATCTCAGCGCCGTTGCTCAGGGCCTGAACCGGAAGGTGAAGCGGCGCGGTGTGCCTAGGAGCGGCGAAGCCCTGCGCGCCTCACACCTCGCGAATGACCCACAGCTTGTGCATCGGCGCCCGCACCTCCCAGGTGCCCTTGAAGCCCGGTTCGATCACGAAGGAATCGCCGGGGCCGGCCGTGATGGTTGTTCCGTCATCGCCGGTGACGATGCACTGTCCGGACAGCACGCGGACATATTCCCATTCCGTATAGGCGATGCGCCAGCAGCCGACCGTCGCCTCCCACTCCCCCGCATACTGCTTCGTCGCCGCATCCTCATACAGCACCTGGGTGCGCGTCTCGGGTGCGCCGGAGACGATCTTGTCGGCGGCGACGGGCTCCCACGGCGCATCGGCGGTGGCGGCAAGCTTGGTGATCAGGGGCATGGCGGAACCTCGGATGGAACTCTCCCGCTTGTATCCGCGGCCGAGCCTGCCGTCACCGGGCAAGCCCCGCGACGAAGAGCGTGAGGACGGCGCGGGCATGAGCCTCGTCGCGCGGCAGCCGCCCGTCGAGCATGAGGGTCGCCATGCCATGGACGATGGACCAGGCCGCGGTGGTGGCGGCCAGGGCCTCGGCCGGCGGCGCCAGCCGTGCGACGCGCCGGGCCAGCACGCCATAGGCCGTGTCGTCCGTCGCCTTGGGCGCATAGGTCTCGGTGACAGGGGAGGAGAACATGAGCCGGAAGAGCGCCGGGTTCTCGAAAGCGAAACGGAGATAGCCGAGGCCCTGGCGGATCAGCGCCTCGCCATCCGTCTCGGCGGCATCGGCCGAGCGCAGCAGGTCCTGAAGGTGCGCGAAGCCCTGCTGCTTCACCGCATGCAGCAGCGCCGCCTTGTCGGCGAAGTGGCGGTAGGGGGCCATGGCGGAGACCCCGGCGGCGCGGGCGACGGCGCGCAGCGTCACCTCCTCGCCCGCTTCGGCCAGCATACGCATGGCCTCCTCCACCAGGCGGGCATGAAGATCGGTCTTCGTCATTTCTGTTTACATCGTAAGCATTTGCGTCTATGTTTACGATGTAAATGGAGAACACCGATGACGCAATCCCGCCGCACCGTCGACCTCTCGCCCTACCCCGACCTCGTGATGATCTTGCTCGGCTTTCGTCTGCGCGGCCCGCGGGCGATCGGCACCTTCTTCCACCTCAGCCGCGGCTTCACGGAGATCGCCCGCCATCCGCCCGAAGGGCTGCTCGCCTCCGAGAACTTTCTCTTCGGATGGAACCATCTCGGCATCCGCCAATACTGGCGGGACATGGAATCCCTCACCCACTTCACCCGCAGCAGCCCGCATGCCGGCTGGTGGGGCCGCTATGCCAAGGATCATGGCGGCGCCGGCTTCTGGCACGAGGTCTACTGCGCGCGCGGTGGGGTGGAGGCGCTCTACCTCGGCATGCCGGAGGAAGGCTTCGGCCTCGGCCGCTTCGCACCGGCAGCCGCGCCGCACGGCCCGCTCAAATCGAGTGCGGGGCGCATCGCGGCCGACCGGACGCAGCGCGCCGAACGGCTGGACGTTCCAGCGGTGTGACGACAAAACCGTTTTTTGGCCGTTACGTCGTGCGGGCGTAGCGGCGCGTTGATCGCGCACTAGTTTTACGTTTCACCGCAAATGTTCAGCGTTTTGGCACCCTCCCCCGCGTTGCCTTGACGAACATCACGGAAACGTGAACATAGCCTTACCGGCCCGTATTGAACGCTGCCGGACGCTAGAGTACAGCGGAAGTCAATAATCAGAGCAATTGGGAGGGTGACCTTGCCGAACCAGGCATATGCGAGGGCAGCACGGCCGGCCGCAGGCGGGCACATGCGCAGCGGCGGGGCAAAGGCACGATGAGCCTCCTGCAGCTGTCGAACATCGGCAAGTCGTATGGCGCCGTCCAGGCGCTGAGCCATGTCAATTTTACCGTCGCCCCGGGTGAGATCGTCGGTCTCATGGGCGACAATGGCGCCGGCAAGTCGACCCTCGTGAAGATCATCGCCGGCGTCTTCCCGCCGAGCGAAGGCACCATCCATTTCGCTGACCAGCCGGTGCACTTCCATGCCCCCGTCGATGCGCGCAACGTCGGCATCGAAGTGGTCCATCAGGATCTCGCGCTCGCCGACAATCTTTCAGCCGCCGCCAATATCTTTCTCGGCCGCGAAGTGCATCGCAGCATCGGCCCCTTCCGCTTTCTCGACCATGCGGCGATGGAAAAGCGCTCGGCCGAACTCTTCCGCGAGTTGAAGAGCGAAACCCGCCCGGCCGAACTGGTGCGCCGCATGTCGGGTGGCCAGCGCCAAGCCGTCGCCATCGCGCGCACCCGCCTCGCGGATGCCAAGCTCATCCTGATGGACGAGCCGACGGCCGCGATCAGCGTGCGGCAGATCGCCGAAGTGCTCGCCCTCATCGGGCGTCTGCGCGACCAGGGCATTGCCGTCATCCTCATCAGCCACCGCATGCCGGACGTGTTCGAGATTTGCGATCGCGTCGTCGTCATGCGCCGTGGCCGCGTCGTCGCGAACAAGTCCATCGCCTCCACCTCTCCGCAGGAAGTGACGGGCCTCATCACCGGCGCCGTGGAGATGGCCTGACGATGCCGCGCCCCTGCCTCTTTTTGCTGAACCCGTCAGCCCGTCCTTCGGAAGGTTCCGCCTGTCATGAGTGACTTTGCCAACGTCACGCGCGTGCCCTGGCATTCGCGCGGATTCCTGGCGAGCCAGACCGCCTATGTCAGCCTCGCGCTCGCTCTTCTCATTCTCATCATCGCCCTGATTGCGCCGGCCTTCCTGACCTTCGGCAACCTCTCGAACGTTCTGACGAACTTCTCCTACGTCGGCATCGTGTCGCTGGGCTCGACGCTCGTCATCATCACCGCCGGCATCGACCTGTCGGTGGGCTCCACCATGGGCCTGTCGGCAATCGTCACCGCCCTGCTCTTCCAGGCGCTCGGCACCACCGGCCTTGCCCATGTGCCCGGCGCGGTCATGGCAGTCTCCGTCATCGGCGGCATGATCATCGGCGGCTTCATTGGCCTGATCAACGGCCTGCTCATCGCGCGCGTCGGCCTCACGCCCTTCGTCACCACGCTCGGCATGCTCAGCATCGTGCGCGGCCTCTGCTACGCCATCACGGCGGGCCAGGGCGTCAACATCAACGGTGCGGACAGCGATCTTTTCTTCCGGCTGACGGATGGCACGGTGCTCGGCCTGCCCGTGCCGCTGATCTATCTCGTCCTGCTCGCGCTTCTGATGTCCTTGATGCTGCATCACACGGCGCGCGGCCGCCACGTCTTCGCGATCGGCGGCAACGAGCGGGCAGCAGCATTGACCGGCGTGCCGGTGATGCCGATCAAGGTCGGTGTCTACGTCATCTCGGGGCTGACGGCCGCTTTCGCCGGCATTCTCATCGCCGGCTGGCTGGGCTCGGTACCGGCCAATCTCGCGGACGGCTACGAACTCCGCATCATCGCCGCCTCGGTCATCGGCGGCGCCAACCTTCTCGGCGGTGTCGGCGGCCCGCTCGGCGCGATCGTCGGCTCGGCACTGATCGAGGTCATCCGCAACGGCCTCGTTCTCGCTCACGTCAACACCTATTGGCAAGGCACCTTCGTCGGCGCGATCATCATCGCCGCCGTCTTCGTCGACCGCCTGAGAAGCCGACGCCTCGGCCAATAATTCTGTCGTAATAATAAACGGGGAATACCAAGATGAAGACATGGCTCTGCTCCACGGCTCTTTGCGCCGCCGTGGCCCTTTCCGGCGTGGCGTTCTCCGGCATTGCGCCGGCGCACGCCGCCGACAAGACCTACAACTTCGCGATCGTGCCGAAGTCGCTGAACAACCCGTATTTCGACCTGTCGCGGGATGGGTGCATGGCCGAGGCCAAGAAGCTCGGCAACGTGAAGTGCACCTATATCGGCCCGGTCAACCAGGATGCGGCGGCTGAAGTGCAGACGATCCAGGATCTGATCACCCGCGGCATCGACGGCATCGCGATCTCGGTCGCCGACGCCGGCTCCGTCCAGCGCGTCATCGCGCAGGGCCGCGCTGCGGGCATTCCGATCATCACCTTCGACGCCGATGCGCCGAACTCCAAGCGCCAGGCCTATGTCGGCACCAACAACCTGCAGCTCGGCCAGTATCTCGCCGAGCAGCTGATCAAGGCGCACCCGACGGCCGGCACCTACGCGATGATCTCGGGCGGCCCGGCGGCGGAAAACCTCAACGAGCGCCTCAAGGGCGTGCGTGAGGTTCTGAGCAAGGCCGGCTGGAAGGAAATCAGCGGCTCGCCCACCTTCTGCAATGACGACAGCGCGCTCGGCATTCAGCAGATGGCGGACCTGATCACCGGCAACCCGAACCTCTCGGCGATCGTCGCGGTCGGCGGTTGGCCGCTCTTCACCGAAAACGCCTATGACGCCTTCTACACCAAGCACAAGGACGCCATCGACAGCGGCAAGCTGACGATCGTCTCGGCCGACACGCTGCCGGCCGAACTCAACCTGCTGAAGAAGGGCGAAGTCGCGGCCCTCGTCGGGCAGCAGCCCTACGCCATGGGCGCCAAGGCGATGGACATCCTGCTGCAGCTGAAGCAGGGCAAGACCGTCGATCCGATCCAGTATGTCGGCCTCGACGTCGTGACCAAGGACAATGTCGACCAGTTCATGAAGTAAGCCGGACGCACCGGCTGCATCGCGCCGCCCCGGGGGAAACCCCGTGGGCGGCGTTTTCGTTCTGGGAGGACGGCAGGCGCCGCTCTGGAAATCTGGCTGTCCCCCACCCTATCTTCTTCATCGAACACAAGAGCGGGAGGCGGTGCCATGGCCACCGGCTGGGCCCCGGACGGGGCGGTGCAGGAGCAGATCGACGACACGGTGACGGATGCGGTGGCACGCGCTCGCGCCCGGATGCCGCGCGGTGAGAGCGAACCCTTCTGCGCCGAATGCGGCGAGCCCATCCCTGAGGCGCGGCGCCGCGCGGTGCCTGGCGTGCGGCTCTGCATCGACTGCCAGCAGGAGCTGGACCGCAAGCCCGTCCCAGGCGGCATGAACCGCCGGGCGAGCAAGGACAGCCTACTGAAGTAATCCGCCTACCTCTTCTGGCGGAACCCCGGGGCGTAATGCTGAAGCCCCGCCCTCGGCAGGATGCCCGATCGGCTCACTGTCGGGACGAGGGGCGCTTCCGCTAGCCTCCTCCTCAAGGCTTCCTATCAGAAAGTCGCGGACCAGACCTGCACGCCCCGGCGATCGGCCGGACGGTGGCAAGCCCGGTGCGCGGCGCGTTGTGTCAGGTGAACCCGCGGCCCCGCTGCCGGGCCAGGATGAAAGACAGCATCATGAGCGTTTGCTTCGCCTATGTGACCGACGAACGAGGCTACGACCTCGCGACCCTGTCGGCGCTGTCGTTGGGCCTCTCGCAGCCCCGGCCCTGCCATATCCGCATCTTCTGCCATAAGTTCATGCCGAAGCCGGGTGGCCGCTTCCAGCGCGCGGCGCAGCGTCTCGGCATCGTCCTGTCCTTCGCGCCCATCGAAGATGCGGCGGCCGAACAGCACCAAACCCACGGCCACGTGACGACGCCAACGCTGCTCAAGCTCCGCGCCGTCGAAAATCTCGTGAGCACGTATGACCGTGTCGTCTTCCTCGACAACGACGTCCTGGTCTTCGAGGATTTGAAGATCGGGGCGATCGACTTCGGCCGCCACCCGATTGCCGCCGTCGCCGACATGGACCTGTCGGAGACCGGCGTGCTGCGCCATGCGGACCCGAGTGAGCCCGCGCATGTCGGCCAGTATTTCAACGCCGGGTTCATGATTTTCGACAAGGCGAACTGGCGGCATGCCTTCCTCGGCGCCTACGAGGCGGCGCTCGACGCCCACGACCATGGCTGCACCTACAAGATCGACTGCACCTCGATCGATCAATGTGCGCTCAACACGGTGTTCGAGGAGAATTGGCTGGAACTGCCGGCGCGCTACAACATGCAGGCGGGCGCCAAGTTCACCCCGAGCTGGAAGACCGCCTCGGTCCGCCACTACTGCGGGCCGCGCAAATACGTGCCGCTGTCGCTCTTCCGCAGCGATCTGCGGGACGTGCGCTACCTCAACACCATCCATCGCCTGCTGGGGCGGCCGACGTCGCGCTTCGGGCTCGTGTACGAAGGCTTCAATGCCCTCAACCGCCTGCGCAAGCACCGCAGCGACCAGCCGATCCGCACCTTGCTGCAGACGCTGGACGAGCGGCTCCACGCCAGACGGGCGGTGCCGCAGGCGCGCCGCGCCCGGGTCCCGGCCATCGCCTCCTGAGGCGGTCGGCCCGGATGGGGTGAGGCGGCGCCCCCGCAGGCGGCCGCCTCACCCGACCTTTTCTCTTCAGCCGAGAATGCCGGGCAGATCGAGCCCCTTTTCGCGCGCGCAGTCGATGGCGATCTCGTAGCCCGCATCGGCGTGGCGCATCACCCCGGTTGCCGGGTCATTCCACAGCACGCGCTTGAGGCGCCGCGCCGCATCCTCGGTGCCGTCGGCGACGATCACCACGCCGGAATGCTGCGAGAAGCCCATGCCCACGCCGCCGCCGTGATGCAGAGACACCCAGGTCGCGCCTGAGGCGGTGTTGAGGAGAGCGTTCAGCAGCGGCCAGTCGGAGACGGCGTCCGAGCCATCCTTCATGGCCTCCGTCTCGCGGTTCGGGCTCGCGACCGAGCCCGAATCGAGATGGTCGCGCCCGATGACGACCGGCGCCTTCAGCTCGCCCTTCGCCACCATCTCGTTGAAGGCGAGGCCGAGGCGATGCCGGTCCCCCAGGCCCACCCAGCAGATGCGCGCAGGCAGGCCCTGGAAGGCGATGCGTTCGCGCGCCATGTCCAGCCAGTTGTGGAGATGCGCGTTGTCCGGCAGTAGTTCCTTCACCTTCTGGTCGGTCTTGTAGATGTCCTCGGGGTCACCAGAGAGCGCCGCCCAGCGGAAGGGGCCGATGCCGCGGCAGAAGAGCGGGCGGATATAGGCCGGCACGAAGCCCGGAAAGTCGAAGGCGTCGGCCACGCCCTCGTCCTTCGCCACCTGGCGGATGTTGTTGCCGTAGTCGAGGACGGGAATGCCCATTTTCCAGAAGTCGAGCATCGCGCGCACATGGGCGGCCATGCTGGCGCGGGAGGCCGCGATCACCGCCTGCGGGTCACGCTCGCGGCGCTCCTCCCATTCCGCGACCGTCCAGCCCATCGGCAGATAGCCGTTCAGCGGATCATGCGCGGAGGTTTGATCGGTCACCGCATCGGGCTTGACGCCGCGGCGCACGAGTTCCGCGAATACCTCGGCGGCATTGCCGAGCAGCCCGACCGAGACCGGCTTGCCCGTGGTCTTGGCGCGTTCGATGATCTCCAGCGCCTCGTCCAGCGTCTTGGCCTGGCAATCGAGGTAGCGGGTGCGCAGCCGCATGTCGATGCGCGTCGCCTGGCATTCCACGGCAAGGCAGGAGAAGCCGGCCATCACGGCGGCCAGCGGCTGCGCGCCGCCCATGCCGCCCAGGCCGCCCGTCAGAATCCAGCGGCCCTTGGCATCGCCATCGTAGTGCTGGCGGGCGACTTCCACGAAGGTTTCGTAGGTGCCCTGCACGATGCCCTGCGTGCCGATATAGATCCAGGAGCCCGCCGTCATCTGGCCGTACATCATGAGCCCTTTGCGGTCGAGCTCATGGAAATGCTGCCAGTTCGCCCAGTGGGGCACCAGGTTTGAGTTGGCAATCAGAACGCGCGGCGCGTCTTTGTGCGTCTGGAACACGCCGACGGGCTTCCCCGACTGCACGAGCAGCGTCTGGTCTTCGTCCAGCGTGCGGAGGGCGGCGACGATGCGGTCGAAGCTCTCCCAGTCGCGCGCGGCGCGACCGATACCGCCATAAACGACCAGCTCTTCCGGCCGCTCGGCGACGCCGGCATCGAGGTTGTTCATGAGCATGCGCAAAGGCGCTTCGGTGAGCCAGGATTTGGCGGAAAGCTCCGTGCCCTGCGGCGCCTGGATCTTGCGGGAATTGTCGAGGCGGGTCATGCGGCGATCTCCAGCGAAGGAAGAACGAAGGCGGCTGCGTCAATCACGGCGCCCGAGCGGATCAGCGCGGTCGCTGCCTCCATGTCGGGCGCGAAATGGCGGTCCTCCTCCAGCATCGGCACCGACGCACGCAGCAGCGCGCGCACCGCTTCCAACGGCTGGCTGGAGGGCATCGGCGCATGGAAGTCACAGCCCTGGGCCGAGGCCAGCAGCTCGATGCCGAGGATGTGGGCGAGGTTCGCCGCCATGCCCGTCAGGCGGCGCGCGCCATGGGCGGCCATGGAGACGTGGTCTTCCTGATTGGCCGATGTCGGGATGCTGTCCACGCTCGCCGGATGCGCCATCTGCTTGTTTTCGGAGACGAGGGCGGCCGCCGTCACCTGCGGGATCATGAAGCCCGAGTTGAGGCCGGGGCGCGGGGTCAGGAAGGCCGGCAGGCCGGACAGCGCCGGGTCGATCAGCATGGCGAGCCGGCGTTCGGCGATGGAGCCGATCTCGCACAGCGCCATGGCGATCATGTCGGCGGCGAAGGCCACGGGCTCGGCGTGGAAATTGCCGCCCGACAGCACTTCCCCCTCTTCCGCGAAGACCAGCGGATTGTCGGAGACGCCATTGGCCTCGGTGCCCAGCGTCACTGCCGCCTGGCGCAACAGGTCCAGCGCGGCCCCCATCACCTGGGGCTGGCAGCGCAGGCAGTACGGGTCCTGCACCCGCTCGTCCCCTTCGACATGGGAGGCGCGGATGACGCTGCCGGCCATCAGGCCGCGCAGCGCGTCGGCGACGTCGATCTGCCCCTTGTGGCGGCGCAGCCGATGAATGCGGGGGTCGAAGGGCGTGTCCGATCCTTTCGCCGCATCGGTGGAGAGCGCACCGGTGACGAGCGCCGATTGCAGCAGGCGCTCGGCCTCGAACAGCCCGGCCAGGGCATAGGCGGTGGAGAACTGCGTGCCGTTGAGCAGCGCCAGACCCTCCTTCGGGCCGAGGGTGACGGGGGCGAGGCCCGCTTGCGCCAGTGCCGCCTCGGCCGGCATCCGCACGCCCCGGTAGACGATCTCGCCGACGCCGATCATCGTCGCCGTCATGTGCGACAGCGGGGCGAGATCGCCCGAGGCGCCGACCGAACCCTGCGCCGGCACGACGGGCACCAGATCCTGCGCCAGCATCGCTTCGAGCAGCGCGACCGTCGCCGGCCGCACGCCGGAGGCGCCTTGCGCCAGGCTCGCGAGCTTCAGCGCCATCATCAGCCGGGCGACGGGTGCCGGCATCGGCTCACCCACGCCGGCGGCATGGGACAGGACGATGTTGCGTTGGAGCTTTTCGAGGTCCGCCGTGTCGATGCGGATGCTGGCCAGCCGGCCGAAGCCGGTATTGATGCCGTAGATCGGCTCGCCCTTTTCGAGAATCTTTTCGACGGCCTCGGCACTCGCGGCGATTGCCGCCGCCGCGCCGGGATCGAGGGCGAGACCCGCCGTCCCTTCCCGATAGATGCGGCGCCAATCGGCGAGCGGTACCGCTCCAGGCTGCAAAACCAGTGTCATGGGCCTGCCCTCGATCTGAATATGTCTAGACATATACGATCCATTCCCTCGACCTGTCGAGAGCTTAAACGACGGTGGGCACGGCCTCCCGGCTGTGGCCGAAGCGGCTCGTGAACCGATGGCGGTCGGCCGGATAGGTCAGCCGCACCTCGGTGATCAAATCGCCGCCCCGCCAGGTCCGGCGGTCGAGCGTCAGGCAGGGCGCGCCGCGGGCGATGCCGAGATGACGGGCGAGGATCGCATCGGCCGCGCGTGCACCGATGACGTGCTCGGCCTCGCTCCAGGCGACGTGCCGCAGCAGCCAGGTCCCAGGCGGAACGGCGGCGAAATCGGCCGCCTCCGCCTCCGGCACGGCGCCGAGGGCGATGCGCCGCTCTTCCAGCGCCAGGGGGTCTCCCTCGCGCTCGTGCAGCGTCGTCAGCAGCAGCATGGGCCCCGCCGCCGAGGGTTCCACCGCCCGGCGCAGCAGCCGATGACGGTAGCTGAGGCCGAGGCGCGCCGATTCCTCGGCGAGGTCCGCGATCTCCATCACCGCGCGTTCGCCGGCCGGCGCCGCCACCACGGTGCCCGCCCGGCGGCGGCGGGTGACGAGGCCTGCGGCCGCCATCGCAGCGATCGCCTTGTTCACCGTCATGCGGGCACAGCCGTAGTCCGCCATCAGGGCATGCTCGGCCGGAATCGGGTGGCCGGGCTTCCATTCCCCCGAGAGGATGCGCGCCTCCAGATCGGCGCGGATGCGGTCCGAGAGGTTCAATCGAGCGCGCCCAGGGATTCCGGCAGCACCTGGCCACCGTCGATCACCAGGGTCTGTCCGGTCACGTAGCCGGCTTCCTCCGTCGCGAAAAAGAGCGCCGCATTGGCGATGTCTTCCACCGAGCCCAGGCGCTTGAGGGGAATGGAGGCGGCCATCTCCGCCATATAGGTCTCGCCCATGGCGATCAGCCCTTCGGTCGCGATATTGCCGGGGAGAACGGCGTTGATGGTGATGCCTTTCGCCGCCAGTTCGATCGCCGCGGTGCGCACGAAGCCGAGTTGGCCCGCCTTGCTCGCCCCGTAATGCGACCAGCCTGGAAAGCCGGTGATCGGCCCGGTGATGGAGGAGGTGACGATGATGCGCCCCCGGCCCGTGCGGCTCAGCGCCGGCAGACAGGCCTGCACCGACAGGAAGGTGCTGCGCAGATTGCTGCCCATCACCCCATCGAACTCGGCGACCGTCATCTCCTCCAACCGGGCGGAGGGGAAGATGCCGGCATTGGCGCAAAGGATGTCGATGCCGCC
The DNA here is from genome assembly GCF_054665075.1 of Acidisoma sp. 7E03. Lineage (NCBI taxonomy): Bacteria > Pseudomonadati > Pseudomonadota > Alphaproteobacteria > Acetobacterales > Acidocellaceae > Acidisoma > Acidisoma sp. 7E03. Next base: position 21,009 of record NZ_BAAFHE010000013.1, read on the forward strand.
GAAATGATCATGGGCTGCCGCCGCCATGGCGCGCGCACCCTCTTCGGTGGCGAGGTCAGCCGACACCGAGACGGCACGGCCTCCGGTGACGGCGATGTCCTCGGCAACGAGCTTGGCGGCATGCGCATCGCGCCCGACGACGACCACGTGGCAGCCGGCCTCGGCGAAGCGCTTGGCCATGCCACGGCCGATGCCCTTGCTGCCTCCCGTTACCACGGCAACCCGGCCGGCGAGCGATGCGAACATGCCTCTTCCCTTCATTCCGCTGATGAGGCCGCATCATCCCGACAGCAGGGCGCCGCCGTCAATGTGCCGATGTGAAACGGCTCAGAGCAGCGGCGCGCGATGCACCGGGCGCACCCATTCATGCAGATGCGGCCACAGTGCCTGATCCGGCACCTGGGCGAGGTCCTTCTCCACCCCGCCCACGATCTTGGCGGCAGCCTGCTGGGACAGGCGATGGCGGATGGCGTTCATGCTGTCCGCAGGTGCCACCAGAACGAGATCGTCATACAGCGCCACCTCCTCGTTCAGCTGTGCCGCGACCAGAGCCGGGAGTTTCGCCTTGTCCCGCTCATGCGCGTCATGCGCGGCTCCGGGGTGACCCGCCTCGGGCCGCACCCGGCTGAAGGAATGGAGCGTGTTATCTTCCTGCGTCGGCCGCACGAAGCGAACGCGTTCGCCGTCGGCAATGACGAAGAGCAGCCTGCGATGGAGAGCCATGACCCGAGCCTTTGTCTGGACGATCGTCCCAGGCTGGAGGGCGATGGCCGGTCCCGCATTGATCGGCGTCAAAGCTACAGGGGGTGGCCGGCCGCCCGCCGGCGGCTTAGCCTGCGCCTTCCTCAACGGGAGATCGATCATGACGGCTGAGACCCCTGCCCTGCCTGCCGCCGACGCCCCGCCGCGCACCAAACCCAGCAACTATCCCGAGCCCTTCGCCGCCCTCATGGCGGGGCGCGTCAAGCGGCCGCTCGGCGATCTCTTCGGCCTGAAGACCTTCGGCGTGAACCTCACCCGCCTCGCCCCCGGCAGCCTCTCGGCCCTGCACCACAGCCACTCGCATCAGGACGAATTCATCTACGTTCTGGAAGGACACCCGGTGCTCGTCACCGATGCGGGCGAGACGGAACTCGCCCCCGGCATGGTCGCGGGCTTTCCGGCCGGTGGCACAGCGCATCATCTCGAAAACCGCTCCGCGGCCGATTGTGTCATCCTCGAATTCGGCGATCGCACCATGGGCGACGAGGTGTCCTACCCGGCCGACGATCTCGCGACCGTTGCAGATCCGAACGGCAAGCGGGTTTTCGTTCACAAGGACGGGACGCCCTACTGACGCGGGCGAAACTGCCTATCTCCAAGGTCTCAGTCGCGTGAGGGTAGGAGAGCATGGCCAAGATCGCACCGCGCCGGCGCAAGACCGCGCATCGGGAAACGCCCGCCGGCGCCGGGCGCCCCGTCTGGTCCGGCTCGCTCCGGCTCGCGCTCGTCACCGTACAGGTGCAGCTCTTCTCGGCCATCAAGACCGGCGCCCGCCTCTCCTTCCATCAGATCGACGAGAAGTCCGGCAAGCGCATTCGCTATGAGAAGGTGGCGCCCGGCATCGGCGCCATCGACAGCAGCCGCATCATGAGGGGCTACGAGGTCTCGAAGGGCAACTACATCCTGCTGACCGACGAGGAACTCGACTCCGTCAAGATCGAGGCGCGCCGCACCATCGACCTCGTGCAATTCGTCGATCATTGCGAGGTCGACCCCATTTACTTTGACCGGCCCTATTACGTGCTGCCGGATGGCGAGCTGGCGGAAGAGGGCTATGCCATTCTGCGCGATGCGCTGCGCCGCACCGGCAAGATGGGCCTCGGCCAATTCGTCATGCGGGGGCGCGAATATGTGGCCGCCCTGAAACCCTGCGGCGAGGGGCTGATGCTGGAAACGCTGCGCTTTTCGGACGAAGTGCGGTCGGCCGCTCCGCTCTTCGCCGATATCGGCGACGAGCATGGCGATGCCGAGCTGCTGGACTTGGCCGAGGAGCTGATCGCCCGCAAGACAGCCAAGTTCAAGATCGACACCTTCCACGACCGCTACACGGAATCCCTGCGCGAGTTGATCGAGGCCAAGGCCAAGACCGGCAAGCCGATCGCGGTGGACGAGGAGAAGGCGGAAGGTCAGGCGAGCGGCAAGGTGATCGACCTCGTCGCCGCCCTCAAGCGCAGCCTCGCGGCACAGGAAGGACCTTCGGCCGCTAACGATGCAGCCCCGCGCGGCGCGAAATCCACCTCCCCGGCACGTGGCGGCAAGACCGCGAAGCCTGCCGCCAAACCCGCGCGCACCCGGCGCAAGGCGGGCTGAGCCCCCCTTAGCGAAAGATCGTGTGGTCCAGGTTCTGGATCAGGATTTTCGTGTCGTCCGTCAGCACGATGAGGTCGCCACCCGCGACCACGCCTTCGGCCGCGATCGGGTTGCCCGCATAGCCGCCGAAGGCCAGCACGTCGGTCGCCTTGAGATCGGCAATGATGACGTCTCCGCCAGCATGACCGTTGATAAAGCCGTAGACGTCCGCGCCGCCGCTGCTGCCCTGCACGCTCGCGACCCCGGCGCCCCCGATGAAGGTATCCGCCCCCGTCCCCAGCGCCACGAGATCGGAGCCGGTTCCCGCGAAGATCTGCTGGTCGCCGCTGCCCGTGGTGCCATCGATGGTGGTGGCGCCGCTGCCCGCGACGATCAGCCCATCCTGGCTGCCATTGGTGAGGATGAGGGTGCTTCCGGTGCCACCCACCATGGTGGAGGCGCCGGTGCCACCGACCAGGGTGGTAGCCCCCGACCCGCCATAGAGTTCGCTGGTGGCGGAGCCGCCTTCGAGGAAGGTGGGTGCGCTGCCGGTGCCGCCGAAGAGCGTGCTGTCGCCCGTGCCGCCCAAGACGGAGACCGAGCCGGTCCCACCCACGAAATAGAGATCGGCGGTCGCGCCGGAAACGACGGTCGGGTCGCTGCCTCCGGTCACCGTCACCGCATCGCTGCCGGCCGTGATCGTGTCCGCGCCCAGCACCGAGAGGGATTCGGAGGTCGCGGTGGAGACGTCGACGAAATGCACTCCGTTGTCGATCAAGGTGCCCCCGGCTAGCAAGGTGACCCCGCTGGTCAGACCGCCGGACTGAATGAGCAATTCGCCGCCGCTGCTGACCACCGCACCGGCCGCGGTGCCGCCGGCGGAGACGATCTCGGTGCCATTGGCGGAGATGACCGTCCCCATCGTCGTGCCGCCGGAGGAGACGACGACCTCCCCGGGGACGACGATTTGAGCGCCCTCGCTAAAGGCGATCAGCGTCTGCACCGTGGCGCCCGACAGCAGGCCACCCGCCTGCACCGCCGCTGTGCCACCGGAGACCACCTGGCCCAGCGCCGTGCCGCCCGCCAGGATTTCCTGCCCGCTCGTCTGGATGGTGCCGCCGCTCGCGATGCCGCCGGCGGTCACCGTCATCGTGCCGCGGACATTGGCGCCGAACGCCGTGCCGGCCACCGCCAACGCGCCGAGTTCGGTGCTGCCGGCCGCCATGGCGAGGGTGGCGCCGGCACTCACCACGCCACCCGAGACGATGCTGCCCGAGAGCGCGGAGAGCGCGGCACCCTCGCCCAGCGAGGTGAAGATCGCCTTGCCCCCGGAGGCGACGACGACCGACCCGCCCGAGGCGACGACCGAATTCAAGGCAGCACCTGCGGCGCCGACGGCGAGAAGACCGCCGGACATGACCTCATCTTCGACCGAGAGACCGGAAGAGAGGACGGAGAGCGTGCCACCTGCGCTCACCACGGTGCTGCTCGCAATGCCGGAGCTGGAGACGGTTTCGAGACCGCCGCTGCTCAGCACGGAGGCGGAGGTGCGCCCGCCGGAGAAGACCGTCACCGTGCCGCTGGAAGAGACGATGCTGCCCGAGACCGTGGCCCCGGCCGACACGATCGCGCTACCCCCGGCAAGGACGGTGGTGCCCACCGCCTGGCCGCCGGAGGAGACGACGAGGCTGCCGCCGGAGGAGACCTGGGTTCCCTGCCACAGCCCATTGCCGGCGGAGAGGCTGGCGCTCGCGCCCGACAGGATCTGCGCGCCCTGCTCCGTGCCGCCCGCCGACAGGACCACGCTGCCGCCGGCGCTGAGGCGCGTACCGCTCACGACGCCGCCGGCATAGACATATTGGGTCGCGCCGGAGAGGAGGGTCGTGCCCTGGGCGACGCCGCCCGAGCCCACGTCCTGATAGCCGCCGCTCGAGACCCGGTCGCCGGTTGCAACGCCGCCGGAGGAGAGGAATTCCGTCCCTCCGCTCGAGACCAGGGTGGAGACGGCGGAGGCGCCGTAGACCGTCATCTGGCCGCTATCCTTCAGCGTGGTAGCACTGGCCACGCCGCCGCTGCTGACATAGAGCCGCCCACTCGTCACTGTCGCGCCAAGGCTGGTGCCGGCCACGTCGAGTTCGGGCTTGCCTAGCCCCCCGCCGGAGACGGTGGTGTTCACGGCCGTGCCGCCAGAGCGGACGAGGATTTGGCCGGTATTGGTGACCAGCAGCACGGAGCCGCCGAGCGCGCTCCCATTACTCAGGACACCGCCACTCGACACGAAGACGTCGCCGCGGCTCACCACGATGTCCGAGGCCTGACCGCCGGAGGCGACCGTGAGCACCACGCCCTGGATGGCCACTCCAATGGAACTGCTGATGGTGAGACCGGCCGCGCTGCCATAGACGGTGATGGCGCCGCTGGTGAGCGTGCCGTCGCCCGTGATCAGGCCGCCCTGGCTCACGACCGCGGAGGTGTAGAGCCCGCTGCCGCCGACGATGGTGCCGCCGGACAGCAGCTCCGTGCCGCCGCTGGAGACGATCGTGGCGCTGGCCGTACCGCCGCTATAGACGCGCAGCGTGCCGCCGTTCCTCACCTGGGCATCGGTGGCGGTGCCCGAGCTGAACACCTCCTCCGATCCGCCCTGGCTCACCAGGGTCGAGACGGCGATGCCGCCGGAGCCCATCACTTCGCGGCCGCCATTCGACAGCACGGTGTTGTAGGAGGTGCCGCCGGAGCGGATGAGTTCCAGCCCGCCGGAAGAGACGGTCAGCCCCGTGGTATAGCCGCCGGCAGAGACGATGAGCGTATTGCCGCTGGTCACGCTACCGCCGCTCTGGGACTGGCCGGTGCTGATGATGGTCTCGGTCATGTCCCGTGTTCCTGGCGTGAAGAGAGGCGGTGCGATCAGTGCGATAGAGAGGCTAACGAATTCGTTAGCAGATTGCACTCAATGCAGCGAGGGCCATATCGCTCTCATCGCCTGCCATCAACGTGATGACCGCGCATCGCCGGAGAGTCCCGCCATGGCGCGCAGCGCCGCTTCCCTCGACCGCTACAACGAAAAGCGCCGCTTTTCGGAAACGCCCGAGCCGCCGGGAAAGCGCAGTAGGCGGCGCACGACCCAGGGCCTCAGCTTCGTCGTACAGAAACACGATGCGACGCGGCTGCATTACGATTTCCGGCTGGAGCTGGATGGCGTGCTGCTGAGCTGGGCCGTGACCAAGGGGCCGAGCCTCAACCCCGCCGACAAGCGCCTCGCCGTCCGCACCGAGGATCATCCTCTGGAATATGGCGGGTTCGAGGGCATCATCCCCAAAGGCAATTACGGCGCCGGCACGGTGATGCTGTGGGACCGCGGCACCTGGGAGCCGATCGGCGATCCGCATGAGGAATTGGCGAAGGGCAAGATCGCCTTCAACCTGCATGGCGAGAAGATGCGCGGCCGTTGGGCCTTGGTGCTCATGCGGAAGGCCAGCGAAAAGCGGGAGAACTGGCTGCTCATCAAGGAGCGCGACGACGAGGCGTCCGAAACGCGGGACCTGCCCGACGAAGTGCCGGATAGCGTGGCGAGCGGGCGGGATCTGGCAGCGATCGCCGCGGCCGGCGGCATCTGGCGCAGCGCCCCCCGCGGCGGCGCCGATCCGAAGACGGCGCGGGCCGCCAAGAGCCATCGCTGCCCGGCCTTTATCCCGCCCGAACTCGCGACGCTGGTGGAGGCGCCACCGGCCGGGGAGGACTGGCTCTTCGAAGTGAAGTTCGACGGCTACCGGATCGAGATCGCGGCGAGCGGCGCGGAGGTGCGGACCTATAGCCGCTCCGGCCTCGACTGGACCGAGCGTTTCCCCGGCCTCGTCGCCGCCGCCAAGTCGCTCGATCTCGACGGGGTTCTGATGGATGGCGAAGCGGTGGTGATGGACGCCGAGGGCCGCAGCGACTTCGGACTGTTGCAGCACGCGCTCGAATCCGGCCAGGGCCGCATCGTCTACATGGCCTTCGACCTGCTGCAGGAAGCCGGGCGGGACTGGCGCAAGAAACCGCTTGCCGCGCGCAAGGCGCGGCTCCGGGAAATCCTGGCCCCGGCGGAGCGGGACGGCGTGCTGCATGTGAGCGACCACATCGCTGGGGAAGGCACGGCGCTGCTCGCCATGGCGCAGGAGCGCGGGCTCGAAGGAATCATGGCGAAGCGGGCCGACCGGCCCTATCGCTCCGGCCGCAGCGAGGCATGGCAGAAGATCAAGGTGGCGCAGGCCCAGGAATTCGTCATTCTCGGCTATCGGCCGTCGGACAAGCAGCGCCCTTTCTCCTCGCTGCTCCTCGGTCTGAGGGAGGGCGACGGCTTCCGCTACGTGGGCCGGGTCGGTTCCGGCTTTTCCGAAGAGACGCTGAGCCGTCTGGCGGGCGAGTTCCGCCGCCGCGCCACCAAGCAGCCGGCCGCGGACGCCATCCCGGCGGAGGTGCGGCGCGAGGCGCATTGGGTGAAGCCGGAACTCGTCGCGGAAATCGCCTTTGGCGGCTGGACACGGGAGGGCTTCGTGAGACAGGGGCGATTCATGGGCCTGCGCGAAGACAAGCCGGCACAGGACGTGACGCGGGAGGAGCCGGCCGCGTCAGGCGCGGCGCCGAAGTCTGCCGCCAAATCCCCCAAGGACTCACCCGCGAAATCCAGGGCGAAGCCCAAGCCGGGCGGCGACCCCGCCGCCGATCTCCTCGGCGTCACGCTCACCCACCCGGAGAAGGTGCTATTCCCAGACTGCGGCGTCACGAAGCAGGAACTTGCCGCCTATCTCGCGGCGGCCGCGCCCCGCATCCTCGGTGTCGCCGCGGACCGCTATGTCAGCCTCGTACGATGCCCGGACGGGATCGAGGCGGAAGGCTTCTTCCAGCGCCATCCGAGCCGCGGGATGGACCCGGCCTGGCAACATGCCCGCGTCACCACCACCCATGGATCGGAAGAGTATCTCTACTTCACCGAGGGACGAGCCCTGCCCGCGGCCGCGCAACTCGGCGTGATCGAATTCCACATCTGGGGCAGCGACCGCGCGCATCTCGAACAGCCGGATCGGATCGTCTTCGATCTCGACCCTGACGAGGGCCTGCCCTTCACCACCGTGAAAGACGCCGCTTTCCTTATGCGGGACGTGTTGGAAGCGCTCGGGCTGCGCAGCCTGCCGCTGCTCAGCGGCGGCAAGGGCATTCACGTCGTCGTCCCGATCCGTCCCGAGCATGATTGGCCCGCGATCAAGGCCTTCGCCGGCAATCTGTCCCGCCGCGTCGCGGCCGAAAGGCCGGAGGCTTATGTCGCGACCATGAGCAAGGCGAAGCGCCACGGCCGCGTCTTCATCGACCATTTTCGCAACGAGCGCGGGGCGACGGCCATTGCCCCTTTTTCGCCCCGGGCGCGCCCCGGGGCGCCGGTCGCCTGGCCGGTCACCTGGGAGGATCTGCCCGGCGTGAAGGCCGCGAACCAGATCCGCCTGCGGGAGGCGATCAGCCTGCTGCGCGAAGCCACGGCCTGGGACGGCAAGGCCGCAGCACCGCAGCGCCTGACGCGTGCAATGCTGGCCGCCGCCGCTGGAGACACGCCCTAAGCGCATCATGCCCGGCCTGGCCGGCCGCGCTTCATGCCGGGCATCTACCCCTCTGGGCGCCCCCACCCGGTCGACCCCCGCGACAAGCCCGGGGATGACGTGGATGTCAGGAAGACCACAGAGTCTCGATACCGGCGCCAAGCCTCAGCCGCGCTTGCGCACGAATTCCGTGCGCAGCACCAGACCCTTGATCGTCTCGTGCCGGCAGTCGATCTCCTCAGGGTCCTCGGTCAGCCGGATAGACCGGATGACGGTGCCCTGCTTCAGCGTCTGGTTGGCGCCTTTGACCTTGAGGTCCTTGATCAGAACGACCTGATCGCCGTCGGCGAGTACGTTGCCGGCGGCATCCGCCACCCGCAGGCGGCCCGGCGCGGCAGCAGCGGCGGCCACCTCGGAGGCGGGGCGCCACTCGCCCGTCGCTTCATCATAAACGTAATCATCATTGCCTGCGGCATCTGGAAGCATCGGCCCATCCCTTCGTCTGGCGCCGCTTCTCTCCCGGGCGGGCGCCGCGAGCAAGGGCGATCAGACGAGTTCCTGCCTCGGCAGGCTGATATGGAGTTCGGTGGGCGGCACGTTCATCAGGCGCTCGGCCCCGAGCTGCTTCAGATGCCCTTCCAGCAGCCGCTCGCGCAGCGTGTCCATCAACGGGTCGATGACGACGGGCGCGGTGATGGACAGGCAGACGTGATCTGGCTCCTGCTTCGTCGCGAGCGCCACCGTCCCCTGCGCGTCATGCGTCGCGTCCAGCACCGGCGGCAGTACCACGGCGAGTGCCAAGGCCAGAGTGATCGCCTGGTCGAGATTGATCATCAGCTTGGCTTCGCAGGCGGCCATACGCACCTCGTGGGTTCGCCCGCCGGCGACCTCGACCAGGCCGGAGACCACCTCGCGGATGAGATCGTCGATCGAGACCTTGATCATCTCGCCGGAGGCGTAGACCACGCGATAGGCTGCGGCCATGGCCTGAACGTGCTCTTCCAGAAAGCGGATTTCGCCCCGGCGGTCCCGCGGCAGCATCCGCTTCTGGACGTTCATCAGGCTCACGATGATTTGCAGGTTGTTCTTCACACGGTGGTGAAGCTCTCGGACAAGCCCGTCGCGGTCATCACTCGTGGTCGTCGCCTGCGATCGCGTCGCGCCCATACTCTTGTCTGCTCCACTCGTCGCCTGGTCACGACCCATAAGGATTTTTCTGTCATCGCCGAATTGGCGGCCTCTGTCCAACCGCCAGCGAAGGCTCATATCGGGGTACAGCGCGGAACTGCCAGGGGCGGCGGGACGACGCCATGCGCGCCGCGTGATCAATCTGCGGCGAGAAGACGCGCGACACAGAAGCTTGATGATGCCGCCGGTGGGGGTTACTGCCATGCATGAGGTCCGACTGTCCGGCCAAGGGATGCTTCGGGCCGCCTGCCAGTCTCTTCTACGGATGACGCTTCCCGGATGACGCAGATGCATAATACGACCCAGATCGCCGCTCACCTTCCCTATCTGCGGCGCTTCGCCCGGGCCCTGACGGGCAGCCAGGCGGCCGGAGATGCCTATGCGGCGGCGGCGCTGGAGACGATCTCGATCGAGCCCGATGCGCTGCCCGCCGACCTCGACCTCAATGCGGCCCTGTACAAGGTCTTCCTCACCATCTGGGGGTCGGTGCCGGCCAATCGCCGGCATCATGCGCCGGCGCTCGCCGACGCGACGCCCGCCGAAGGCCACGACATAGAGCAGATCACCCCCCTGCCCCGCGTCTGCTTCCTGCTGCATACGATGGAAGGCTTCTCGTCGGACGTGATCGCGAAGCTCGTCGATCGCCCGGTGGGCGAGGTGCGCCGCCTCATCGACGAGGCGGAGAAGGAAATCGCCGCGCAGCTCCATGCGGACGTGCTGATCATCGAGGACGAGACCATCATCTCCATGGATCTCGAAGCCCTGGTGAGCGATCTCGGCCATCACGTGGTGGGGGTCGCGCGCACGCGGACGGAAGCGATGGCGCTGGCCAGCCGCACCAAGCCCGGCCTCATCATGGCGGACATCCAGTTGGCCGACGGCAGCTCGGGCCTCGATGCGGTGGCGGACATTCTGGCGGGTGTGGAAGTGCCGGTGGTCTTCATCACCGCCTATCCGCAGCGGCTCTTGACCGGCGACAGGCCCGAGCCCTCCTTCCTCATCACCAAGCCCTTCCAGCATGAGGTGGTGAAGGCGGTGATCAGCCAGGCGCTGTTCTTCGATCAGCGCGCCCGGCTTGGCCGCAAGAGCGGCTCCCGTTTTGGCGCGGTCTCGGCGAACTGATCCGACGGTTTAGCCCGTCTGACGCGAGGGGAATCACGGTAGAATTGTAATGCCCGGGGTTGGCTAGCCGTACCCCTAGCCGGGCACCTACCTAGTGAGGCGGCCTGGCTTAAGGAACGTCACGTAAAAATCGTCATGCCCGGGCTTGGCCAGCCGCGCTTGACCCGGGCACCGACCCGCGGCATGAAGCCGCGGGTGACGATGAAAGAGGCGCGCTGCCTACACTCGAGATGCTCCCGTTCCGGCACAAAAAAACCCGGGCCAGCGATGGCCCGGGTTTTTCGTCTGGTCGGCGGCGGCCTCAGCCCTTGAGGATGGTGCGGCCGGCGTAACGCGCCGAAGAACCGAGAGCATTCTCGATCCGGATCAGCTGGTTGTACTTCGCCACCCGATCCGTGCGCGCCAACGAGCCGGTCTTGATCTGGCCGGCATTCGTCGCGACCGCGAGATCGGCGATGGTCGCATCCTCGGTCTCGCCCGAGCGGTGGCTGATGATGCTGGTGAAACCCGCGCGATGCGCGATCTCGACCGCTTCCAGCGTCTCCGTCAGCGTGCCGATCTGGTTGACCTTCACCAGGATGGAGTTGCCGGTCTTCTCGGCGATGCCACGGCGCAGGCGCGCGGGGTTGGTGACGAAGAGATCGTCGCCCACCAGTTGCACCTTGGCGCCGAGCTTTTCGGTCAGCAGCTTCCAGCCCGCCCAGTCGTCCTCGGCGCAGCCGTCCTCGATCGAGAAGATCGGATACTTGGCGACCAGCGCTTCCAGATAGCCGACCATGCCGGCGGAATCGAAGGTCTTGCCCTCGCCTTCCATCTTGTACTGGCCGTCCTTGAAGAACTCGGTGGAGGCGCAGTCGAGCGCGAACATGATGTCTTCGCCAGGGCGGTAGCCGGCCTTCTCGCAAGCCTTGGAGACGAAGTCGAGCGCCTCTTCGGCCGAGCCGATGTTCGGCGCGAAGCCGCCCTCGTCGCCCACGTTGGTGTTGTGGCCCGCGTCGTGCAGCGCCTTCTTCAGCGTGTGGAAGATTTCGGAGCCGATGCGCACGGCATCCGCGATGCCGGTGGCGCCCACCGGCATGATCATGAATTCCTGGATGTCGATCGGATTGTCGGCATGCTGGCCGCCATTGATGATGTTCATCATCGGCACCGGCAGGGTGCGGGCATCGACACCGCCGAGATAGCGGTAGAGCGGCAGGTCGTATTCGATGGCCGCGGCCTTGGCGACGGCGAGCGAGACGGCGAGCATGGCATTGGCGCCGAGCCGGCCCTTGTTCGGCGTGCCGTCGAGGTCGATCATCAGATCGTCGATCTTCACCTGCTCGGAGGCTTCGAGCCCGGCCAGCGCCTCGAAAATCTCGCCTTCGACATTCGCCACCGCCTGGGTCACGCCCTTGCCGCCGAAGCGCGCCTTGTCGCCGTCGCGCAGCTCCACCGCCTCATGCGCGCCGGTCGAGGCGCCGGAGGGAACGGCGGCGCGGCCCATGGCGCCGCTTTCGAGAATGACGTCGACTTCGACCGTGGGGTTGCCACGGCTGTCGAGAATCTGGCGGGCGACGATGTCGGCAATGGCGGACATGGCTGTTCCTTCCGGGGTGGCGTTTGGCCACGGCGTAGAACCGCCGTCAGCGGAAGGCAAGGCCTCCGCGCGGCACAAACGCTTTCAAATTAAACTTTTGCTCAAACAGTCACTTCGTCCCAAACAAACGGTCGCCGGCATCGCCGAGACCGGGGCGGATATAGGCATGTTCGTCCAGCTCCCGGTCGAGCGCCGCGGTATAGACCGGCACGTCCGGATGTTCGTCCAGCATCACGCGCACGCCTTCCGGCGCCGCGAGCAGCGAGACGAAGCGCACCTGCGTCGCGCCCGCCCGCTTGATCACCCGCACCGCCGCCGCCGCGGAATGGCCGGTGGCCAGCATCGGATCGACGGCGATGACCAGCCGCTCCTGCACGTCCTCGGGCAGCTTGGTGAAATATTCCACCGGCCGCTTCGTCACCGGGTCACGATAGAGCCCGATATGGCCGACGCGGGCGGAGGGCACGAGGTCCAGCAGACCATCCAGCAGACCGTCGCCGGCGCGCAAAACGGAGACGAAGCAGAGCTTCTTGCCGGCGAGGAGCGGCGCCATCATCGGCTCCAGCGGCGTTTCGATCGGCACCATCTGCAGGGGCAGGTCGCGCATCACCTCATAGCCCAGCAGCAGGCTGATCTCCTTCAGGAGATGGCGGAACTCCTTGGTCGACTTCTCCCGCCTCCGCATCAGCGTCAGCTTGTGCTGAACCAGGGGGTGGTCGACGATGGTGAGATTGGGGAAGGCGGGCATGACGCCGGAACTCGCTTCTTCTGCAGGGTCAGTCACTCGTCCGTCATGATGCCGTCACCGCCCGGCGGCGGCAACGGCCACCGCCGCAAGATCAGCGCGGCGGCGCGTCCGCCGGCTTGCCGTGGAACAGGTCGCGCAGGAAGCCCGGCGCCAGCATGGACAGCGGGTTCACGTGCACGGCCGGATTATCGACCGAGCCCACCAGCTGATACTTGGCCGCGAAGACGCCGCCGCCCTTGTCCGGGCTGAACAGCTTGCCGATCACCGGGATATGGCCAAGCAGGGAATTGAAGAAATAGGCCGGCACGATGGTGCCCTGGATGTCGATGGCATTGCGCGGCAGATCGACGGTGCCGTCGGCGGTCAGCCCGAGGGAGGCGCTATAGGCCCGCGCCTGCGCGATGGTCAGCACGCGGCTCTCCAGCCGGAAGGGCATCACCATCGTGCTGAAGAACAGCCCCGGCCCATGCAGCAGGTCGACCACGCCGTAGAGCGTCATCGCCTGCAGCGCCTTCGCGACCGTCGGCGCGTTGCCGAGGGTGAACTTGTCCATCTCCACGGTGCCCACCAGCGGGTGCGTCGGCCGCTGGTCGTCGTAGCGCGCGCTGATGCTGAGGGCACCGCCATTGATCATGTCGTAGGCGTCCGTCGCGCGCAGCAGGCCGCCGAGATCGGCGCTGGTCAGCCTCACCTGCCGGCCGCCCGCGCCGTCGGGCACGATCGTCAGATGCGTCACCGCACCCGAGGGCACGACGCGCACGGTGACGTCCGCGCTGCGCACCACCGTGCCGTCATTCACTACCTGGCCACGCAGCCCCTCGATCGCGCGCGGGCTGCCGCCGGCAAGCTGGCCGAAGAGCACGCGGTCGAGAGAAACGGTCGCGCGCCAGGGCGGATGCGGGGCGAATTCGTCCTTGGAGGAGATCTGGGACAGCGCGTTGTTGGCGGGGCGTGCGCTGGGCTTCGGCTTGGGGCCGAAGACGGCGGACAGGTCCAGCGCCTTGCCCTGCACGTTGATGACGTACGGGTCTCCCTTTGCGGCCGGCAGGCCGACGCTGCCGGAGAGATCGGTGAGGCCGAGCCGCAGCCGTTCGATGTCGATGGCCGAAAGCTGGTCCTGGGTGAAGCGTGGCTGGACGGAGACGTCGATGCCGGTGCCCTGCAGGGTCACGGGGTCGAAAGCGATGATCCGGTCGCCCTGGAGGGCGAGGTGGATCGTGCCCTCGGCATTGCCCGCGCCGCCATCCCAGGCAATGGTCGGGACCCGGAGATGGGAGGCCGGCAAGGCGAGCCGCACGGTGATGTCCGTCCGGCCGCCGCGCTGCGCCGCAACCGTCACCGTTGCATCGGCGGTGCCGGTGAGGAATCCGGCCGTCGGAACCCCGGCGGCGGCGAGTTGCGCCGGATCAGCCGTCGCCTGCGCCTGAAGATTGGCCACCACCCCGGTCGGCGGTCCGTCCGAGAAATCGACGTCGAGGCCAAGCGTGGTGGGGATGCCGGACAGGGCGGCACTGCCCGCGAGGTGGAGCTTCGCCATGGTCGCGTCGACCGTGATCTTGCCCTGCGCGAGATCCCGCCCGAGCAGCAGCTTGGACAAAGCGAGATCGGCCACCGTCACATGCGTCGTCATGCCGATCTGCGCCGCCGTCACCCGTGCGTCGAGCGGCAGGCTCAGTTGCACCTGCGCGTCGAAACTGCCGCGCGTCACGGTCAGCGGCACCGGCAGGCCGCGCAGCAGGTGCAGGCGCGGATGGTTGATCAGGGCGACGGCATCGGCAACCGGGCCGCCGACATTGACGGTGATGGTGCCGATCTGGTCGCGTTCGTTGAGCCCGGTGATGACCATCTGGCTGTTGGAGACGGTAAGGTTGCCCTGCCGCGCATTGTCGACGCGGATGCCGACGGCATCCGGCCCCTGCAGTTCGATCGCGCCCTGAACCTCCGTGAGCGGGGGCACGGGCGGCAGCCAGGCCACCGTCAAATTCTGCGCCGGCACGGAGCCTGTTGCAGAAAATATTTCGATATCAGAGAGATCGATATTGCTTCTCAGACCGAGATTGAACGATCCGGCCTGCAGCTGGCCGCCATGGACCTGCGCCTTGATCCAGTTGCGCGCGCCATCGGCGAAGCCCGGCGGCCAGTAGGAGAGCAGGTCGTCGGAGGCCACGTGATCGATGCCGAGGCCGAGGCTGGCGACGATGGTCCGCGCCTCCCAGGTGGCACCACCGCTCAGCGTCACGGTCGGCGGCGGCGCGGCGCTGACCGCGCCGAAAAGAATGCGGGAGCCGGAATCGATCGCGAGATGTCCCTCGTCACCGGAGAGGTTCACGGCGAGGGCAGACACCGGCACCGCCGAGCCATCGATGCGGAGATGGCCGTCGCTTGCCGTCAGCGCGGCCTTCGCCGTCTCGATCGTCGCGGTGGGACCCGCGGTCAGCTCGACCGCCGCCTGCAGAGGCATGTCCGGCACCGGCAGTGCCGCCTGGGCGCCGATCGCCGCCAGCATGCCGGCCGGGTTGTCGAGCCGCGCCGCGAGCGCAAGATGCACCTGCCCGGCCGGGGTGACGGCGCCGCGCAGGCTCAGGCTCGGCCGTTCCTCCGCGGTCGCCTGCGGCAGGGCGCCGGCGCGGGAGGCGAGAACGCCCGTCGTCTGCAGGCTCAGCCCGCCGCCATCCCCGCGCGCGGCGACCAGCGTCAGGTCGCCGAGCTGCAGGGCGCGGACGGTGAGATCGACCCCCGCTGCGGGCTGCGGCGTCGCGGCACCGGGGGCAGGTTCGAGAACGAGGCTCGCCCCGGTGACGGTGATGCGCCGTAATTCCGCGAGGCCGGCCAGTCGCACGCGTTCCAGATGGCGGTCGTCCTGCGGTGGCTGGCGCAGCACGTCGATCGCATCGCGCGCCGTCGCCCGGAGGTCCCAGCCGGCAGAGCCCAGATCCCGCGCATCCGGCCCGGCCTCCTCGGTCGCTGCGGCACGCTGCATCGTGATGTGGAGACCGTCGAGCGAGATGGTGCGGGGGGCTACGGTGCCGCGCACCGCCCAGGCCGCGGAGAGATCGACCGCCGCCTCGTCCAGCGTGAGGCTGCGGTGATGGCGCAGGTCGGTGACGGAGACATGGGCGGCCATCACCTGCACCGGCTGGTCCGGCCCATGCGTGTAGCCGCGCCAGGCGATGGAGAGATGGCCGACCGAGACCCGGTACTCGGGGGCCGCGGCCTGGGCGATGCGGCCGAGGCGCGGCAGCATCCAGGACAGATCGACGGGCCCCTGCGCCGCGCGCCAGGCGAGCAGGCTGCCGCCGAAGATCAGCATCAGCATCACGCCTTCGACGAGGAGAATCGTCGCCTGCAGTGGCCAACGCCACCAACGGCCGCGATGGCGCCCCCGGGGCGGCGGCGGGGTGGCCGGCTGAGCTGGCGGCGGTGGCGGCTCCGGCCGTGCCTCTTGACCCTCGGCCCCGCTCATGCCCAGCCTCGCGGGCCATGAGCACCGAGGACACGACCTTTCGCTGGCCCGCGCCGGCCGACCCGGCAGCCGCCGAAGCCTTCGTCGCGCGCCTGAAGGCCGAGGTGCCGGAGGCGGCGGCGCTGCCCGCCGCCATGCTGGCCGCGATCGGCGGCAACAGCAGCTATCTTGCGGATCTCGCCCGGCAGGAAGCGGCGACCTTGCAGCAGGTGGCGCAGGAAGGCCCTGGTGCGGCGGTGGAAGCCGCCTTCCGAGACCTCGGCGGCGCCGCGCCCACGGCGCCGCGCGATCGGGTTTCCGCAGCACTCCGCCAGGCCAAGCGCCGGGTCGCCCTCGCCATCGCCCTGGCCGATATCGGTGGGGTCTGGGGCCTCGGCCGCGTCACGGCCGCGCTCTCCCGCCTGGCCGAGGAGACCTTGCAGCTCGCTCTGCGACATCTTCTGCTCCAGGAGCACGGCCGCGGCCGCATCGCGCTCACCGCTCCGGCGGAAGACCCCATCCAGGGCAGCGGCCTCTTCGTCCTGGCGCTCGGCAAGCTGGGTGGCCGCGAGCTGAACTATTCGAGCGATATCGACCTCATCCTTCTCTACGAGCCGGCAGCCATTGCCTCTCCGCAAGAGACTATAGGTGCGACCTACACGCGCCTAGCCAGGGAACTGGTCAAACTGATGGAAGCGCGGGAGGTGGGTGGCTACGTCTTTCGGGTCGACCTGCGCCTGCGCCCCGATCCATCAGCCATGCCGCTCGCCATCTCCGTGCCCACGGCGATGACCTATTACGAGACCATGGGTCGCAATTGGGAGCGCGCGGCCTTCATCAAGGCGCGGCCGGTGGCGGGAGACCTCGCCCTCGGCCAGAGCTTCCTCGACGGCCTGCGCCCCTTCGTCTGGCGGCGGCATCTCGATTTCGCGGCGATCGCCGACATCCACGCGATGAAGCGCATGATGGACGCGCATCGCGGCGGCCCGATTCCCTCCGGCCCCGATGCCGTCGGCCGCCTGCTCGCCCACAACCTCAAGGTCGGGCGCGGCGGCATTCGCGAGATCGAATTCCTCGCCCAGTCCCAGCAGCTCGTCTGGGGCGGGCGGCAGCCGATCCTGCGCGTCGGCGCGACTCTGCGGGCGCTCCGCCTGCTCACCCGGCTCCGCCACATGGACAGCACCACGGCCGCGACGCTAACGCGGGCCTACCGGCTGCTGCGCCAAGTGGAGCACCGGCTGCAGATGGTGGCGGACCGGCAGACCCACGCCCTGCCCACCACGCGCGAGGGCATGGCCGCCCTTGCCACCTTCATGGGCTACGAAAGCGCCACGGCCTTCGCCGAAGCGCTGCTCGCCGAACTGCTCGCGGTGCAGAGCCTCTACGATTCCTTCTTCGAGCAGGAGGACGAAGACCATTACGAGGCCGAGGCCATCGCCGTCGGGCCGGGCGGCACCCCGGTGCCGGAGACGACGCTGAGCCGCCTCGCCGCCCTCGGCTACGCCGACGGGCCGCATGTCGTGGAAACCATCCGGCGCTGGCTGTGCGGCCGGCCGCGCGCCCTGCGCTCGGAACGCGCCCGCAGCCTCCTCGAACACCTGCTGCCGCCGATCCTGCGGGCGATTGCCGCCCAGCCGCAGCCGGACCAGACCTTCGCTCGCTTCGACCACTTCATCTCCGGCCTGCCCGCCGGCATCCAGCTCTTCTCCCTCTTCACCCGCAATCCGGCGCTGATCGACCGTATCGCCCTGCTGCTGGGGGCGGCTCCGGGCCTCGCCGACCATCTCGTCAACCATCCCGGTTCGCTCGAAGGCCTGCTCGGCTCTGAAGCCGCCCGCGCCGACCCGGTGCGCGCGCTGCATGCCCAGATGGTCGATGCCGGCAGCCTGGAAGACGTGATCGGCATCACCCGTCATTTCGTCAGCGAGGAGCAGTTCCGCATCGGCGTCGCAACGCTCGAAGGGCGGATGGACGTGGATGCCGCGGGCCTCGCCCGCACGGCGCTGGCCGATGCCGCTCTCTCCGTCATTCTCGATGCGGTGGCGAAGCAGCAGGCCGAGCGCTACGGCTGGCTGCGCGGCGCCGTCTTCGCCGTGCTCCTGCTCGGCAAGGGCGGCAGCCGGGAGATGATGCCGGGGTCCGACCTCGACCTCATGCTGATCTACGACTGCGCCGAAGATGCCGAGACCAGCGAGGGGCCGAAGCCCCTCGCCCCCAGCCAGTGGTTCGCGCGCCTGGTCAATGCCTTCACCAGCGCGTTGACCGTGCAGGGCGTGGAAGGTCCGCTGTTCAAGGTGGACATGCGGCTGCGCCCCTCGGGCAACCAGGGGCCCGTGGCGGTCGCGCTCCCCTCCTTCCGCAAATACCACGCCGAACTCTCCTGGACCTGGGAGCAGATGGCGCTGACCCGCGCCCGCGTCGTCACCGGCAGTGCGGACTTCCTGCCCGTGGTGGAAGCCGCGCTGCATGAGGCGCTCGGCCCCCGCCGCGGCCCGGAGGCACTCCGCGCCGATGCGCTGGACATGCGGCGGCGCATCCTGCGCGAACTGCCACCGCAAGGGCCCTGGGACGTGAAGCTGATGCCCGGCGGCACGATGGAGGTGGAGTTCACGGCGCAGATCCTGCAGCTCGTCCATCTGTCCGAGCGGCCGGAGCTGCGCGACACGACGACGGCGCAGGCGCTGCGCAACCTCGCCTTCGGCGGCTTCATCACGGAAGAGGAGGCGGCCGCGCTGATTGCCGCCGATCATCTCTGGCGCACCATCCAGAGCATGCTGCGCCTGACCGTCGGCGCCACGAAGAAGACCGAGCTACCGGAAGCGAGCGCGCGCCTGCTGCTGGCGGCGACGGGAGACGCTGATCTTCCCGGGCTCCGCGCCCGTATGGAGCACACGGCCGCTCTGGTCCGCGCGAGCTTCATCCGGCATATCGGCGATCCAGCGCGGCCGACACCGCCCCAGCCAGAATAAAGGAGCCTGCCCATGAGCTTGAGCGAAGGCGACATCGCCCCCGATTTCTCCATGCCGGCCACCGGTGGCCGCACGGTCAGCCTGAAGGACTATGCCGGCAAGCCACTGGTTCTCTACTTCTACCCGAAGGCGGACACCTCCGGCTGCACCAAAGAGGCCTGCGCCTTCCAGGAAGCGCTGCCGCAGCTCGGCCATCTCGGGCTCGACGTCATCGGCGTCTCGCGTGACCCGATGAAGGCGCTCGAGAAATTCGCCGAGAAATACGGCCTCACCTTCCCGCTCGCTTCCGACGAAGGGGCCGTCACCGAGGCCTATGGCACCTGGGTCGAGAAGAGCATGTATGGCCGCAAATACATGGGCATCGAGCGCGCGACCTTCCTGATCGGCCGCGATGGCAAGCTTGCGAAGGTTTGGCACAAAGTGTCGGTCACCGGCCATGCGGCCGAGGTGCTCAAAGCCGCCCAGGCGCTCGGCTGAGGACGCGCTCGATGATCACCGTCATGGGCATCTTCGCCGCCGATCTCGTCTTCCACACGCCGAAGCTGCCTGCCTGGGGCGAGACTGTGATGGGCCGCAGCTTCGGCATCGGCCCCGGCGGCAAGGGGTCCAACCAGGCGATCGCCACCGCCCGGCTGGGCGCGCCGGTGGAATTCCTCGCCAAGATCGGGCGGGACGATTTCGGCGCCATGGCGCGCGGCATCTATGCGCGCGAAGGGGTCGGCACCCGCTTCCTGCATGAAAGCGCCGATCAGTCCACCGGCTCGGCCGCCATCATCATCGATGCCGAAGCCGGGGAGAACGCGATCATCGTCGTACCCGGCGCAGCGGCGGCGCTGACGACGGCGGAGATCGACGCGGCCGCTCCGGCCATCGGCGCCTCGGCCGTCTTCCTCACCCAGCTCGAAACCCCGCTGCCCCTCGCCGTGCATGCGCTGCGCGTGGCCCGTGCCGCGGGCGCGACGACGATCCTGAACCCGGCGCCGGCCGCGGCCCTCTCCGACGAAGTGCTGGGCCTGGTCGACATCCTGACGCCGAACGAAACCGAGGCCGCGATGCTCTCCGGCCTGCCGGTCACCAATCAGGCCGAGGCCGAAGCCGCCGCCGATGCGCTGATCGCGCGCGGCGCCGGCGCCGTCATCGTCACGCTCGGGGACAAGGGCGCGCTCTTGCGGAAGGATGGGCAGACCGTCCTGGCGCCCGTGGTCAAGGCGGGTCCGGTCGTCGACACGACGGGCGCCGGCGACAGCTTCAATGCCGGCATTGCGGTCGCCCTGTCGGAAGGCAAGAGGCTGCCGGAGGCGCTGACCTTCGCCTGCGCCGTCGCCGGGCTGAAGGTGACCAAGGCCGGGGCCGGGGCCGGCATGCCGATGCGCGCCGAGGTCGACGCGCTTCTGGCGGGATAGGCGGCCTCCCCGCTTCGATTGAAGCGCCTGAAAATCGTCATGCCCGGCCACCGAGCCGGGCATCTACCGGCCTGGGCGCCCGGACGGTGTTTGGGCGCCCACATGGGTGGGTCCCCGGGTCAAGCCCGGGGACGACGATTTTAAAAGCGATTCAATCAAGCCCTGAACCGTTTTAAGAGGCTTCTCGTCAAAGCAGGCTGCGGAACAGCCAGAAGAGCCCGCCGGAGAGGATGATCGCGACCGGCAGGGTCATCACCCAAGCGGAGAGCAGCCGTACGACCGTGCTGCGCTGCAGGCCGGAACCGTTGGCGAGCATGGTGCCGGCGACGCCGCTCGACAGGATGTGGGTGGTGGAGACCGGCAGGCCCCAGGCCTCCGCCATGCCGATGGTGCCGGCAGCGACGATTTCCGAGGAGGCGCCCTGGGCATAGGACAGATGGGTCTTGCCGATGCGCTCACCCACCGTCTGCACGATACGCTTCCAGCCGACCATGGTGCCGAGACCGAGGGCCACCGCGACCGAAACCTTCACCCAGACCGGGATGTAGCGGGTGCCGTGGTCCAGAAGGGCGCGGTAATGCTTCAGCGCCGTCCATTCCTCGGCGCTGAAGGCCGCCTTCTCCTTGATGAGCTTGGCGATCGCCGCATCGGTCAAATACATGTCGTTGCGGACGTTGTTGGCCTGCGCCGCCGGCACTGCGGACAGGGCGCCGTAGCTCTGCACCTGGCTGGCGATGGTATGGGCGAGGACGCCGAGCGAGCCATAGACCTGGGCATCCGAGACTTTGGCGCGGTTGAGCGCATCACCCACCCGCTGGCGCGCGACCTCGGCCGTCAGGCTCTTCGCCTCGGCCGCCGCATGGCTCTCGAAGACCTGGGCCGCATGCAGGCTGGTGGAGACGAAGGTCGGCGTGCTGTCCTGCGCCATGGTGCGGTTCAGCGCGAAGGCGGTGGGCGCGACGCCGATGAGGATGAGCATGATCAGGCCCATGCCCTTCTGACCGTCGTTGCCGCCATGGGCGAAGGACACGCTGGTGCAGGTGAGCATGAGAATGGCGCGGATCCAGAGCGGCGGCGGCTGGTTCCCCTTCGGCTCCTCGTAGAGCTTGTGGCTGCGGATGACCCGCTTCATCACGAGGAGCAGGAGGGCGGCCAGCACGAAACCCGCGACGGGCGAGAAGAGCAGCCCCTTGAGCACGCCGATGGCCGCCCCCCATTGCACCCCCGCGGCCGCATGGCCGGCCGGCGCCATCAGCTGATTGGCGATGCCGATGCCGAGCACCGAGCCGATCAGCGCATGGGAGGAGGAATTGGGGATGCCGAAATACCAGGTAGCGAGGTTCCAGGTGATGGCCGCCAGCAGCAGCGCGAAGATCATCGCGAAGCCGGCGCCGGAGCCTACGTTCAGCACCAGATCATTGGGCAGCAGGCTGACGATGCTGTAAGCGACGGCGCCCGATGAGGTCAGCACGCCCAGGAAGTTCCAGAGGCCGGACCAGATGACCGCCACCACCGGCGGCAGGCTATGGGTGTAGATGACGGTCGCCACCGCATTGGCCGTGTCGTGGAAGCCGTTCACGAACTCGAAGCCGAGCGCAATCAGCAGGGCGATACCGAGCAGGAGGAAGGCGCCGATCGCGAGCGGCGACTGGCCGGCGCGGTCCATGTCCGCGACGAGGCCGTAGACACCGTAGCCGAGGCCGCAGACCAGCAGCAGGATGAAAGCCGAAATCGTCGTCCATTGGCGGCCGCCGGAGGGCCGCGGACGATCGAGCGGAGAAACGCGGGTCGCTGAACTGGACATCGTTCTTTCCGGAAAATGGCCTTCCCGGCTAGCGGGCAGATCGTTTCATATCCAGGAAAGGTTTGATGACAGTCCGCCGCCCTGAGGCGGCGCCTGGCCTCAGCGGTCGAGCAGGGCGCGCAATTCTTCGAGACCGGAGAGCAGGTCCCCCATGGCGCGGCGCAGACGGGCCGCCTCCTGCTCGGCCGCGGAGGGACCGGCATTCGCCGGCAGCGGCGGCTGCGCGGCGGAGCGCGGGATGAAACGCAGCGGCAGACGGGGGGCGATCACCTCTGCACGACCCGGCGCGTCCGGTTCTTGATGCAGCAGCGCCTCGGCCTCGTTCTCCGCATCGCCCTCCTGATCGTCCTGGAGGGGCGGCGGAATGTCGTCGGCCAGCCGTCCGCCGCCTTCGCGCAGCAGGCGCTGCACGCCCTTGATGGTATAGCCCTGGGTATAGAGCAGGTGGGAGATCCGGCGCAGCAGGGCCACGTCGTCCGGCCGGTAGTAGCGGCGCCCGCCCCCACGCTTCAGCGGACGGACCTGCGCGAACTTGGTTTCCCAGAAGCGCAGCACGTGCTGCGGAATGTGAAGATCGTCCGCTACCTCACTGATCGTGCGGAAAGCGGTCGGCGCCTTCTTCAGCCGTGCGGGCGTGGAGGCCTCATCCTCCTCATGCGGCGCGGGGCCGCGGCTCAAGGGAAGAACGCTCATGCGTCGTCACCTTCCTCGTCCACGGCTTCGCCATTGACGACGCCCTTGAGCACCTGGCTCGGCCGGAAGACGAGCACGCGGCGCGGCAGGATCGGAACCTCCACGCCGGTCTTCGGATTACGGCCGATGCGGCGGCCTTTCTGGCGCACAGAAAAGGTGCCGAAACCACTGATTTTAACGGATTCCCCGGCTTCCAACGCGGCGGAGATACGCTCCAGCACCGCTTCCAGCAGGTCAGCCGACTCGTTCCGCGACAGGCCCACCTGTGCGTAGATCGTCTCGGCCAGCTGCGCGCGGGTCACGGTGCTCATGAGCCAACGGTAGCATCGCTGGCCGCTGAGTCAACGAATCCTTCATCCTCAAGGCTTTGGCGCGCGGATGTTTTCCGTGTGGCGAAGATGCGGCGATTAGAGCCTGACGAGCGCCGAGCCCCAAACCAGGCCGCCACCCAGCGCCTCCATCAGCACGAGCTGCCCGCGCTGGATGCGCCCGTCGCTCATCGCCTCGGCCAAAGCCAGGGGGATGGAGGCGGCAGAGGTATTGGCATGCCGGTCGACGGTGATCACCACCCGCTCCGGCGGCAGGCCGAGCTTGCGGCCCGTGCCCTCGATGATGCGGACATTGGCCTGGTGCGGCACCAGCCAGTCCACCGCTTCGCGCGACAGGCCGTTGGCGGCAAGCGCTTCGTCCACCGCTTCGGCCAGGCGCTGCACGGCATGGCGGAAGACTTCCCGCCCCTGCATGCGCAGCTTGCCCGGCAGCGGCAGGCCGGCGGCATCGGTGACGCCGACGGCGCCATCGACGTAGAGGATGTCGCCGAGCGTGCCCTGGGCGTGGATGTGGGTGGAGAGCACGCCCTGGGTCCCGTCCCCCTCTTCGGCCCGCAGGAAAACGGCGCCCGCGCCGTCCCCGAACAGCACGCAGGTGCCGCGATCGCCATAGTCGAGGATGCGAGAGAAGACCTCGGAGCCGATGACCAGCGCGCCGCGGGCGCGGCCGGCACGAATCATCTCGTCGGCGATGGACAGGGCGTAGATGAAGCCGGCGCAGGCGGCCGAGACGTCGAAGCCGAAGCCCCGCTCGATGCCGAGCGCTGCCTGCACGCGCACCGCGACCGAGGGGAAGGCCTGGTCCGGCGTGCTGGTGCCGACGATGATGCAGTCGACGTCGGCCGGGGTCGCCCCCGCCATCTCCAGGGCACGGCGCGCCGCCTGGGTCGCCATGAAGGTCGTCGTCTCCTGGCCTTCGGCGCGGTAGCGCTGGCCGATGCCGGTACGCTCCCGTATCCAGGCGTCCGAGGTATCGACGAGGGTCGCCATCTCGTCGTTGGTGACGACACGCCCGGGCAGGTAGCCGCCGGCGCCGGCGAGAACGGAACGAATCAGGCGTGTCATGGGCGGTTATTTCGCTTCTGCGAGCGGCGGGGTGAGGCCGGCCGGAAGGGCCGTCTGCGGCTCGGCCAGGCTCAGCCGCTCGCGCTCGGCGATCTTGCTCAGGCCTTCGGCGATACCGGCGGTGAAGCCCTGGCTCACCATGTTCATGGCAACGTCCACGGCATGGGCGAAGCCCAGCGCATCCGTGCCGCCGTGGGACTTTACGACGACGCCGTTGAGGCCGACCATCACGGCGCCGTTGTAGCGGCGCGGGTCGAGCCATTCACGCAGCCGGTCGAGGCCGGTGCGGGCGAGAAGATAGGCGAGCTTGGCCATCAGGCTGCTGGTGAAGACCTGGCGCAGCAGGCCGCCCATCAGCTTCAGCGCCCCCTCCCCGGTCTTCAGGGCCACGTTGCCGGTGAAGCCGTCGGTCACGATCACGTCCGTGGTGCCGGCCGCGATGTCATGCCCTTCGACGAAGCCCTGGAAGCGCGCGCCCATGTGGCTCGCCCGCAGCGTATCGGCGGCATGGCGCAGCCGGTCGTCGCCCTTCAGCTCCTCGGAGCCGACATTGAGCAGACCGATGGTGGGTTCCGGGATGCCGAGCACGGTGCGGGCGAACATCTCGCCCATCACTGCGAATTCCACGAGGTTGCGGGTGTCGCAGACGACGTTGGCGCCGAGATCGAGCATGACGACGTCGCCGCGCGCCGAAGGCACGGTCGCCGCCATGGCCGGCCGGTCGATACCGGCGAGCGTCTTGATCACGATCTTGGCGAGGGCGAGCAGCGCGCCGGAATTGCCGGCCGAGACCACGCCTGCCGCCTCGCCATTTGCCACGGCGTCGATCGCGAGGCGCATGGAGGATTGGCGCATCCGCAGCGCGACCGTTGGCTTCATGTCCCCGGTGACGATCTCGGCGGCATGGCGGACGGTGCAGACGGCGCGTGCGCGCGGATGGGCAGCGAGCAGCGGCTGGAGCCGCGCCTCGTCGCCCACCAAAAGAAAACGGCCGCCGGGATGCCGTTCGGCGGCCAGGGCAAGGCCCGCGACGACCATGCCCGGCGCGTCGTCCCCTCCCATGGCGTCAATGGCCAAGGCGAAGTGTTCGGTCTTGGCCACGTCGCTCATGCTGGTCGGGGAAGACAGGTCACCGGGCCGGGCCGATTGAGGCCGGGCCGCGTCAGGCGCGGACAGCACCCTTGAGCGCCTTGCCAGCGCCGACGACCTCACGGCCGTCATAATGGCCGCAATGGCTGCAGACGTGGTGGGGGCGCTTCAGCTCGCCGCAGTTGCCGCATTCGGCATAGCTCGGGGCGCTCAGCGCATGGTGGCTGCGGCGCATTCCACGGCGGGACGGCGAAGTCTTTCTCTTGGGAACGGCCATGGCCAGAACCCCTTTCGTGTTACGTGACTTGACCCATGGTCGCGAAGACCCGGCCAAACGATCTGTTGGCGTGAGGCGGCGCACTTACCAGAGTGCCCCCCCTGCGGCAAGCACGGCCGACACGGAGCTGACACAACTCTTTCATGCCCGCCGCTCGGGTCCCTTCAATTCGGCCGGGAGAGCTTCTTCAGCACGGCGAAGGGATTAGCCTCCTCCTCGACACTCTCCGTGAATTCCACGCCGGGTTTGCGCGGATAGGGTGCCAGCGCGAGGGCGTATTCCTCGACCACGGCCTCGCCGAGATCGAGCACGCCATCCGTGTAGACCACCTCGTCCGGGCCATCGTCATAGTCGAAGGGTGCCTCCAGCATCTCCTCCGGGCTCGGCTCGTGGTCCACGAATCGGATGGTGAAGTCGATATCCGTAGGCTCCGTGAAGTCGTCCAGCGAGACGACGCAGGTGCGCACCGCCCGGGCGTGCAGCCGGCCATGGGCGAGGAAGGCATTGCCGCTCTGGCGGGTGATGCGGAAGGTGGCGGAGAGGCTGACGAGTTCGGGCAAGCCGAGACGGGCGGCGACGGCCGCGCATTCCTCGGGCGTCGCCTCGATCTCGCGGGTGATTTCATTCCCGCCGATCTGCGCGGCCGGCAGGGGGCGGGAGAATTCAGCTTTCATGGCACGGCTCTTACGGCATGGCGCGCGGGCCGGCGCCTTCTGGGTGCGGCCCGACGCGCCGGATCGGAACAAGGAATACGTCATACCCCCATGCGGCACGAGTTGACAGCGGGTCGGGAGCATGAGACCCACCGCGCTTATGGCCGGGCTCCACGAGAGGCCGGCCGAACCGCCGGAAGGCCCACCGCGCCGGGGGCCTTGGGCGGAAAAGACGAAGGAATTGCGCCGCGTGTCTGAAACAGCTCCGCTGAGAACTTCGCTTGGAATGCGCCGCGCCGCGGCGATCGCCTGCCTGGTCATCGGCCTGCCGCTCGCCGGATGCAGCTTCTTCCAGGCCCAGTCGACCACGCGCGGCGACCCGATCGACAACGTGGCGATCAAGCAGCTCGTGCCCGGCACCACCACCCAGGCGGATGCGACGGCGCTGCTCGGCTCACCGACCACGGTCGAAACCTTCAACGACAATGCCTGGGTCTATATCAGCCAGATCACCCGTCCACAGGTCGGCCGCCTGCCGGCGGTGCTGGAGCAGCGCGTCGTCGTGCTGAACTTCAACCAGGGCGGCGTTCTGGAAAAGGTGAAGGTCTACGACAAGGCGGACGGCAAGAACGTCAGCATGGCGCCGGGCACCACCAAGTCCCCGGGCTCCTCCGCCTCCGTGCTGCAGCAGCTCTTCGGCAATATCGGCCGCTTCAACGGCGCGGGTTCGGACCAGAACTCCCTCGGCGGCGGCGCACCGGGCGGCTGATCGCCGCCCTCCACTCCTCCCTCACCTGCTCAACCTCCCCCTGCCCCCAGCTCGCCTCTCGCGGGGGACGCCGTTCACGCAGGCAGTGGCCGCGGCGCGGGGTCTCGCGCGATCGCCAGGTGTGCCTTTCGACCCTGCCAAAGACTTCTCTCATCCGAAACGATTTTCTAAAGATCGGGCAGCTGTCGTCGAAGTTGCAGGCAGGTTGAGGCCTTGCGCGAAAGCGGCGCCCTCTGTCATCGGATGCCGTTTGCGTGATGGACGCAGGGGCCTATGCGCAGTAATAGTTGTGCCGTAATCACTACTGATGCACTAGGATTAGTTTGGCATGCCCCTCGTCCAGACCGGCGCAGATCATGTCGAGCCGTTAGGGCCCGAAGCGCCGTCCCCGGCGACACCGGGCGAGACTTCGCAAGATTCGTTCCGGGAAGCCATCCTGAAGCGGGAGATTGCCCGCCTCACCCGCGAGCGCAATCGGCTGGCCGACACGGCAGACGCGCTGCGCGCCGAGCTCGCCCTGTTTCGCCCGAAAAAGGCCCCCATCCCCGCAGCACCGCTCGCGCCGGACAATCCTGAGCTTCTTCGACTGCAGCGCATCATCGCGGCCAAGGATGCGCTGATCCGCAGCTTGTTCGGTTCGACATCCTGGAAGCTAACGGCGCCGCTGCGCGCTCTATCGGCAGCCCTCGGCCGCGGCGCCACGCCGAGCCTGGAACAGGCCCTTGCGGCGACGCTCGCCGTCGACGAGACGAGCCCGGCGGCCGTCATCCCACCGCCCCCTGGCTCACCCGCAGCCGCCGATGCCCCCCTCCGCCTGGCGGCGAAGGTGCATGAGCCACCGAAGCGCCGCGGCCGCGGCGTCGTGCTCATCGTGGCCGACTACCTGCCTTTGTTCGACCAGCAGAGCGGCGGTCTGCGCCTCAAGACCCTGATGGGCCTGATCCTGGACCTCGGCTGGGAGGTCGTCTTCTGCTCCTTCCTTGGCGTCGAAGACCAGCCCGGCATTCTGGCGACGGCCGAGGGGCGCAAGCGCTACGAGACGGCGCTGCGCGCCATGGGCATCCGTGTTCTGGTCTATGGCCAGGAGGCGACGCGCGACTATCTCCGCCAGAACGGACGCGAGGTGCGGCATGCCTTGATCAGCGCACCCATCGTCGCGATCGACTTCATCCCGCTCGTGCGCCTGCATTGCCCCTGGGCCCGCATCCTCTACGACATGCTGGATTTCCACTATCTGCGCATGAGCCGCGAAGCGACGCTGGCCGGCGATCCCGCCCTGCAGGCGGCCGCGGATGAGACGCTGGCCATGGAGCGGGCCTGCATCGGCGGCGCCGATCTGACGCTCGCGGTGACGGCGGAGGAGAAGGCCGCCGTGCTGCCCCACGCGCCGAACGCGGTCGTCGAAGTTCTGCCCAATGTCTTCGACATGCCGACGGAGGAGGCACCTGGCCCCGAGGGCCGGCGTGACCTGCTCTTCGTCGGTGGTTTCTGGCACAAGCCGAACGGCGATGCCGTGCGCTGGTTCGTGCAGGAGATCTGGCCCCTGCTGCATCGGGAGATGCCTGATCTGGTCTTCCGCGTGGTCGGCGCGAATGCGGATGAGGACATCCTTGCCCTGCATGGGCAGCGAAACGTCGAAATCCTCGGCTTCGTGCCTGACCTCGCGCCGCTGCAGCGCCGCTCCCGCGTTTTCGTGGCGCCGCTTCGTTACGGGGCGGGGATGAAGGGCAAGGTGGGGCAGAGCCTGGCCCATGGCCTGCCGGTGGTCGCCACCCAGATTGGCGCCGAAGGCATGGCGCTGGAAGACGGCGTGCATCTTCTCGTGGCCGAGTCTCCCGCTGATTTCGCGGCGCAGGTGCTGCGTTTGCTGCGGGACGACGACCTCTGGCGCAGCCTTCAGCGCGAGGGCCGGGACCTGATCGCCCGCACACTCTCCGCGGATGTCGTCCGCAGCAAGCTGGACGCGCTGCTGCATGACTGAGGTCCTCGTCGCCGGCGTCTACCTCGCCGACCGGCCGAACACCGCGGCGCACATCGTCTACGAATGTGCGGGCGCGCGCCGGGTGCGAGCCACCCAGCGCTGGGTCGCTCTTGCGCCGAGCGGCACCGGCGACTGCGACCTGCCGGGCACGGTCGCCATTCAGCGGGAGCGGACCCCGAAATTCCTGCTGCTCAACGCGCTCACGACGGATGCCGCGCGCTTCGACTGGATCTTGCTGATGGATGACGACGTCGAATTGCCGCCGGGCTTCCTCGACCGTTTCATCGCCGTCGCCGAAGCCTGCGACTTCGCGCTCTGCCAGCCCGCCCGCACCGCCGACAGCTACATCGACCATCCGATCGTCATGGAGAATCCCGGTGTCTCCGCCCGGCGCACCCGTTTCGTGGAAATCGGCCCCGTCACCGCCATCCGGCGGGATGCGGCGGCGCTGATCCTGCCCGTGCCGGAAGACTGCGGTATGGGCTGGGGGCTCGACTATGTCTGGCCCCAGGTCATGGAAGAGGCCGGTCTCAAGATGGGGGTCGTGGATGCGACGCCCATCGCCCATCGCATGCGCCGGCAGGTGAGCGGCTACGGCTACGACGATGCGGCGCGCGCCATGTTCCTGCTGATGGCGCGCCACCGCCATCTGACCCGCGAGGACGCCTTCCAGGTGCTCGACGTCCATGTCTGACCGCAAGCCCCTGCCCACCGCGCCCGAGATTTCGGCGATTCTCACCACCTACAACCGGGCGCATCTGCTGCCGCAGGTCTTGGCGGGGCTCGAAGCGCAGACCCTCTCGCCCGACCGTTTCGAGATCGTCGTCGTCGACGACGGCTCGACGGACGAAACCCAGGCCGTGCTGCAGGCCTGGGAAGGCCGGCTGCCGATGCGCGTGCTGCGCCAGGCACAGAGCGGGCTCGCCGCCGCCAAGAACCTCGGCATCTTCGCCTGCCGCGCTCCCTTCATCGTCTTTCTGGACGATGACGACGTGGCGGGCCCGGATCTGCTCGTCGGCCATCTCGCCGCGCATCTGCGCTACCCGGATTTCAATCTGGCCGTCCTCGGCCATACCGATCTCGCCCCCGAGATCACGGACCTGCCGGTGATGCGGCACGTGACCGGAGCGGGCAGTCAGCTCTTCTCCTATGGCTGGATGCAGCCGGGGCAGATGCTGAGCTATCGCGAGTTCTGGGGCGGCCGCAGTTCCTGCAAGCGCGCGCTGCTCTTCGAACACGGGATCTTCAACCCCGTCTTCCGTTTCGGCTGTGAGGACATCGAGCTGGCTTGGCGCCTGTCGAAGGTGGGGCTGCGCGTGGTTTACGAACCCGTCGCACGCGCCACGATGATCCGGGGGTTGAGCTTTCGCGACTTCTGCAACCGGGCCCGCCGGCAGGGCCGCTCGCAATGGGTCTTCGCCAGCCTGCACCCCACGCCGGAGGTGCGGGACTATTGCGAGATCGACCGTGCCCTCGCCCTCTGGCCTCAGATGGCCGCGGATCTCGCTGGAGTGCTGCGCTGGGTCGAGGGGCTGGATGGGATGATGCAGGCGCGCGCTTTGTCTGCCGCCCCGCTTTCCGCCGCCACGCAGTCGGAGCTGGACGAGGCCTATGCCACCGCCTTCTTCCTGTGCCGGGCGCAGGGCATTGCAGAGGCGGCAGCCCTGCCCCTGCCCTTCACCCGTCCGGAAGACCTGCCGACCGAGCGGATGGATTTCCTCGACTGGGGCGTGGCGCCCCGTGCCGGAACGCGGGCGAGCGCCAGGGCGTGACCGAGAGACGCCGCGCGGAAGCCACGCTGTGGCTTTGCCTGATCGTGGCTTTGTTCGTGCAAGCCTATGCCGGCCTCGGGCTGCGCGGCCTCTATGCCGACGGCGCCTTCTTCGCGACCCATCTGGCGGCGGCCCGGGATTTCGTGATCATCCAGACGGGCCGCCCCTTCGCCGAGATGCTGACGCAATGGCCGGTGCTGGTGGCCATGCGGCTCGGCGCCACCGCCCCGCATGCCGTGGCCCTCGCCTTCAGCCTTGCGAGCAACCTCGTACCCGGCCTCCTCATCCTCGCCTGCCTGGCAGCCCTGGCGCCCGGGGACCGCGCCCTCTTCGTCCTGCCGGCCTTTGTCTATCTCGGTGGCATCCTCAGCGCCCAATTCGCGAGTGTGGGAGAAGGCCTGGCCGCAACCGCGTATCTCTGGCTGCTCTTGACCGCCGCCGTCAGCGGGCCCCTGACCCTAGGCCGCGGCCTGCTGCTGGCCGTGCTGGCTTTGGGATGCAGCGACCTGCATGAGGAGATGCTCTTTCTCTGCCCTGTCCTGCTCGCAGGGTGCACCCTGCGTGCGCGCCGGGAACGACAGCTGGCGGCTTGGCTGCCCCTCGGCGCCGTCGCCTTGTGTGCGGTCGCCGGCACTGTTGTAGGGATCACGCTTGCACTCCATCCTGTCGATCCGGGGGAGCGCAGCGACTTCATCCAAAGCTTCCTCAACCTCGAATGGCTCTATACACCCTGGGCGGGTGTCAATCTCGGCAGCGTGCTGACCTGCACGGCCACACTCTTTCTCCTGATTGCACTTCTGTGTCCGAGTTGGGGACGCCCCCTGCAACGGATCTTTCTACCGCTTTCACTGGGGACCGGACTCGCGGCTTTCGCCTTCCCAGCCCTGGTCGCGCCAGCGGCGCAATTCGCCGCCCGCAACAATGCGGCGCTTCTCTCCCTGCCCCTCGGCATCCTCTTTCTCGTAGCCAAAGCGCGGCCGCAGGTGCGATCGGCGCTGACCGCGCCGGCGGTTCTCGGACTTGTGGCGAGCCTCGGCCTCGGTGTCAGCCTGTGGCATCTGGCCGCGACGCGGGACTGGATCGTCTATCGGGATGTCGTCGCACAGGTGCTCGAGAATGCGCGGGGAATCGTCCCGTCCACTGCGGTCACGCAAGACAAGAGCGCTCGGGAGCAGCGCCTTCTCGAGAGCATGAGCTGGCCTTGGACGAATCCCGATCTCAGCATCGTCCTGCTGCCGCGCCGCCTGATCACGTCGATTCTCGCCAATCCGGCGCACCATGCCGGCTGGGAGCCTTATGATCTGAAGAACCCCGCCAGCCTGCCCGCCATCCCAGGTATCACGTACCGCTATCTTCTGCCTTGAGGTTCCAGCGATGGGAGACGGGGCTATAGGGTCCCGTCGTCTTTCGGCAACCTCCCGCCACCCGCGATAGCGGTAACGTTGTGCCACACCCAATCAGCCATTTTGCGGAAAGGCTCGAAGCGGAAGGTGACGACATGCGAACCTGGCGGGACGCATACGGCGCGAACCAGCAAGTCTCCTCTGTATAAAGGCGTGGGTTTGCCATCAATCGCACTGTGCCAGCCGTCCGTCGCCTGATCGGTGACCACGAACCATCCCCCGCCGCTGCCCGCCGAGACGGCGTATCGGCTCTCGTCGTTGCCTTCGGCAAGAAGTTCGAATGTGCTGACGCTCCCCGAGCAAGCACCGGCCACAAGCGATCGATCTGTTGGCGACAGCATGAGAGTCCGACGAAAATCTACGGTTGCTGCAAGGCTGTGGTCGCGTGACGAATCACCGGACCAGAAAGCCACATCCGTCGGCGTCAGGACGCGGGGAAGCGCTCGCGGATTATGCCAGGCGACCATGCCATCGCCATAGATGTCCGCCGTAAATCCCAGGGATTTCAGCGTCTTTGATACGTCCGTGAAGGGGAATGATATGACGTAACGGGCACCCATGAGGTTGAAGACAGGGCTGTCGTAAGATCGAGCCCAAGGAGTGAATGGACGCTCGGATTGACGTCCCTGAGAGGTGCCAAAGACCTGATCATAGCGCGAGTACACAAACGGATTGTACCCCTGCGTCGCTGATATTTTAAAAGCCGAGGGGGCGTTTGACCAATAGTAGTTGACAATATTCTGCTCAATGCGCGCGCTCGGCTGGCCCGGGATGGTCAAGGCGGCGCGCAAGGTTTCGGCCAAGCGCGAATGATCGGGGAAAATATCTGCAAAGCGCGGGTTTCCTGCATTTAGTGAACTGCCTGCCAAAGTATGCGTGCGAAGATCGGCAACCCACGCTAAGCACAGGGCAACGCAGAAAGGCGCCACCTGCCGTTGACGTGGCACGAGAGCAAACCCAAGGACTAAGCCAGCGACCGCGAGGGCGAGACAAAAATGCGTGGCGTTGAACGCGCTCCACACATAGGGCGACGGTCCGATCACCGAAATCAGCAGCAAGGCAGCCGCCACACAAAGAAACAAATAAGACGCCCGGCGACTGAGCATTGGGCTAAGCGCGTCGAAACCAACGGCTGAAAACAATGCTATGTACAGATTCAAGACGTAGAACGCATCGACAGGTCGGCGGAACAACCGCACGCCAGGGATGACGTCATAGTAGAGATGATAGACCGGCGTCGTCAGACCCAAGCCATAGAGGACGAGAAATGCTGCTTGGGTCAGGAGCAGAACGGCTGAGAGTTTCATGAGACGCGTGCTGCCCCAGCATGCACGACGCACGAGATGCCCGAGGCCGATCAGCACGAGCGGAACGGCCAGGATGCCCCCATAGATCGTGCCTTCGGACTTGCTGATCGTGCCACTGTAGTCGCCCCAGTCGCCGTGCCAGTATTCAGGGCGCAGCAGCGTCATGAAAAGGCGCCAAGGCGCGGAATCGTCCCGACTTGCCTCAATGGCAAGAGCCGCCCTCTGCGTTTCAGGCAGGAAGCTGAGCATGGCAACCACTTGCCAGCCGCAGATGAGAAGCGTGACGGTCGCGGCGACTACTAGACCGATTGCGAACCGCCCCATTCCATTACGGTCTGTCGCCAGACGGTAGACGAGACATACGAGAATTGTCTCAGCGAGCAGAACGAGGGCGATGTAGGTGTCCTGAAGCAGGTGAACACCAAGGACGCCCAGAAACACGCCGAAGAGCACACTGCGGCCAATCGATGGATTGGTCAGAAAGCGAACCGCGCCAAAGCCAACCCAAGGTAAGAAACCATAAGCAATCAGCAGCTGGGCATGCTGCAGCCGCGCAGTCACGCATCCACCGATCATGGCGATCAGACCAGCTATGATGGCAGCCGACAAGGACCGCCCCATCGCGCGGGACAGCAGAAACATGCCGACGCCAGCCAAGGCAAGATGCGCGATCAGAATGCGATCGAACAGGAGGGGGGTTGGCTGGTCAAATAGTGCCATCAGCCCCGTTGAAGACGGCGAGAAGGTCAGTGCCTGTGGATCGGCGATTTGAGGGTAACCGCTATAAACATAGGGATTCCACCAGGGCCATGCGCCATGATGGAGACTGCGCGCAGCAAAAAGCATCGTTGGATAGGCGAAATCAAAAGCGTCGTAAGGGACGATCACCCCACCGCTGAGCCATGGGTGAAAGGCGACGACCCAAAGCATGACCAGCAGGAGGAGGGCGCACACAGTCGCCCGTCGTTCCTCGAAATAGGATTGAAGTTTGGCAGCCATGTTCCGACCTCAGAACCACATCTGATTCGACAAGGCTTTAGACAATCGCCCGACATGGCACCAGCCGAAGGGCGTGCTTCGCAACGACTTTTTGACCACACCGATCGGCGCCACCCAAGGCGCCTCTCTGGCCCAGCCACCGACCCCGCCTCAGAAATGGCTCCAGCCGTGGCGGCCGATGGCCATCGGCGCCCCATCCTGCCCGAGCACGCGGACGGTGGCGGGGCCGCTCACGAAGCGTCCGATGCGGGTGAGCGACACGCCTTGGGCGCGGCAGGCCTCCGCCAGCGCCGCACCCTGGCCCTCGCCCTCGGGCACGGCGAGCAGCAACTCGTAATCGTCGCCACCGCCGAGGCGCGTCTCAAGCCAAGCGGGCCCCGCGGCCTGGGCCGCCGGCGAGGCCGGCACGGCGGCCGCGGCGATTTCCGCCCCGCAACCGCCCAGGCGACAGAGATGGCCGAGATCCTGCAGCAGCCCGTCCGACACGTCGATGGCTGCCGAGACACGGCCCGCGAGCGGCAGGGCGAGGCGCGGGCTCGGTACGCAATAGCGCCGGCGCAGGAAGCCCGTGGGGTCGGCGAGCTTGCCGAGCGAGACGGCGAGGCCGAGCGCGCCGTCGCCGATCGTGCCCGTCACCCAGATCTCGTCACCCGGCTTCGCCCCCCGGCGGCGCACCGCCTGTCCAGGCGCCACATGGCCGATGATGGTGAGGGAGAGCGTTACCGGCCCTGGCGTGCTGGTGGTGTCTCCGCCGAGGAGGGAGAGGCCGAATTCCGCCTGGTCGGCAGCAAGCCCGGCCGCGAAACCCGCGAACCAGGCATCCGGCGTGCCGGTGGGGGCCGAGACCGCGAGCAGATAGCCGAGCGGCGCGGCCCCCATGGCCGCGAGATCGGAGAGGTTGACGCGCAGCAGCTTCTGCCCGACGCCCTCCGCCGGATCATCCGGCAGGTAGTGGACGCCGGCGACCATCGTATCCGCCGCCATGACGAGGGCGCGGCCGGCGGGCGGCGTCAGCACCGCCGCATCATCCTCGAGGGCGAGCGCGGCCTCCCCCGCCAGAGGCCGGAAATGCCGGCCGATGAGATCGAATTCGGGCGGCAGAACCCCCGGCGCCGCAGCCATGGCCGGCGGCCCTCAGGGCGTGGTGGCGCTGGCGGCGGAGGCGCCGTCGAACTCACCCGGGCGCACGCGGCGGGCGAGCGCATCGAGCAGGCCATTGACCATGCGCGGCTCGTCCCCGGTGAAGAAGCCGTGGGCAACGTCAAGATATTCGTTGATGACGACGCGGGACGGCGGCCCATCGGCCATGGCGAGTTCCGCGACGGCCGCGCGCAGCAAAGCGCGCAGCACCGGGTCGAGCCGGTCAAAGGGCCATTCGGCGGGCAGGC
The DNA here is from genome assembly GCF_054665075.1 of Acidisoma sp. 7E03. Lineage (NCBI taxonomy): Bacteria > Pseudomonadati > Pseudomonadota > Alphaproteobacteria > Acetobacterales > Acidocellaceae > Acidisoma > Acidisoma sp. 7E03. The sequence goes on from NZ_BAAFHE010000013.1 coordinate 56,887, forward strand.
TTTCGGCGATCATCGGATCGAGCCGGTCCTGCTCGCGGGCGGCGAGGCGGACGATGGCGCCGAAGAGCGGGACATGCGCATCGGCGACACGGCCCTCCTCGAAACCGCCGGTGCCGGCATTCTTGCCGAGGCGGTGACGGGTGAACTGCTCGATGACGGTCTCGGCGCTTTCCTCGGCCTGCTCGCTCTGGAACAGCGCCTGCACGGCGGCGACGCGGGCGCCGGTGCGCGGACGGCCCTGCGCTTTCGGCGGCTTGGCCGCTTTCGGGGCGTCGCTCATCAGATGCGCCCCAGATGCCGCTGCAGCGCGATCTGCTTGAGCATGGCAATGGCGGCTTCCGCGCCCTTGTTGTGCTCGGCGCCCGAGCGAGCGACCGCCTGATCGATGGTATCGACCGTCAGCAGCGCGGTGCCGAGGCAGAGCTTGTGGTCGAGCGCCACCTTCATGATGCCGTCCATCGAGGACCGGCAGATGAAGTCGTAATGGTCGGTCTCGCCCTTCACGACGCAGCCAATGACGACGAAGCCGTCGAAGGGCCGGTCGGTCGCGGAAGCGATGCAAAGCGCCTGGGGCAGTTCGTAGGCGCCGGCGACCTCCACCACCTCGTGCTCGGCCTCCACCTGGTCCAGCACGGCGATGGCGCCGCGCGTCATGCCTTCCACGACATCGCGGTAATAGGGCGCGGTGATGATAAGGACGGAAGGCGGCGCCCCTTCGAGTTCCGGGACGTCGCCCAGAATGGCGTCGGCGGTGCTCATAGGCCGGTCTCCGCCCCGAGGTCGGCCGCATCGCCCGGATGCTCCGCAAAGGGCTGCTGGTCCACAATGTTGAGGCCAAAGCCTTCGAGCGCAATCAGGCTGCGCGGATGGTTGGTGAGCAGGATCATATCTTTCACGCCAAGATCGATGAGGATCTGCGCGCCGATGCCGTATTGGCGCAGCACGTTGTCCTCGGCACGGGCGGCCTCGTTGAGGCCAAGCTTGCGGGCGACGGCGCCCGGCTGGTTGTCGCGCAGGAGCACGATGACACCGCGGCCGGCTTCCGCGATGATGCGGGAGGAGGCGCCGAGTGCCTGACGGCCCGAGCCCAGCAGATCCGTCACCGGATCGACGCTGTGGACGCGCACCAGCACCGGCTTCGGGCCGGTGAGGTCGCCCTTGACCAGGGCCAGGTGCTCGGTCTGGGTCAGCCGGTCCTCGAAGACCTTCACCGCCCAGTCCCCGCCCTCGAGATCACCCAGCCAGGTCTCGAAGGACCGGTTCACCAGCTTCTCGGTCCGGCGGCGATACTGGATGAGGTCGGCGATGGTACCGAGCTTGAGGTTGTGCCGCTGCGCGAAAGCGATGAGTTCCGGCAGCCGCGCCATGGTGCCGTCCTCATTCATCACCTCGCAGATGACGCCCGAGGGGTTGAGGCCGGCGAGGCGCGAGATGTCGACCGCGGCTTCGGTGTGGCCAGCCCGCACCAGCGAGCCACCGTCGCGCGCCGCGAGCGGAAAGATGTGCCCGGGCGTCGCGATCTCGTCCCGCGGGTTTTCGGAATTGATGGCAACCGCGACGGTGCGGGCGCGATCCGCAGCCGAGATGCCGGTGGAGATACCATGCCGCGCCTCGATCGAGACGGTGAAGGCCGAGGCATGGCGGGAGCGGTTATGCGCGCTCATCAGCGACAGGCCGAGCTGCTGCACCCGCTGCGTCGTCATGGCGAGGCAGATCAGGCCGCGCGCATGGCGGGCCATGAAATTGATCGCCTCCGTCGTCGCGAACTGCGCGGGGATGACGAGATCCCCCTCGTTCTCGCGGTCCTCGTCGTCCACCAGAATGAACATCCGGCCGGCGCGGGCCTCTTCGATGATCTCGGCGGTGGGCGAGATGTATTCGTGAAGGGACAGGGTTTTCATCATCGTCACAGGTCACGCTCCGCGAGCCGCGCGACGTAGCGCGCCAGCATGTCGATCTCCAGATTGACCACATCGCCCACGGCGAGGGTGCCGAAGGTCGTCTCCTCGGCGGTGTGGGGAATGATGTTCACGCCGAACACATCACCCTCCACCTCGTTCACCGTCAAGGAAACACCGTCGATGGCGATGCTGCCCTTCTTCGCGATGAAAAAGGCGAGATCGCGCGGCGCCCGGAAGGTCCAGCGGGTGGAGCCGTTCTCCATGGTCTTGGAGAGCACGGTGCCGAGCCCGTCGACATGGCCAGAGACGATGTGGCCGCCGAGTTCGTCCCCCATCTTCAGCGCGCGTTCCAGGTTGATGCGCCGGCCGGGGGCCCAGGTGCCGAGCGATGTCTTGGACAAAGTCTCGGCCGAGACTTCGACGAGGAAGGAGCCCCCGTCCTTCTCTACGACCGTGAGGCAGCAGCCGGAGCAGCAGATGGAGGCGCCGATCAGGACGCCGGGCAGGCCCGCCCATTCGGCCTTGTGCTGCGGCACGGCGATGCGCAGCCGCATGTCGGCGCCGCCGCCAATCGGTTGCACCTCGGCGACGGTGCCGATGCCGGAAATGATCCCTGTGAACATTCTGCCTCTCAGGCCCGGCCCTTAAGGGGCTTCGGACTCCAGCTTGTCGCCCAGCTGGTCCAGGAACTGCTCGAAATCGCGCGCCTCACGGAAATCGCGATAGACGCTCGCGAAGCGGACATAGGCGACATCGTCCACTTCCTTCAACGTCTCCATCACCAGCTCGCCGATCTGCTTGCTGGGCACGTCGCTGTCGCCGCTCGATTCGAGCTTGCGCACGATGGAGTTGACGATGCGCTCCACCCGCTCCTCCTGCACCGGCCGCTTGCGTAGCGCGATGCGGATGGACCGGGCGAGCTTGTCCCGGTCGAAAGGCACCCGCCGCTGGTCCGATTTCACGACGACGAGTTCGCGCAGCTGCACCCGTTCGATGGTCGTGAAACGCTGGCTGCAGGCGCTGCAAAAGCGCCGCCTGCGGATCGCCGTCCCATCTTCGCTGGGACGGCTGTCCTTTACCTGAGCGTCGTCATGACCGCAGAAGGGGCAGCGCATTCAGGCGCGGTCTTTCAGCTGGCGTAGATCGGGAAGCGCGCGCAGAGCGCCTGGACCCGACGGCCGACTTCCTGCTCGACGAGCGCGTTGCCGCCCTCTTCGTTCGAGCCGGCAAGGCCGGTCAGCACCTCGTCGATCATCTCGCCGATCTGGCGGAACTCCACCGTGCCGAAGCCGCGCGTGGTGCCGGCGGGCGTGCCGAGGCGGATGCCCGAGGTGATGGCCGGCTTCTCGGGGTCGAAGGGGATGGCGTTCTTGTTCGCCGTCATGTGGGCGCGCTCCAGACTCGCTTCCGCGACCTTGCCCGTCACCCGCTTCGGCCGGAGATCGACCAGCAGGAGATGCGTGTCGGTGCCGCCGGTCACGATGTCGAAGCCGCGCGCCACCAAGGTCTCGGCCAGCACCTTGGCATTGTCGGCCACCTGCTTGGCGTAGAGCTTGAAGTCCGGGCGCAGCGCCTCGCCGAAGGCGACGGCCTTGGCGGCGATCACGTGCATCAGCGGGCCGCCCTGCAGCCCTGGGAACATCGCCGAGTTGATCTTCTTCGCGAGTTCCGCGTCGTTCGTCAGGATCATGCCGCCGCGCGGGCCGCGGAGCGTCTTGTGCGTCGTCGTCGTCGCGATATGGGCATGCGGGAAGGGGCTCGGATGCACGCCACCCGCGACGAGACCGGCGAAATGCGCCATGTCCACCATGAAGATCGCGCCCACCTCGTCCGCCACCTTCCGGATGCGGGCGAAATCGATGACGCGGGGATAGGCGGAGCCGCCGGCGATGATCAGCTTGGGCTTGTGGGTGCGCGCCTTCTCCTCCAGCTCCTCGTAATCGAGCAGCCCGTCTTCCTTCCGCACGCCATATTGCACGGCGTTGAACCACTTGCCGGACATGTTGGGCGCGGCGCCGTGGCTGAGATGGCCGCCGGCCGCCAGGCTCATCCCGAGGAAGGTATCGCCCGGCTGCAGCAGGGCGAGCATGACGCCGCCATTGGCCTGGGCGCCGGAATGCGGCTGGACATTGGCAAACTCGCAGCCGAAGAGCTGCTTCGCGCGGCTGATCGCCAGCTCCTCGGCGATGTCCACCGCATAGCAGCCGCCGTAATAGCGGCGGCCGGGATAGCCTTCGGCGTATTTGTTGGTGAGCACGGAGCCCTGCGCCTCAAGCACGGCGCGGGAGACGATGTTCTCGCTCGCGATCAGCTCGATACCGTCCTGCTGTCGACCGAGTTCCTTACGGAGAGCGGCGGCGAGTTCCGGATCGGTTTCCTCGACGGGGGCGGAGAAGAACCGCGCAAGGCTGGCGGCGGGCGTCTGCTCGTTCATAGGGCTCAAGGTTCCTAGTTCGGACGGTCCCGGCCGAGATGACGTCGAATCAGCCGGGCACGCCTTGTAACATGGGCGTGACGCGAGCGTGAACCGCCGCCTTCCCAAAGCTGGGTTGCCTGTCATGATGGGAGCGGGAGCCGTAAGAAGGCGCCGTGACCCGCGGAGGTTCTTGCTCATGACCGACAGCCGTTTCCCCCAAACCCGTCTGCGCCGCAATCGCCACGACGCCTGGACGCGCCGGCTGGTGGCCGAGAACCGGCTGTCCGTGGACGACCTGATCTGGCCGATCTTCCTGCGCGAAGGCAGCGGCGATGCGACGGAGGTCGCTTCCATGCCCGGCCAGTTCCGCGTGACTCTGGAGGGGCTGCCCCGCCACGTCGAAGAGGCGGCCAGGCTCGGCATTCCGGCGATCGCCCTCTTCCCGGCGACACCGTCCGACAAGAAGGACGCGGAAGCGACGGAAGCGACCAACCCCGAGAACCTCATCTGCTCCGCCGCCCGCATTCTCAAGCGCGAGTTCCCCGACATCGGGCTGATCGGGGACGTGGCGCTCGACCCCTATACCGACCATGGCCATGATGGCGTCATCCGCAACGGCTACGTCGCCAATGACGAGAGCCTGGCCGTCCTCACCGCCCAGGCACGGGTGCAGGCGGAATCCGGGATCGACGTCATCGCGCCCTCCGACATGATGGACGGGCGCGTCGGCGCGATCCGCGAAACGCTGGACGGCGCCGGCTTCATCCACACCCGGATCATGAGCTACGCCGCGAAGTATGCGAGCGCCTTCTACGGCCCCTTCCGCGACGCGCTGGGCTCCTCCGCCTCGCTCAAAGGCGACAAGAAGACCTATCAGATGGACCCGGCCAATTCGGAAGAGGCGCTGCGCGAGGTCGCCATGGACATCGCCGAGGGCGCCGACATGATCATGGTCAAGCCCGGCATGCCCTATCTCGACATCATCCGCCGCGTGCGCGACCGTTTCGAAGTGCCGACCTTCGCCTATCAGGTGTCGGGCGAATACGCGATGATCATGGCGGCGGCGCAAAACGGCTGGCTGGACGAGACGCGGGCGATGATGGAGAGCCTGCTGGCTTTCAAGCGCGCGGGATGCCGCGGCGTGCTTACCTATTTCGCGCCCGCTGCCGCCCGCCTGCTGAACGGATAATCTGACTTTTTGTTATTATATCGAAACAACTAGTTTTGCCATTCCTGCCGTGCCAGACTGTTCGGGATGGCCAAACAACTTCCTTCCTCCGGCGCCGCCACGCTCTTTTCCGAGCTGCCGCCGCCTCCGCCCGCCCTCCGGCACGATGCAGGGGTGGACGGCCACCGCGCCCGCATGCGGGACCGTCTTCTGCGGGCGGGGCCGGATGCTCTGAACGACCACGAAATCCTGGAGATGGTGCTGTTCCTGGCGCTGCCGCGGCGGGACACCAAGCCGATTTCGCGCAGCCTGCTTATCCGTTTCCGCAGCTTCGCCAGCGCCATTTCGGCCTCTCCCCAGGAGTTGCGGGAGATCGACGGCCTCGGCGAGGCCGGCATCGCGGCGCTCAAGACGATCCAGGCGGCGGCACTGCGGCTGAGCCGGGCCGAGATCATGGACCAGCCGGTGCTGACCAATTGGCAGCGCGTCATCGACTATCTGACGGCGGTGCTCGCGCGCGAGAAGATCGAGCATTTCCGCGTCCTCTATCTCGACAGCCGCAACCGGCTGATCGCCGACGAGGAACAGGGACGCGGCACGGTGAATGCGACGCCGGTCTACCCGCGGGAGGTCGTGCGCCGTGCCCTGGAGCTGAGCGCCACCGCGATGATCCTCGTCCACAACCACCCGAGCGGGGACCCGACGCCCTCGCACCAGGACATCGAGATGACGCGCGCGCTGCGCGCCGCCGCCGAGCCGCTGTCCCTGCTGCTGCATGACCATGTGATCATCGGCAACGGGCGATGGATCAGCCTCATCCGCGAGGGTCTGGTCTAGCTCCCTCTGCCAGCGGGGCTCACGAAAACGTGGCCCCTCAGGGCAGGTCTTCCCGAAAGTCGCCTCAAATGGGGCCAGACGGCGGCATCCGATCCCGCCGATAGTCAGCCGACCGCGCCCGCTCGATCCGATGCGATGCTGTCCGGCGGTTCGGCATTCCTTCGTTACGGTGACGCACGTGTTTTTCGGTCGGTCTCAGCACGCTCGCTCGGCAGACCATCGGCTTGCCACCGCGCTGTCGGTCGGCGCGTCCGGCGCCTTGGGCCCCGCCTTCCTCGCGATCATCCTGCTGGCCCCCCTGCTGTGCGCGGCCCTGCCCGACCTCGATTCCGCTCATCGCCTGAGCCTGGACTGGCTGCTGTCCCCATCCGCCATGCTGGCCGGCACTGCCCTGCTACTCATCACCCTCGGGGCCGGCACCGGACTGTCCCGCCGGGACTCCTGGCGCCGAATGGCCTTGGCCATCACCTTGCTCGGCACGCTGCTCCTTCTGGGCGGCACCCTGCTGCCGTCGCTTGCCCCCACTGTCGCGCTGCGGCTCGGTCTCTCTCAGCCGGCGCTCGCTCCGCTCGCCTGCGCCGCCTTCCTGCTGCTCGGCCTCGGCCAGACCGCCGTGCTGCGGGAGCGGCCGCGCCTCGGGCGCCTTCTGCTGGCGGTCGCCGCCGGCCTCTTCCTGGTACAGCCGCTGCTCCGGCTGCAGAGCCTGCCCGGGCCGAGCCCGGGCGGCATGCTTCTCGGCACGGTCGGCCTCTGCCTGACCATCGCCATCCTGCTCGCGAGCGCCGGGACTGGGCCCGGCCAGAGCCGCGGCGCCAGCCTTCCCGCGCCCAGCCGCACCATCGAACGGCTGCTGATCGCCTCCGCCCTCGGCATTCCCCTGCTGTCGGGGCTCTTGGGCTCTCTGCTCGGCCATGCGCGGGAGGTCGTGCTGCTTTCCGAAGGGCTCCTCGCCCTCGCCTGGACGGCCATCGTCATCGTTCATGCCACTAATACGCCCGCATTCGAGGGCGCCGCCTGGGCCCGCGGCACCGACCGGCTGACCGGGCTCTACAACCGCAACACCATGGATGGCCTCATCACCCTCCTGGAACAGCGGCCGGAGCGCGCGGCGATCGTGATGATCGACCTCGACCGCTTCCGCTCGGCCAACCACACCCTCGGCCACAAGGACGCCGATGCGGTGCTGCAGGAGGTGGCACGCCGGCTGCAGGAGATCGCGGGCCGGGCGCAGCAGCACGTGGTGCGCACCGGCGGGGACGAATTCGCCATCTTCTGCCGCGACATCGGCTCCGCCGAGGCGGTGAGCCTGGCCGAGCGCCTGCTGGCTGCCGTCGCCCGGCCCTTCGAGATCAGCGCCGGCCGCAGCTTCCACGTCACCGCCAGCATCGGCCTGGCCCATGGCCAGACGGAAGGGCTGACCGATCTGCGCGATGCGGCGGACGAAGCCCTCTTCTTCGCTAAACAGCAGGGCGGCAACCAGGCCGTGCTCTTCACCCTGCCGCTGCACCACGTGCAAATCGAACGGGCGGGGCTGGAGCAGGATCTGCACCGCGCCTTCCGCAGCGACAGCGAGCTGTTCCTCGTCTACCAACCCATCATCAGCCTGCGCGACAACAGCCTGGTCGCGATCGAGGCGCTGGCGCGCTGGCAGCACCCGCAGGCGGGGCTCGTACCGCCGGGCCGCTTCGTCGGCATCGCCGAAGCCGCCGGCATGGGCCTCGGTCTCGGCGCCAAGGTGCGCGAGATGGCGGTCTCCCAGGTCGCCGCCTGGCGCGACCGCGGCATGGCGCCGCTGCCCGTCGTCAACCTCAACGTCTCGCCGCAGGAACTGTCGCGCGCGGACGTGCCGGCCGATCTCGGGGCGCTCGTCGACCGCTACGGCCTCGACCGCGCCGGCTTCTGCATCGAGGTGACGGAGGGCACCTTCACCGACGGCCACGCCCTGTCGACGCTGCGCGCTGCGCGGGAGGCGGGCTTCAAGGTCGCCATGGACGATTTCGGCACGGGCTATTCCTCGCTGGCGCAATTGCCGCGCCTGCCGCTGACCTCGCTGAAGCTCGACCGCAGCTTTCTCGACCAGGCGATGGCGGGCGAAGACGGCATCAGCCTCTTCGCCACCATCGTGCAGCTGGCCCATGTCCTCAACCTGCCGGTGGTCGCCGAAGGCGTGGAGACGCCGCAGGAACTGGCCGTCGCCTCCGACTGCGGCTGCGACTTCGTGCAGGGCTTCTTCTTCGCGCGCCCCCTTTCCGCCGCCCAGTTCGAGACCAGCCTGCAGATCGGCGGGACGCCCGGAACCGCCCGGCTTTCCTGGCTGCAGCGCCAGCCGAGCTGAGCGGCCGCACCGCCGGCGCGCCGATTGACGCTCAGCCATGCAGCCTCGTAGGCTCTGCCATCCATACCAGGAGCGCGCCATGGCCGAGCGAGACGACACGTCATCCCCCCTTCCGTTGAGCGCACGACCGACCCGCCGCAGCCTTCTCGGCGCGGGCGCGCGCGGCGCCGCTCTCCTCGGGGCCGCCGCCGGCCTGCCTCTGCTCGGCCGCCCGGCCTTCGCCGCGGGCAAGCTGGTCGCCCTCGTCCATACCCAGGCGGCGGGTGACAACGGCCCGGTGGACGACATGATCGCCCATCTCAAGGCGCTCGGGAAAAAGGATCATTTCCCGGTCCGCACGATCTATGCGGCCGATCCCTCGGCCTATCAGTCGATCCTCTCGACCCTCGCCGGCGCGGGGGCCGCCGTCATCGTCACCACCTTCAACGAGATGGCAGACCCCATCAAAGCCGTGGCGCCGCAATATCCCGGCACGAAGTTCATCCAGCTCTATGCCGATCCCTTCAATCCGATCATCCCGAACGTGCGTACGGTGGAATACCAGGCGCATTACGGCATGTATCTCGCCGGCCTCTTCGGCGCGAAGATCAGCCAGAGCCACAAGCTCGGCTATATCGGCGGCGTCAGCCTGCCTGGCCTCAATGCCGACCTCAACGCCATGAAGGCAGGCGCGGCCCAGGTCTCCTCCACCGTCACCGTGAAAGGCGCCTTCGCCGGCTCCTTCCAGGACCCGACGAAGGGCCGGGAGATCGCGAACCAACTCTACGGCACCGGGATCGACTTCATCCAGACGGATGGTGCCGCGACCGACGCCGGCGTCATCCGCGCGGCCGGCGAAGGCGCCAACCGCATCGTCAGTGCCGTCTTCCGCACCCAGTTCAAGCTCGGGCCGAAGACCGTCGCCTCCTCCGTGCTGGTCAATTTCGGCCAGAGCCTGACCGATCAGGTCTCGGCCGCCGTTTCCGGCAAGTTCGAGGCGGGCCACTACGTCAGCACGCTCGCCGACGGCATCATCGACTTCGTGCCCTCGGACCTTTTCATGCAGAACGGCCCGCCGGCCTACGTAACGGCCGCGAAGGCGGCCTGGCCCGCGGTCAACGAGGCGAAAGCCGCGATCATCGCCGGCAAATTGAAAGTGCCGTTCAACACCCAGCTCTGAGGCATGCACGACGCCGCAGAGGCCGGGGCGGCTCTCGCCTGCTCCGGCTTGACCGTCCGCTTCGGGGATTTCACGGCGCTCGCCGAGGTGAGCCTCGCCTTCGCACCCCGGCGCATCCATGCCGTCTGCGGCCAGAACGGCGCCGGCAAGACGACCTTCGCCCGCGCCTGCGCGGGCCTGGTCGCGCCCTCCGCCGGCACCATCGCGGTCGGCGGTCAGCGCCTGCGCGGGAGGCAGGTACAAGCGGCGCGCGCCGCCGGCGTGGAGCTGGTGCATCAGAGCTTTGCGCTGCCGCCCTCCTTTACCATCGCCGAGGCCATGGAGTTCGGCCGCGCCGGCGCGCCCGGCGGCCTCTACACGCGCCGGCGCCTGGAAGACCGCTGGCGGTCGCATCTCGCGACCCTCGGGGTAGAGGCGAAGCCCTCCACCCGGATCCGTGACCTGCCGGTCGAGACGCAGCAGGCGGTGGAGATTGCCCGCGCCCTGGCGGGCGAGGCCCGCGTGCTGATCCTGGACGAGCCCACCGCCGTCCTCGCGCCGGCCGCGGCCGATGCGCTCTTCGCGCGCCTGCGGCGGCTGTGCGACGGGGGTGTCACCATCCTCGTCATCCTGCACAAGATCCGCGAGGTGCTGGCCGTCGCCGATACCGTCTCGGTGCTGCGCGGCGGCCGCCTGATCGCGGCGACGGACGAGGCGCGGACGACGACGCCGGACGCCCTCGCCCGCGCGATCATCGGCAGCACCCCTCCCGAAACCGTGGCGGGCCAGACCGGTGCGGAGGATCTGGCGGCGCTGGTGGGCGCGGGTGTGCCGCATGGCGTGGTGCATGCGGAAGTTGGTGCGCAGATGGTGGCGACGCTCGACGGCGTCTCCACCCGGCCGGCGGCGGACGGGCAAGAACTGCACGGCGTGACGCTGCGGGTGGCGGCGGGGGAGATCATCGGCATCGCCGGGGTGGAGGGAAACGGCCAGCGTCCGCTGGTCGAGGCCTTGGCCGGTCTCGTGCCGCTCACCGCCGGGCGCATCACCCTGGACGGTGCGGAGGTGACGGGCCTGCCGCTCGCCGAGCGGCGGCGGCGCGGGCTGCGCATCATCCCCTTCGAACGCAACACGGAGGGGCTGAGCCTGACCAGCCCCTTATGGGAAAACTGGGCGGCACGCGGGCTGCTCGAAGGGTCGGCGCTGTCCCTGATCCGGCCGCGTGCCCTGCGCCGGGCCGCGGACGAGGCCTTCCGCCGCTGGGACGTGCGGTTCACCAGCGCCGACCAGCCGGCGCGCGCCCTCTCCGGCGGCAACGCCCAGAAGGTCATTCTCGCCCGCGAGATCGACGCCGCGGCGCGGCTCATCATCCTGGCTCAGCCGACGCGCGGCCTCGACCTCGGCGCCACCGCCTTCGTCTGGCAGGCGATGCGCGAGGCACGCGACCGCGGCCTCGGCCTCATTCTGATCTCCTCGGATCTGGACGAGCTGTTCGACATCGCCGACCGGCTGGTGGTGCTACAAGGCGGCCGCGTGGCCGGCACGTTCCGCCCGCCCTACGACCTCGGGCCAGTCGGCGCCGCCATGGTGGGTGGCCCCGCATGAGCGCCGGTCTCCTTGCCGTGGGCCGCGCCGTCGCCTTCGTCGCCCTGGCACTCATCCTCTGCGGCGCGCTCTTCGAAATCGCCGGCTTCTCCGCGCCCGACATGTTCGCGGCCATCCTGCAGGGTGCCTTCCTCTCCGACGGCGCACTCGGCCACGATCTGCGCTGGGCCTGCCCGCTCTTCATCTCGGCCTGCGGCGTGCTGGTCGCCTTCCGTTGCGGCTATTTCAACGTCGGCACGCAGGGACAGTTCTACATGGGCGCGATCGGCGCGACGGTCGCCGTCACCCTGCTGCCTGGCCTGCCGCCGCTGCTGGTCACCCTCGCGGCCCTCCTCGGCGGCCTCGCCGCCGGCGGAGTCTGGGCGCTGTGGCCCGGCTGGCTCCGCATCCGCTCCGGCACCGACGAGGTCATCACCACGCTGATGGGCAATTTCATCGCCGGCCTCTTCCTGGTCTGGGTGACGAGCGGGCCATTGAAGGACCCGGCGGGCAGCGGCCAGGTGACGTCGAGCAAGCCGGTGGCCGCCGCCATCCGCATCAGCAATGACAGCGGCGTCTCAGGCTGGATTCTGGGGCTGACCCTTATCGTGGGTCTCGTCACCTGGCTGCTCGTCAACCGCACCGCCTTCGGCGTGCTGGGGGGGCTCGCCGGGCGCAACCCGGTGATGGTGACCTGGCAGGGCGCGCGCCTCTCCCGCCTCGGCCTCGGGGCTTTCGTCTTCAGTGGTGCGACGGCCGGCCTCGCAGGCGCGATGGAGGTGTTGGGGCCGGATGGGCGACTCGTCTCCGGCTTCTCGCCCGCACATGGCTTCACCGCCGTGCTGATCGCCCTCGTCGCCAATCTCTCCGTCTCCGGCAGCGTGATCGTCGCCCTCTTCTTCGGCGGCCTCGCCTCGGCCAGCCTCTATTTGCCGGTGATCGCGGGCCTGCCGGCCGCCGCGATCGACATGGTGAATGCGGCGATCGCCCTCTTCATCACGGCGCGGCCACAGTGGCGGAAGCGCGCGCGATGATCGACCTTCTCGTCTCCGTCCTGCGCACCGGCACGCCGATGATCTACGTGGCGCTGGCCGGCGTGCTCGCCCAGCGCGCCGGCGTGTGGAATCTCGGCCTCGAGGGGCTGATGATCACCGGGGCCTGCGCGGCCGTGGTCGTCGTGGCGCAGACCGGATCGGTGGCCCTCGGCCTCGCCGCCGCCGTCGCTTTCGCCGTGCTGCTCTCGGCGCTCCTCTGGTTCGTCATCGAGAAGCTGCGCGCCAATGCCATCATCGCCGGGCTCGGCCTCACCGGCCTCGGCCTCGGCGGCACGGATTTCGCGGTCCAGGCCGTCTATGGGTCAGAGGCCGCCGTGACGGCGCCGGCCGGCATCCCGAGCCTCGGCCCCGGCTTCGGCCCCTTCGGCGTGCTGGACGCCGTCGTCCTCGCCATGCCGGTCGTCGTCTTCGGAGTCTGGGTGCTGTGCCGCCGCACGCGCTTCGGCCTGCGTCTCGCCGCCGCCGGCGAGCACCCCTTCGCCGCCCGCAGCGTCGGCGCCGACCCGGCGCGCATGCGGCTGATGGCGCTGCTCCTCGGCGGCGTGCTGGCGGGCCTCGGCGGCGCCGAACTCTCCCTCGGCGGCCTGCAGATCTTCAGCGTCGGCATGACGGCGGGGCGCGGCTTCATGGCCTTCTCCGCCGTCATCTTCGGCGCGGGCCACCCGGTGGGTGCCACCTTCGCCGCCCTCTTCTTCGCCCTCGTCGATTATCTCGGCATCAAGGCCCAGCTCGTCTTCGGCGAGCGCGCCCCGCGCGACTTCGTGTTGATGCTTCCCTACCTTGCCACCGTCCTCGGCATATGGATCAGTGCCCGCTTCCGGGGCGGGGCGCTGCTCGGCTCGACCGAGATGCGCGACGGCTGACCTTTCCGCCCGAGACCGAGGAATCCCATGACCAAACGCGTGATCTTCGACACAGACCCGGGCCAGGACGACGCGATTGCCATCCTGCTCGCCCTCGCCTCGCCCGCCGAGATCACGGTGGAGGCGATCGTCGCGGTGGGCGGCAACGTGCCCGTCACCCTCACCTCCAAGAACGCGCGCAAGATCTGCGAACTCGCTGGCCGTCCGGACATTCCGGTCTATGCCGGCTGCGCGGGACCCATGGCCGCGCGCCCGCTCGTCACCGCCGAGCATGTGCATGGCGCGACCGGCCTGAACGGGCCGGATCTGCCGGAGCCCACGATGCCGCTGCAGACGCAGCACGGCGTCGATTTCCTGGTGGACAGGTTGCGCGCGGAGGCCGCCGGAGAGATCACCCTCTGCGTCCTCGGGCCCATGACGAACATCGCCATGGCGCTGATCAAGGCGCCGGACATCGCCCCCCGCATACGCGAGATCGTCGCCATGGGCGGCGCCTATTTCGAAGTGGGCAACATCACGCCGGCGGCCGAGTTCAACATCTATGTCGATCCCACGGCCGCGGCCATCGTGCTGGCGAGCGGCATTCCGATTACCCTGCTGCCGCTGGACGTGACGCATCAGGTGCAGACGACGCCGGCCCGGCTGGAGGCGATCCGCGCGGTGCCGACCCGCGCCGCCCAGGCGACGGCCGAGATGATCGCCTTCTCAGGGGGGTTCGATCTGGACAAATACGGCGCGGAGGGGCCGCCGCTGCACGACCCCTGCGTGACGGCCTATCTCCTGCGGCCCGATCTCTTTCAGGGCCGGCACATCAATGTCGAGGTGGAGACCGCAAGCCCGCTGACGCTCGGCATGACGGTTGCCGACTACTGGCGCGTGACCGACCGGCCACCGAATGCGCTCTACATGCGCGATGTCGACGCCCAGGGCTTCTATGACCTGCTGACAGAAAGACTGGCCCTTTTGCCCTGAGGAGACGGCGTTGCGCTATGTCCGGGTCGCTGCAATCGAAGAGGCCTATTTCAAAGTCGAGATCGACAAGACGGTCTCGCCGCGAGACCACATGTATAATAGCGGCCCCGACTGGTATTTCTCGGTCGGGGTAGACGCCATCCGCGCCGTCTTTCGCGCGCTCGCGACCAGCGCGATGGCGGAGCCGAAACGCATCCTCGACCTGCCGTGCGGCCATGGACGCGTGGCGCGGCATCTCCGCGCCGCCTTCCCCAACGCTGCCATCACCTTCGCCGACATCGACACGGACGGCGCCGATTTCTGTGCTGCCCAGTTTGCTGGCATGGCCCTGCATTCCCAGCCCGACCTCACCCAGGTCGATCTCGGCGCGCCTTATGACCTGATCTGGATCGGCTCGCTCTTCACCCATGTCGATGCGAGCCGTGCCACTGCCTGGCTGGCCCATCTCTGTCGCAGTCTCAACCGCCATGGCGTCGTCATCGCAACCTTGCACGGACAATGGAGCCGGGAGGTGCAGCGGTCCTACGGCGCGATGATCGGTGACCGGGAGTGGCAGCGTATGCTAGCCGGTTGTGAGGCAAGCGGATGGGGCTATGCGCCCTACCCCGATACGCCGGATTACGGCGTCTCACTCGTCAAGGCTTCCACTGCCGTCGCCATGGCGAGCACGATCGAGGGCGTCCGCATCCTGGGCTATATGGAGCGCGGCTGGGCCGGCAACCACGACGTGCTGATGCTGACCGCCTGGGACCGGATGGAGCCTTGGTGATGACCCGCGACCTCTCCGAGACGATGCGGATTCTGGAGCCCGCGCCGGGCGTGCTCGGCTTCTATGACGGGCGGATTGCGGGCAAGCGGCTGTGGTCGGAGGCGCCGAACTGGCTGGATGACGGAGCCTACGAGCTTGGCATCTGCACCTATGCCATCCTCGATGGCGATGAGGCGCTGGTCTACGACACCCATGTCTCGCTCGACCATGCGCGCCGCATCCGGGCCGCGGTGGAGACGCGCGGCGCCCGGCACATTCGCGTCGTGCTCAGCCATTGGCATGACGACCATGTTGCCGGCAACGCGGTCTTCGCCGATTGCGAGATCATCGCCAATCGGCGGACGGCAGAACTGCTGGCCGAGAACCGGGCCACCATGGAAGCGGCGGAGCCGCCGATCCGGCCGCTGGTGATGCCCACGCGCCTCTTCGACGACCGGCTGGATCTGATGGTCGGCACCCGCCGGGTGGAGCTGCACCGGATGGACATCCATAGCGAGGACGGCACGGTGATGCGCCTCGCCGATGCCAGCCTGCTCTTCGCCGGGGACACGCTGGAAGACCCGATCACCTATGTCGCCGAGCCCGGGCGCCTCGCCACGCATCTGGCCGAGATCGACCGGCTGGCCACCCTCTCCTTCACGCGCATCCTGCCCGATCATGGGGCGGAGGCGGTGATTGCCGCCGGCGGCTATGCGCGAAACTTCCTCGACGCGACGCATCGGTACGTGTCGCGATTGCTCTCGGCTCCGCGCGATCCGGCGCTCGCCGCCCTGCCGCTCGCCGACTGGATCGCCGAGGACCTGGCGCGCGGCGCGCTGCATCCCTTCGCGCCCTACGCGGCAGTGCATGCCCGCAACCTGGCGGCGGTGCTGGAGGCCGCTACTTCCGGGGCTTCTTAGGGCCCGGCACCTGGATGAAGGCCATCCGGTCTTCCTCCAGCACGAGACAGGTGAGCTTCCCGCCATAGACGGCGCCGGTGTCGATGCCGATGCGGTTGATGCGCAGGATCGGCGTCTTCTTCGGCGTATGGCCGTGCACGACGATCGCCTCATGCGGATGGGGCCAGGAGAGGAAGGGCTCCCTGATCCAGACGAGATCGTGCGGGTCCTGCTCCATCATCGGCACGCCCGGGCGCAACCCGGCATGGGCGAAGAAGTAGCCGCCGCGCCGATAAAAGATGCGCTGGTGCCGGATGACCGCGAGCTGCTCGGGCGGGATGTGCCGCTCCCACTGCACCACCGGGGTCTTCTTCGGCACGCCCCAGTCGGCGAGGCAGGCTTCTCCCCCGTTGCGGCGCCAGAGGGAGGCGGTCTCCCCGCCGCCGTCGATTGCCGTGAGGCAGAGATCTTCGTGATTGCCGCGCAGATTGACCATCTCGCCAGGAATGGGCGGGCCTTGGGCAATGCGCGCGAGAACGGCGGCGCTGTTCGGGCCGCGGTCGATGAGATCGCCCATATGGACGATGACCACCTCCTCCACCGGCCGCGCCGCATAATCCACCGCGATGCGATCGAAGATCGCCGCATGGGCCTCGTCACAGCCATGGACGTCGCCGATGGCATAGATGCGAAGATCGGGCGGCAGGCGGCCGGGCGCGGGCTTGAAGGTCAGCTTCATCGGTGGGCAGGCGTCTTTCAGTTCGTCAGGCAATCCTGTGGTCAAAATCCCGGCATCGGCGTGCCGCAGCCGCGTCGCATCTGTTCCATCCGCCTGCGGGGGGCTCGACAGACAGGCGACGGCCCGGCAGAGAGGGACCCATGAACACGGTGCGCGTGCAAGCCCTCAGCAAGCGTTACGCCACAACGCTTGCCGTCGACAATATCGGCTTCACGATTGCGCAGGGGCAGACGGTCGGGCTGCTCGGCGGCAATGGGGCGGGCAAGACGACGACGATCTCGATGATGCTCGGGCTCCTTCTGCCGACCTCGGGACGGATCGAGATTCTGGGCCATGACATGGCGCGGGACCGGTTCGCGGCCCTGGCGCGGATGAACTTCTCCTCCCCCTACATCGCGCTGCCCAGCCGCATCACGGTGCGGGAAAACCTGCGGGTCTATGCGCATCTCTACGGCGTACCCAAAGCAGATACGCGAATCGCCCAGCTGTCGGAGGAACTCGACCTCGGCGGTTTCCTCGACCGACCGGCGGGTGAACTCTCCGCCGGGCAGAAGACGCGCGTGGCGCTCGCCAAGTCCCTCATCAACCGCCCCGACGTTTTGCTGCTGGACGAGCCGACGGCGAGCCTCGACCCCGACACCGGCGATCTGGTGCGCAGCTGGCTGGAGCGCTACCGCGCGCAGTCCGGCTGCTCGATGCTCATCGCCTCCCACAACATGGGCGAGGTGGAACGGCTCTGCGACCACGTACTGATGATGCGCAAGGGCCGCATCGTCGCCGAGGGCAGCCCGGACGCGCTACGCGAGCGCTACGACCGCGAAACGATGGAGGAAGTCTTCCTCGACATCGCGCGCGGCCGCGGCCATGCCGCTTCCGCAGCGGCGGCGGAGACGACCTCGTGATGGCCTCGCTTCGCCGCATCTGGGGGCTGATGTATCGGCACCTCTGCCTCTACCGCCGCTCCTGGCCGCGCCTCGTCGAACTCGCCTATTGGCCGATCCTGCAGATGTGCATCTGGGGGTTCACCGCGCGCTTCATCTCCGGCAGCGGCTTCGGCACGGCGGCAGGCGGCGGCCATCACGGCCTGGCGCTGGCCGCGACCACGCTGCTCGGCGGCGTGCTGCTGTGGGAGATCTGCATCCGCAGCCAGATGGGCGTCGCCATCAGCTTCATGGAAGAGCTGTGGTCCCGCAATCTCGGCCATATCTTCATCAGCCCATTGCGACCCTGGGAGCTGATCGCCGGTCTCGTGGGCGTCGCCCTCGCCCGCACGCTGGCCGGCGTGCTGCCGGCCATCCTGGTGGCCTGGGCGCTCTATGCCTTCAACCTCTTCACCCTCGGCCCCATCCTGGTTCTCTTCTTCGCCAATCTCATGCTGATGGGCTGGGCCGTCGCCCTCGGCATCGTGTCGCTCATCCTGCGCTACGGCGCGGGGGCGGAGGCGCTGGCCTGGTCCCTGCTCTTCGGCCTCACCCCGCTCGCCGCGGTCTATTACCCGGTCTCGACACTGCCGGCCTGGCTGCAGCCGATCTCCCACGCGATCCCGGGCACCCATGTCTTCGAAGGCATGCGCGCCGTGCTGCTGGAGGGACGGGCGCCACTCGGCGAGATGGCCGCGGCCGTGGGCCTCAACCTGGTCTGGCTCGCCATCGCCGCCCTGCTCTTCGCCTGGCAGTTCCAGTCCGCGCGGCGGCGCGGCGCCCTCGTCGCCATCGGCGAATGACCCTTCTACGAAAGACCCGCCTATGACGAGCACCCGCTTCTGGCTCATCCGCCATGCCCTGGTGGACGCGGAGGCGCGGCTGCGGCTCTACGGCGATCAGGACGTGCCGGTCTGCGCCGCCACCATGCGGACGCAGGCGGCGGCCTATGCGGAACTCGGCCAGCGGCTGCCCCAGCCCGCGCGCTGGTTCGTCACCCCCCTCTCCCGCACCCGCCTGACGGCGGAGGCGATCTTCGCGGGCGGCTACCCAGCGCAGCCGCTCGCGGTGGAGGCCGGGATGATCGAACAGTCCTTCGGCGCGCTGCAGGGCACGGAGAACGCGGAGCTGAGCGCGCGGCTCGCCCTGCCGAAGCATGATTTCTGGCCGACCTCCCATGCCGAGCGACCCGAAGGGGGCGAGAGCTTCGAAGACGTGATCGGCCGGGTTGGCGCCATCATCGAGCGGCTGGCGCGCGGCCATGCGGGGGAGGATCTCGTCATCGTCTGCCACGGCGGCACCATCCGCGCCGCCATGGCCCATGCGCTCGGCATCGGCGCGGAGCCGGCGCTGCGCTTCACCGTCGGCAATATTTCCCTCACGCGACTCGAACGCCGGGGCGATGCTTGGCGCGTGCTCGCCGCCAACGAGACCATGGCAGGCGTCCCTGCCTTCTAGGCGTCACGTTTTTGACACCGGGCGCGGCTAGGCCGACACGATGGACAGCTAAGACGAAGCAAGAGGAGAGGCCACCATGCGCTTGAGAAACATGCTGATCGGGGCCGCCCTGCTGGCTGTCGCCCCGCTGATGAGCGGCTGCGCCACGGGCAGCGGGCCACAGGCGCAGCAGGAGATCGTCGACCGCTCGACGCTTGCGCTGCAGGACGTGCTGAACAGCACCCAATCCTCGAGCGTGATCGACACGCTGCGCAGCGCACGAGCCGTGATCCTCTGCCCGCAGATGTTCAAGGCGGGCTTCCTGATCGGCGGATCGGGCGGCAATTGCGTGCTGATAGCCCGCGCCGCCGGCGGCTCATGGTCCGACCCCGCCTTCTATTCCATGGGCAGCGGCAGCTTCGGTGCCCAGATCGGCGTGCAGAGCGCGGAGCTTGTGGTCATGATCATGAACGACCGGGCGCTGGGTGCCGTGCTGCGCAACCACTTCAAGTTCGGCGGCGATGCCTCCCTCGCGGTCGCGACGGTCGGTGCCGGCATCGGCGGCGGCACCACCACCCATCTGCGCGCTGACTTCGTGACCTTTGCGCGCACCAGCGGGCTCTTCGCCGGTGTCTCGCTCGAGGGCTCGGTGCTGTCGCCCGATACCTCCTCCAACCAGGCCTATTATGGCCAGCCCTTCAACGCCCAGCAGATCACGGTGCAGATGCTGGCGAACAATCCGGGCGCCGACCCGCTGCGCGCGACGCTCAGCCGCTACGGCGGCTGAGCCAGCCGCGGCCCGACGTCAACCGGCGCCCTGCCGGTAGGTCCGCCAGGCGGTGGTGCCCAGGTGGGCGGGCGAAGGGCAGAGGTCCGGATCGAACTGGCCGGTGGCGACCGGCGCGAAGGCGCCACCCAGCAGGGACCAGATATCCAGCCCATCGGAGACCCAGATGAGTTCCGACTGGTCCGGCCGGCGCACCGGGATGGCCCGCGCATCCATATTGGCGACGAAGAGCCGGCCATCGGCACAGAGGCTTGCCCGAATGCGGGCGATATCCTCAGCCGGCGTGAGGCAATGCTGCAGCACCCAGACGGAGAAGGCCGCGTCGACGCGCAGGCCCTTGTCGCACAGGCGCTGCAATTGCCCGGGATCGACGGCCGCAAACCGGTCGCTGCCGACGTAGTCGAGCGCGAGCGCGCGCATCCTCGGGCTGATGTCGGCGCCGATCACCGCGCAGCCATAGACATCAATCAACTGCTTCGCCAAGCGTCCGACGCCGCAGCCATAATCCAGAACCAGACTATCGGGCGTGAGGGCGAGTTCCTGGCCGATGAGGGCGCCGAGATAGGGGGTCTCCCGCGCCCAGCGTACCTCGGTTTCGCAACCAGGCCCCTCATTGGTGAGGATGATCTCCTTGGCCTGGCTCAAATCCTCCACGTCGAAGACGGTCGGGTGATAGATGAGGTGAGGAGGGCTGGTGTCTGACATCGCGCCTCGGGGGTGAGCGGCGCAGGGCCGCAGGCTGGGCTCCCCCGATGATCGGCGCGTTTCGCGCGGCCGACAAGATCATTTCGATCCTGCATCGCGCGACCGCGTATCAAGCGGCAGGCACCTGCCGCCGCAGGCTTTGGGTTGCGAGACTGACCGCCACCATGACGACGAGGTTGAGCAGCAGCGCTGCCGCACCGACGTTGAGATCCCGGATCACTTCCGGCGCATGGGGCAGCAGGGTCGCGACCGTCGTGTTCTCGTGGGTGAAATAGGCGACCGCTACAACGCCCGCAATGATGCCGGCGGCCGCGCCCTGCTTCGTCACTGGGTTGCGCGGCATCAGGCTCGCCATCAGCGCCGGGAAGAGCTGCGTCACGAAGCCATAACCCATGAGCAGCAGGGCGACGATGGTGGAGCTTCCGGCAATCGCGAAATAGACCGCGACGACGCCGATCACCGGCACGAGGCATTTGGCGATGAGCGCGGTCTGCGCGTCCGTCTGAGCAGGCCGGGCGACAGCGATCAGGTTGCGCGCGCAGAGGGTCGCGCCCGTCATCATGATCTGCGAGCCCGGCACGAGAGCGGTGAGGACGCCGGTGGCGCCGATGATGCCGACGAACCAGGGCGGAAAGGCCGCGACGGAGATTTTCAGCAGCGCCATGTTGGTGGCAGCGCCCTTCAGGCCCGGTACCACCAGAACAGCCGAGAAGCCGACGAAGAAGATGAAGAGCAGCACCAGCTGATAGAGCGGCAGCACGACGGCATTCTTGCGAAAGACATCGGCGCTACGGGCGGTGAAGCTCGCCACGAAGTAGTGGGGCCACATGAAGAAGCCGAGCGCCGTGAGCACCACCGTGGAGATGAACCAGGAGAGGCTTTTGCCGGTGGGTGGGAAGGACAGGAATCCAGGCTTTGCGTGGTCAAGCTCCGTGAACATCGCCGAGATGCCGCCATGGTAATGGATCGGCAGATAGAGGCCGATGAAGACTGCAAGGGCAATGATGGCGACATCCTTCACGACTGCAGTCCAAGCCGATCCGCGGATGCCGGAGACCACGACATAAAGTGCCACCACGATAGCGCCGGTGATGACCGCGGCGCTTTTCGGAATACTACCGTAGCTCGCCACTTCGACGATGATACCGAGTCCGGTGAATTGCAGGACGAGATAGGGGATGAGGGCGACGATGCCGACCAGCGCCACGAGAAGCCCAAGCCCAGGGCTTTGGAATTTCGCCGCGAAGAAATCCGGCTGGGAGACGAGGTGCCGTGCCCGGGCATAGCGCCACACCGGCGGAAGCATGAAATAGGAGAGAACGTAGGCGACGGTGCCGTAGACGAGGATGTAATAGGCAGGCGCGCCGAGACCGTATGCGTAGCCGGAGGCCCCGAGGAAGGTGAAGGTCGTGTAGATCTCGCCGGCCAGGAGAAGAAAAACCAGAACGCCGCCGAAGCCTCGGTTGCCGACGGTCCATTCCTCCAGCTTCATGGCATGGCCGTGCCGCGCCGCGAGGCCGAGCCCAAGGGCGAGGATCGCGCCGAGTGCAATGAGAAGGAGGGCGACGTTCATCGGACCTTCTCCTCGTCCGACCGTCCCCGCACGGGATCGAGCCAGTAGATCACCGCCATCACCGCGGATGTGATGACGATCCACACTGAAATCCAGCCCAGAATGAAGGGCATGCCCAGAATAAACGGGGTGGAGGCGTTATGGCATATCGGCCCTAGAAACATGCCGATGAGGGGAAAAATGGCAAGCCACCCGACATGTTTCATCACTGCACCATTTGCTTGATCAGACATCGGAAAGCTTGCGGGCGGTGGAGGGCCGCGCGCAAGCTTTTTGTGTCCGAGACCGTGCGGCCGGCTGCGAGAGAACCGTTACAGCAGGTCGCGCAGGCGGTAGTAGGAGGTGGCCAGGACCAGGGCCGGCAGGCGGAAGCTGCGCCCGCCCGGGAAGCGCGCCTGGGGGATGCGGGCGAAGACGTCGAAGCGGCCGGCCTGGCCCGCCGCCGCTTCCGCCAAGACCCGCCCGGCGAGCCCGGCGAGCGCTACGCCATGGCCTGAAAAGCCCTGCGCCATGAGGACGTTCGGCGCCAGCCTGCCGAAATGCGGCGCGCGGTGGCGGGTGATGTCAACCAAGCCCCCCCAGGTGAACTCCGCCCGCGCATCCCCGATCTGGGGAAAGACTGCGCGCATGCGGGCGAGCATGGAGGCAGCCAAACGCGGCGGCGGCACCGAGGAATAGGACACGCGGCCGCCGAAGAGCAGGCGGTCGTCCTCCGACCGGCGGAAGTAGTCCAGCACGAAGTTGAGATCGGCCACCGCCTCGTTCTGCGGCAGCAGCCGCGCGACGTCGGCCCGCGGCTCGGTCGCGATGACATAGGTGCCGACGGGCATGACGTAGCCCGCGACCTCCGGCCATAGCCGTCCGAGATAGGCGCCGCCGGAGAGCAGCAGCGTATCGGCGGTGACGGTGCCCGAGGCCGTGCGCAGACGCAGAACCGGCCCCTGCTCCACCGCCGTCACCGCGGCGCGCGAGAAGAGCCGCGCCCCCGCCTGCTGGGCGGCGAGGCCGAGACCCAGGGTGTAGTTGAGCGGATGCAGATGGGCCGAGAGGGGATCGGTCATCACCGCGCGGTAGCGCGTGGTGGCGATATGCGCGCGCATCGCCTCCCCGCGCAGCACCTCGGCGCCAGTGACTCCGAGGCGGCCGAGAGCCTCGACCTCTTCTTCCAACTCCCGCTCATGCCGCGGCTTCACCGCGGCATGAAGATAGCCCTTGGTATAGCCGCAGGGGATCGCGAAGCGCCGCACCCGCTCTTCGACGAGCGCCGTCGCTTCCAAGGACATGTCCCACAGCCGACGGGCATCCTCCGCGCCAACGAGGCGGGTGAGCGTCCCCTGCCCCGCCGCGAAGCCGGGCAGCACCTGGCCGCCGTTGCGGCCGGAGGCGCCCCAGCCGATGTCCCGCGCCTCGAGGAGCGCGACCGACAGGCCGCGCTCTGCGAGTTCCAGCGCCGCCGAACAGCCGGTGATGCCGCCGCCGATGATGGCGACGTCAACCCGCAGATCGCCCTGCAGCCTCTCGGTTTCGAGCGCGACGCGCCGCGTCGCCTCGTAATAGCTCGGGGCCGGCCGTTCCCCCTTATCCGCCGGATCGAAGCTCATACGTTCAGCAGCAGATGCTCGCGTTCCCAGGAGCTGATGACGTGCAGGAAGGTTTCGTATTCGAGCTTCTTCACGGCCACCAGCACGTCGATCATCTTGCCGCCCAGGATGTCCCTCAGGGGCTGGCACTCCTCCATGAGATCGAGCGCGTGGGACAGTTCGCGCGGCAGGGCATAGGGCATGGAATAGGCCGAGCCTTCGTAAGGCGCGGTCGGTTCCAGCCCTTCCACCATGCCGAGATAGCCGCAGGCGAGGGTTGCCGCGAAGGCGAGGTAGGGATTGGCATCCGCCCCCGGCACGCGGTTTTCCACGCGCATGGCGGCCGGCGAGCCGAAGGGCACGCGCAGACCGCAAGTGCGGTTGTCGTACCCCCATTCGAGGTTGATCGGCGCGTTCGAGAAGCGCGAGAGCCGGCGATAGGAATTCACATTCGGCGCCAGGATGGGCATCACCGCCGGCGTGTATTTCTGCAGACCTGCGAGATAGTTGCGGAACAGCTTGCTGGCCTTGCCGTCCTCGCCCGCGAAGAGGTTCTTCTTGGTCTCGGGATCGACGATGCTCTGATGCACATGCATCGCGCTGCCTGGCTCATGGCTCATGGGCTTGGCCATGAAGGTGGCGTAGATGTCGTGCCGCAGGGCCACTTCACGCACCGTGCGCTTGAAGAGGAAGACCTGATCGGCCCGCGTCAGCGGTTCTCCATGCAGGAAGTTGATCTCCACCTGGCCCGCGCCCTCTTCGTGAATGAGGGTGTCGAGGTCAAGTTCCTGCGCCTCGCAGAAATCATACATTTCCTCGAAGAGCGGATCGAACTCGTTCACCGCATCGACGGAGTAGGACTGGCGCCCCGTCTCCTTGCGGCCGGAGCGGCCCACGGGCGGCGTCAGCGGGTAATCCGGGTCGGTGTTGCGCCCGACGAGGTAGAATTCCAGTTCCGGCGCGAGGATCGGCTCCCAGCCGCGATCCTTGTAGAGCTGCAGCACGCGCTGTAGCACCTGGCGCGGCGCCATCGGCACCGGATCGCCGTTCTTGTAGTGGCAATCATGGATGATCTGGGCCGTGGGCTCCCGCCCCCAGGGCACCAGACGCACCGTGCTCGCATCCGCGCGCAGCGTGATGTCGATGATCGCGGGGTCGGTCAGCTTGTCGTCCTCATCCGGCGGATATTCGCCGGTCACGGACTGGATGAAGATGGCTTCCGGCAGGCGCAGCGCGCCGCCATCGAGGAATTTTTGCGCGGGCGTGATCTTGCCGCGCGGAATGCCAGTGATGTCCGGCACAAGACATTCCACTTCCGTGACATGATGTTCCGCGAACCATTCGCGCAGATCCGTCATGACGATCTCCTATCGGGTCGAATCCTGTCTCTGGCGCGCGCGAAGGCGCGCACCGCATATCGTCGTGAGAGGAAGGAAGAGACCCTAAGGAGGGCCGGAGACCGGGCGGCAGAGCAGCGCCAGTGCAGCGGGAGACAGCGAATGTCTGTCGAGGCGAGACAAGGGAAAACTCCTGTTCACCGCAAATCTCGCACAAGCCCCCGGGGGTCCGTCAAGCGGGATCGCGTGCCCGCGATGCTTCCAGGCGGGCCGGCCTGCCCCTATCTTCAAAGCCGATCAGACAGGAGCGAGCCATGACCGCCACCGACGACGACCGTCACGCGCTTTCGAACGGAACGCTGAGCGCGACCGTGACCGCGCGCGGCGCGGAACTCTCCTCGCTGCGCGACGCGGCCGGGCAGGAGTATCTGTGGCAGGCGGGCCCTGCCTGGCCGCGCCATTCTCCCGTGCTGTTTCCCATCGTCGGCCGCCTGGCCGGGGACAGCTACACGCATAAGGGACAGACCTACCGGCTGACCCAACACGGCTTCGCGCGCGATCGGCGCTTTGCTTGGGAGACGCGGGAGAGCGGCGCCTGCAGCCTGGTGCTGACCGACGACGCCGAGACCCGGCAGCTCTACCCTTACGCCTTCCGCCTCACCCTCTCCTATGCGCTGGAGGGGGCGACGCTCACCCTTCGCTACACCCTGCGCAACACGGGCGATGGGCCGATGCCGGCAGCCCTCGGCGCCCATCCCGCCTTCGCCTGGCCCATCCTGCCCGGCGTGCCGAAGGAGGCGCACGAGCTGCGCTTCGCGCGCGATGAGCCCGCGCCGATCCATGGCGTGGCGGGCGGCCTGCTGACGCAGGCGACCCACCCCTCCCCCGTGCAGGACCGCGTGCTGCCGCTGCATCCGGACCTTTTTGCGGAGGACGCCCTGGTCTTCACCGAGCTGCAGAGCCGTTCCGTCCGCTTCTCCGGCCGCGACACGCCCGTGCTGGAAGTCGCCTGGGAAGGCTTCGAGCAGCTCGGCGTCTGGACCAAGCCGGGCGGCAGCGGCGATTTCCTCTGCATCGAGCCCTGGCACGGCTATGCGAGCCCGGAGGGCTTTGCCGGCGACCTGATGGAGAAGCCCGGCATGATGATCCTGCCCCCCGGCACCGAGCGTGCGCTGCAATGGAGCGTGACCCTGCTGCCGGCCGACGGCCAAATCTGACCCGGTTTCGGCGCCCAGGAGAGGTTTTGACCAAATTTGGTCAAAACCTCTTGCAGCCCTTCCGCCTGCCCGCTAGCCTTCGGTCCAAGGAAGCGGCCGCCCATGCAGGTGGCCGCGCGGGACGAAGCGCTCACGGGGCGAAATGGCATCGCGCAGCATCATCGGTCTTGATTTCGGAACCGAATCCGCGCGTGGCGTGCGCATCGACATCGCGACAGGCCGGGTCGATGCCCATCATACGGAGCGCTACCGCCACGGGGTGATGACGGCGCAACTGCCGAACGGCGCGCCCCTCCCGGCCCATTACGCCTTGCAGAACGCGCCCGACTATCTGGAGGCGGCCGAGACCATCCTGCGCCGCATCGCGGCCGGGCAAGACGTCGCCGCGATCGGACTCGATTTCACCGCGAGTTCGCCCCTGCCGGCGGCAGTGGACGGCACGCCGCTGTCGCTCCGCCATCCAGACACGCCCCATGCCTATGTGAAGCTGTGGAAGCATGCCGCGGCGCAAAGCTATGCGGATGCCATCAATGCCGAAGGCGGCGCCTTTCTCGCCGACTGCGGCGGGCGGCTGTCCGGCGAGTGGCTGCTGCCCAAGGCCGCGCAGATCGCGGCGGAGGCGCCTGACCTCTGGGGTGAGACGGCGCGTTTCATCGAAGCGGGCGATTGGCTGACCTGGCAGTTGACGGGCCAAGAGAGCCGCAGCCGGGATTTCGCCGCCTATAAGGCGCAGTACACGCCGGACCGGGGATACCCGGCCCATGTCGTGCCGGGCCTGGCCGAGCGGCTGGCACCCCCGGCTGCCGTGGGCACGGCCTGCGGCCGGCTGAACGATGCCTGGCGCAGACGCACGGGCATCACGGGCGAAGCGGTGGTGGCGGTCGCGGTGATCGACTCTCACGTCGTTCTGCCGGCCGTGGGCGCCGTGCAACCTGGGGTGTGGGTCGGCGCGCTCGGCACCTCCGCGGCCTATCTGCTGCTCGGGAAGACGCCGCAGCCTCTGCCACCCGGGCTCGAGGCCGTGGCACATGGCGCCGTGCTGCCCGACCTCTGGTGCTACGAAGCGGGCCAAGCGGGCTTTGGCGACATGCTGGCCTGGTTCGTGCGCACCTTTCCCCGCGATGCCGATCTCAGCCGCAATTTCGCGCTCTACAATGCCGAAGCGGCGCGCCTCGCCCCTGGCCAGAACGGTCTCCTCACCCTGGATTGGTGGAGCGGAAACCGCGTGCCCTATGCGGATTCCGGCCTCGCCGGTCTGATCGCCGGGCTGACCATGGGCAGCACGGCCGCCGGCATCTACCGCTCGCTCATCGACGGGCTGTGCTTCGGCGCGCATCACATCATGGACCGTCTCACGGCGGGCGGCCTGACCATCGACCGCCTGCTCCTCACCAGCGGCCTCGCCGAGGCCAATCCCTTCCTGGTGCAGACGATGGCGGATGTTCTGGGGCGCGAGATCGCCGTGCCGCTCATCGCGCACCCGACGGCCGTGGGCGCGGCGATCCACGGCGCCGTCGCGGGCGGGGTCGTCCCCTCCTTCGCCGAGGGTGCGGCGCGCTTCGGCGCGCGGGAGGCGCAGACCTACCACCCGGACGCGACGCGCCACGCCGCCTATCGCCCGCTGTACCGGAGCTACCTCGACCTCGCCGAGAACGGCGCCTTGCGCAGCACCCTGAGGCGGATCAACGGCCATGCTGGGTGAAAGAGACGCGGCATCGGCGCCGAGTGGCGCCGGGCTGCTGCTGTCCCTGATCGCCGCTGGGGACGCGCGATCGCGCGCCGACCTCGCGGCCCGCACCGGCCTGTCGCGCACGACGGTGACCCAGCTTCTGGCCCAGCTTCTGGCGGATGGGTTGATCGTGGAAGGCGACGAACGGCGGCAGAGCGGTGGCCGCCCCTCTCGCCTGCTGACGGTGGCACCGACCGCCGCGCTTATCCTCGCCGCCGACATCGGCGAAACCCATGCGCGCCTCGCGGTGACCGATCTGACCCCGGCCGTGCGGGCCACCCGCACCCTGCCGATAGACCTCGCCGCCGGCCCCATCGCGACGCTCGATCTGCTCGCCATCGAGTTCCGCCGCCTGCTCGGTGAGGTCGCCGAGGATGGCCCGCGCGTGCTCGGCGTCGGCCTCGGCCTGCCCGCACCGGTGGACCACACGGCGGGCCGGGTGGTCGGCCCCTCCGTCATGCCCGGCTGGGATGATTTCGACATCTGCGATTGCCTCTGCGCCCATCTCGGCGCGCCGGTGGTGGTGGAAAACGACGTCAATCTGCTGACGCTCGCGGAGGCCGCGGCCGGGCGGCTGGAGGCAGAACCCATCCTCTTCGTCAAAGCAGGCACCGGCATCGGCAGCGGCCTCATCGCCGACGGCCGGCTCTATCGCGGCGCGCAGGGCGCATCCGGCGATATCGGCCACATCCAGATCGCCAGCTCGGCGGGGCCGGCCTGCCGCTGCGGCAAGCTCGGCTGTCTCGAAGCCCATGCCGCCGGCTGGGCCCTTGCCCGTGATCTACGGGCCGAAGGCTTTACTGCCGAAACCGCGCGCGACGTGGTCGGCCTGGTGAAGGCGGGCGAGGCGAAGGCCGAGGCGGCGCTGCATCGCGCCGGCCGGGTGTTCGGCGCGGTCATCGCCAGCGCCGTCAGCATTCTCAACCCGAGCGCCATCGTCATCGGCGGCACACTCGCGGAAGCAGGCGAAATCCTGCTCTCCGGCATCCGCGCCGAGGTCCATGCCCGATCGCTTCCGCTCGCTATCCGGCAGTTGCGCATCCTGCGCGCCGAGGCGGGGCCGGATGCGGGCCTGCTGGGGGCCGCGCGCCTGGTCATGGCGGACCGGCTGTCCCCCCGCCATGCGGACACAACCATCGCGATCCATCGCCGCTCTGCCGCCCCGGCTGCGCCGGGCAAAGGAGCGAACGCGGCGGCCCGAAAGGGCCCGGCTCGTCGCGGATAAACAACCGGCCCTGAGGAACGACCCGATGTTGAAGAAGACCCTGCTTGCCGCCGGTGCCGCCTGTCTGGC
Source organism: Acidisoma sp. 7E03 (assembly GCF_054665075.1). Taxonomy (NCBI): domain Bacteria; kingdom Pseudomonadati; phylum Pseudomonadota; class Alphaproteobacteria; order Acetobacterales; family Acidocellaceae; genus Acidisoma; species Acidisoma sp. 7E03. The sequence goes on from NZ_BAAFHE010000013.1 coordinate 86,121, forward strand.
GCTTGCAGCCCGCAGCCCTGACGCCTCCGCGAAAGACCTCACCTCGATCGGCATCAGCGTGGGCTCGCTCGGCAATCCCTATTACGTGGCGCTGGTGAAGGGCGCCGAGGCCGAGGCCAAGAAGATCAACCCGCAGGTGCAGGTCACCACCGTCTCCTCCGACTACGATCTCAACAAGCAGTTCAACCAGATCGACAGCTTCATCGCCAAGGGCGTGTCCATGATCCTGGTCACCGCCGCCGACCAGCATGCCATCGCGCCGGCGATCGCCCGCGCCCATGCCGCCGGCATCGTCGTCGTCGGTGTCGACGTGAACGCCGAAGGCGCGGACGCCGTGGTACAGACGAACAACGTGCAGGCCGGCGAAATCGCCTGCCAGTTCCTGGCCGACACGATCGGCCACAAGGGCGACGTCATCATCGAGAACGCCGATCAGGTCTCCGCCGTCATCGACCGTGTCAACGGCTGCCATAGCGTTCTGAGCCACTACCCCGACATCAAGATTCTCAGCGACAACGAAAACGCGAAGGGCTCCCGCGATGGCGGCTTCGCGATCGCGCAGGGCTATTTCGTGCGCTATCCCAAGATCGACGGCATCTTCACGGCGAATGATCCCGAGGCGATCGGCACGCAGCTCGCCGCGAAGCAAGCGGGCCGCGACAAGGGACTGGTCATCACCTCGGTCGACGGCGCGCCCGATATCGTCGCGGAGTTGAAGACGCAATCCGCCATTCAGGCCTCCGCCTCACAGGACCCCTTCACCATGGGCGAAATCGGCGTGAAGACCGGCTACGACATCATGAACGGCAAGCCGCCGGCGCAGCGCACCACCCTGATGGCGCCGAAGCTGATCACGCGGGACAATGTGGCCAGCTACATCGGCTGGACGCAACACTAGTTCGAAACGAAGGGCGCGGGGGTTGCCGCGCCCTGCTGCCTCAGAACTGCACGCCGCGGGTGAGCGCGCCATCCACCACCAGATTGGTACCGGTGATGAAGCTCGCGGCGGGGCTCGCCAGGAAGACGGCGGCCCGCGCCATCTCCTCCGGCCGGCCCATGCGGCCGGTGGGGTTGAGGGCGAGCGCCTCGGCAAAGAGCGCCGGCATCTCGCGCTCGATCTTCTCCCAGACACCGCCCGGGAAATAGGTATTGCCGGGGGACACGGTGTTCGCCCGGATGTTCTTCGGCGCCAGCTGGAAGGCGAGGCCCTGGGCATAATGAATCAGCGCGGCCTTGAAGGCGCCGTAGGGGCCGGCCGCGAAATCCACTTCTCGCCCCGAGACGCTGGAGATGATGACGATCGCGGCAGCCTCCGACTTTTCCAGCCAGGGCATCGCGGCATCGACGAGGCCCACCGTACCCATGATGTCGGTCTCGAAGCCGGCCTTCCAGGCAGCGGCATCCCGCGAGACGGCGAGCGCGCTGACATTGGGCACCAGAATGTCGAGCCCGCCCAAGGCTTCGGCAGCCGCTTGGGCAAAGGCCGTCAGCGCCTCGGGGTCGGAGACGTCCACCGCCTGACCGAAGTGGCCGTCACCGAGCTTCGCCACCGTCTCGGCCACTTCGGTGGCGTTGCGCGCGCAGAGCGCGACCTTGGCACCTTCCGCTGCGAGCAATTCGGCGATGGCCCGGCCGATGCCCTTGGTGCCACCGGTGACGAGCGCCTTCTTGCCTGCAAGACCGAGATCCATTCTGCGTCCTCCTTCGCGTGCATGAACGACCAGCGCCCATGCAAGCGAGCGGCCAGCCTCAGCTCACCTCCGCCGGCATGGGGGGCAGTTGCGTCAGAGGGGCCGACGCGCGGCGGGGACGGGTCTGGCGGCGCGCCCGCTCCTGCTCCACCATCCGGTCCATGCAGGCCCGCACCTGGGCGGGATCATAGCGACGCTCCACCGCGCGGAGGGTGAAATGCACCCGCGCCATCTGCTGGTAATAGTCCATGAAGGCATAGTTGAGGGCGCCGCCGGTCGCAGCCCCCACCACGGGCACCAGCCGCGAGAGGAATTTCCGGCTGAAATTGAGCCCGAGGGTCGCCGCCACCTGGCGCAGGAAGCCGTCGATCGCGAGGTTGGAAAGCGCGGCGCGCGCCGCCCAGTAGCCCGCCTGGCCCTCGGGTCCGTCGCGATGCTCGGAGAGCGCGAAGACCTCGAGGCAGGCGCGCCGGCCCTCCTCCGTCTCCGGGTCTTCGCCATAGCTGCGGGCGATGCCGGCGATGGAGCGCAGCATGAGGCCCGTGGTCAGCGGGATGTCCAGCACCATGCCGGGGACGCCCATGAAGCCCGTGGCTGCACCGCTGATGGTGCTGAGCAGCTTGTGGCGGCGGCCGGCGGCGGTGGCGGCCACCTCCTCGGCCAGCGCCACCGTGTCCATGCCGCGGGTCGATGCGTCATAGAGCCGCGCCAGGCTGAGTTCGACCAGCTTGCGGGCGCTGAAGGCGCTGTTGTTGAGCAGGAAGCGCCCGGCGGCGTTCACCAGGCCTTCCGTCTGATCGCCCAGGAAGCTGCCCATGCGGAAGGCGAGCCCTTTTTCCGCCACCAGGATGCGCGCGGCCTCCCGCATCCGGTCCAGATCGACCGGCGCGATGCCGGTGCAGGCGTTGCCCAGATCCTCGCTGTCACTCATCCCACTCATCCCCGGTCTCCCTCATCCCCCTTCATGTAGGGCAAAGATGGCGGAGAGGGAGGGGCGCGCGTTTATGACACGCCGGCCGCCGCCTTGCGGGTGATGGCGAGGGCGAGGGCGGTCGGAACGGTGTCTCGAACCTCGTCCATGTAAAGAACGTTGGGGAAGGTCTGTTTGGTAACCTTCGGCCACAATTTCTCGACCAAGAGGGCGTTCAGCTTGGCGGCCTGCCCTCTTAGGTCCCAGCCGAAGGCATCGATTGCGATAGAGGGGCCACCAAGACCGGGGAGTAATTTTGAAGCTGTGATTGCAATTGTGCTCAATGTTCCAAAAGTCAGCGTCCATGAAATGATAAAAAATATTGAAGTAGGCGCGCTTCTTTCTTCTGTCATTTTATGCAGTTGGTCGGCGATGACTTCATCGAAATCTTGCTTCTCGGCATAGCGGTCATAAACCGGGAAAAGGCTCGCCGGGTAAATACCCTTGGCGCCATGGCGGCCGATATCCACACCCGTGCCTGCATCGGCGACGATAAGCACGCAGGCTTTTCCGCCGCCGATGTAGTCCTGCAGACACTTCCGGGTGAGGTCACCCGCAGGCTCCCCGGATTTGAAGAAGAAGCGATCGTTGATCTTCTCCAACTCGCCCACCAGCCTGTCCCACTCGCCCTGAGTGAAGTCCGTATAGTCCCTGCCGACATCGGTATTGTACGCGTGAGAGAGAGACAGAATGACGAGTTCTTTGTTATCTTTTGTGAACCTGTTGAGGTTTTCGATGACCTCCTGGATCGATTGACCGCGTGCCCCCTGCCAACTGTCGATTTTCGGGACAAGAGAATAGTGCCCGGTATGAAAATTGCCCCCGCCGATGATGGGACGAATATCGAAATATCGCACACCTTTCACGAGTTGCGCGTAGATATCCAGCGTCTGATTCTGGGTGGTCTGCGGAACCGCGTAAGCGGTTCCGTCCACAAGCTTGCTCATGCCCGCGTCATGGCTGCCCGGCATGCAGATTTCACGCAGCGTTCTTCTGCCTAGCCAGGACAGGTTCTTCTGCATCCAGTCGGCGGGCGTTTCATTGCAGACGAAACCCTCGCTTCCCCCGCTGAGGATGAAGGGTGTTACGCCATCATGACGCCAGCCGAGCTTGGTGACGTCGCCAGTGGATTTGCCTTGGGGCACCAGGTCTCGCCACACTGCCTGGAGCCCGAAGCCACCCCTCGCCCTCGCCTGGATCTCGAAGGACCGCGTTTTCCCATCGATCGTGAGTGTATAGACAACTTCGCCCGCATCGTCCGCTTTGGTGTTGAAGACGCCCTCATCCCACTCAACATAGACAGGTGCGTGCTGCCCCGCCTTGATGGTTTCCAGAAATGACCAGCTTTTCATCTGGTAGGAATGCTGGTGGGTTTTCTGCCAATCATACGCCGTCGCGTTGATCAGCATGAGTTGACCGCCTTGGCCCATGACCTGCTCCCCGCTTGAATGATGGAGACCCCCGCGGACGATGCGGTGGCAGGAGCCTCCTCCCGAGACGGTCAGGTTCGCCGAAGGGACATTCGTACTGCAAGCGAAATATTATGACTTCGTTCAGATGTCATCAAGCTGAGAAGCCAGGGTCACCCTGCCCGCGCCAGCACCCAGCGGCTGATGACATCACAGGCGGCGTCGAAATCCTCCATCCGCATAGCCTCGCGCGGATTGTGGCTGCCGTGCTGGTTGCGCACGAAGAGCAAGCAGGCGGGAATGCCCGCCTGGGCGAAGGCCGCCGTGTCATGCCCGCCGCCCGAGAGCATGCGGCGGTAGGGCACGCCCGCCGCCTCGGCCGCCTGCCCAAGTTCCTGCTGGATCACGGGGTCCATCGCGCTCGCCGCACTGCCGCTCTCGGGGCCAAGGTCGAAGCGCACGCCGCGGCTCTGCTCGATCTCCCCCACCAGACGGATTAGCGCGTCATGCAACAGATCGACGCTCGCGCGGCTCTCGCTCCGCATGTCGAGCTGGAAATGGGCTTCGCCGGGGATGAGGGTGAAGCCAGCCTCGGGCGCCGTCGCCAGCACGCAGAAGGTGCAGACGAGTGCATGACCCTCGGCCTCGAGCTTCGCCCATTCGGCGTCCAGCCGATAGGCGAGTTCGGCCAGCGCAATGGCGGCATCGCGCCGCAGCCGGCGGGGCGTCGCGCCCGAATGGTTGTATTCGCCGAAGACGCGGGCGGCGCGGTAGCGGCGGGAGCCCGGAATGCCGGTGACGATGCCCAAGGGGATCTCGGCCTCGTCCAGCAGCGGTCCCTGCTCGATGTGGAGTTCGATGAAGGCTGCGACCCCGGCCGGTGTCAGCGCCGGCTGTCCCGCCCGCACGGAATCCGGGTCGAAGCCTTCCTCAGCCATATGGTCGGCGAGCGTTCGCCCGTCATCCATGCGCGGCGTGTCCAGCGCCTCCGCCGGCAGGCGGCCGAGGGCGGCGCGGCTGCCGACATAGCTCACCGGGAACCAGGACCCCGCCTCTTCCGAGCGGATGAGCATCACCGTCACCTCCCTCTGCGGCTGAAAGCCGGCGCGGGCGAGACCGGCCACCACCGCAAGCCCCGCCAGCACGCCGGCCGCGCCATCGTAATTGCCGCCGGACTTCACGCTGTCGAGATGGCTGCCGATGACGAGCTGGGGCAGCGCCGGGTCCGCCCCTCGGAGCGTGAGATACATGTTGCCGGCATGGTCGGTGCGGATGGCGAGGCCGAGCGCCTCGGCTTCCGCGCGGACCAGGGCATGCGCCGCGGTCTCCTTCGGGCCATAAGCCTCCCGCGTAATCCCCACCCCATCGAAGCTCATCTCATGCAGCGCCTGAAACAGCCGGGGGGCAATCGCGCGGTCCGGCAGCAGGTTAGGACGATGGGGGCTCGGCTCTGTGCTCATGGGAGAAACTTGTGCCCCGGCCCTTCCCCCGGCTCAAGCACCGGCTCATCATGGGAGGAACATCTTCGTGGAGCACCCGACCATGACCCCACCTTCCCGGCTCAATTCCCTCGCGGCGCGCGACGTGGCAAGCGTCTTCCACCCCTATACGGACCAGGTGGCCCATGCCGAGAACGGGCCGGTGGTCATCGCGGGCGGCCAGGGCGTGCGGGTAACGGACGACGCCGGCAAATCCTATATCGACGTGGTGGCCGGGCTGTGGTGCGCGGCCCTCGGCTTCTCCAACGAGCGCCTTGTGAAGGCGGCCGAAAAGCAGATGCGGGCGCTCCCCTTCTACCACGCCTTCGCCTCCAAATCGCATGAGCCGATGATCGAGCTGTCGGAGATGCTGCTGGCCCGCGCGCCGGTGCCGATGAGCCGGGTCTTTTTCTGCAACTCGGGATCGGAAGCGAACGATACCGCGGTAAAGATGATCTGGTACTACAACAACGCCCGCGGCCTGCCGCAGAAGAAGAAGATCATCAGCCGCATCAAGGCCTATCACGGGGTGACGGTGGCCTCCGCCTCGCTCACCGGCCTGCCCTACAACCACAAGTCCTTCGACCTGCCGATCGCCGGCATCCTGCATACGATGACGCCGCATTTCTACCACGGCGCCGAGCCGGGCGAGACCGAGGAACAGTTCGCCAGCCGCTGCGCCGAAGAGTTGGAGAAGCTGATCCTCGCCGAAGGGCCGGAGACCATCGCCGCGATGTTCGCCGAGCCCATCATGGGCGCGGGCGGCGTGCTCATCCCGCCCACGAGCTACTTCCCGAAAATCCAGGCAGTGCTGAAGAAGTACGACATTCTTCTGGTCGCCGACGAAGTGATCTGCGGTTTCGGCCGCACCGGTAACTACTGGGGCTGCCAGACGCTGTCCGTGGAGCCCGACATCCTGACCTGCGCCAAGGCGCTGTCCGCCGCCTATCTGCCGATCAGCGCCGTTCTAGTGAATGCCAAGGTCTATGACGCGATCTCGGATGAAAGCCACAAGCTCGGCACCTTCGGCCATGGCTACACCTATTCAGGCCATCCGGTGGCGGCCGCCGTCGCCGTGGAGACGCTGAAGATCTACGACGAGCTGAACATCCTTGATCATGTGCGCGAGGTCGGCCCCTATATGCAGGCGGAGCTGCGCCGCCGCTTCGCCGAGCACCCGCTGGTGGGCGAGGTGCGCGGCACCGGGCTGATCGCGGCCATCGAACTGGTGGAGAACAAGACGACGCACCAGAACTTCGACCCGTCCCGCCGGGTGGCGGCACGCACCGCGAAACATCTGGAAGGCTTCGGCGTGATCGGCCGGCCCCTGCCGGGTGATGGCCTCGCCTTCTCCCCACCCCTCATCATCACCAAATCCGAGATCGACGAGGTGCTGGAAGCCGTGGAAAAGGCGCTGGCCGCGATCACCCAGGATCTGCGGGGCGAGGGCTTTTCCGCCTCCGCCTGACGCGTTACCTTCCCGCTGCACCCGGCGCCTTCCGGCGCCGGGTTTTCTCTGACGACCTGCCAACGACAATTCATAAGGATCAGCCCGTGGCGGAATACCGCTCGCTGGGCCGCACGGATTTGCGCGTGTCGGCCATTTGCCTCGGCACCATGACCTGGGGCCAGCAGAATACCGAGGCCGAGGGCCATGCCCAGATGGACATGGCGCTGGATTACGGCATCAACTTCTTCGATACCGCCGAGATCTATTCGATCCCGCCGAAGGCGGAGACGCAAGGCTCGACCGAGCGGATCATCGGCAACTGGTTCAAGAGCCGCGGCAACCGCGACCGTATCATCCTCGCCTCCAAAGTAGCCGGGCGCGGCAACAGCTATTTGCGGCCGGACGGCCAGCCGACACGGCTGGACCGCGCCAATATCCGCCACGCCATCGAAGGCTCGCTGACGCGGCTGCAGACGGATTACATCGACCTCTACCAGCTGCATTGGCCGGACAGGCCGGTGGCGTTGTTCGGCAATGAGGGCAACAACTACCGGGACCTCGGTCTCGGCGATTCCGTGCCCTTCGAGGAGACGCTTGGCGCGCTGCAGGAACTGGTGACGGAGGGTAAGATCCGCCACATCGGCCTCTCCAACGAAACCGCCTGGGGGACGATGAAGTTCCTGGCGGCCGCCGAGGCCGGGCACGGGCCGCGCGTCGTCTCCATCCAGAACGCCTATAACCTGGTCAATCGCACCTACGAGACCGGGCTTGCCGAAATCGGCATGCGCGAGGATGTCGGGCTGCTGGCCTATTCACCGCTGGGCCAAGGCTATCTCACGGGCAAATACCAGAAGGGCGCCCGCCCACCCGGCGCCCGCACCACGCTTTTCGAGCGCGGCCAGCGCTACGAGAAACCGGGCGTGGAGGAGGCGATCGACGCCTATATGGCACTCGCCGCCGAATTCGGGATGGATGTGACGACGCTCAGCCTCGCCTTCGTCACCACCCGACCCTTCGTCACCTCCAACATCATAGGCGCGACTTCGCTGGAGCAGCTGAAGGTGGCTTTGGACTCCGAGGCCGTGACCATCTCATCGGAGTTGGAGACGCGCATCAACGCCCTCTTCCAGATCCACGGTAGCCCGGCGCCTTAAGAATTTCCGTGTCGGTGGCCCCTCCTCATGCTGCGGAGGGGCTTTACGAAAGGCGCAACCCTTCTCACCCTCCGCTGCGTCACAGACCTTCCGCGGTTGAACCAGGCGATGATGGTATTCCTCGGCCTGACAGCCCCCCCCAAAGGCGTGGCTCCCGAGCACACGATTAAACCAGGTCGCATGGTGCGGTAGATACGTCAAAAAATAACGCGGCTCCTTCGGCGCCGCTTCAATACTGTCATCAACTTCACAACTTGACGATTTGGATCGTCAAACCAGTTCCTCCTGGAGGAGGTCGCAGTTTCGTGAGCCCCATGAGGGGACTCGGCGTACCTCACGAAAAAAGGAGGAGAGACGATGGGCTATCGGATTGGTCTTCTTGCGCTCGGTCTGTCGATCGGCTGTGCCGGCAGTGCTTTCGCCCAGGCAACCCCAACGGCCGACCAGATCGACATGCTGCACAAGGCCGCGGCGAACCAACTCGGCGTGCTCGAATACTGCCAAGCGCAGGGGAACACGGATGGTGCGGCGGTTGCCGCCCAGAAGGCACTGATGACCAAGCTGCCGGGCTCCAGCAGCAATACCGATGATGCGGAGGCACTCGGCAAGCAGGGCACCGTTTCGGTGAACGGTAACACCCTGACGCTGGCGAGCGCAGCGGAGACGCAGAAGACGACGGTCGCCGCCCTCTGCAAGCAGATGGCCGACACCGTGGTGCAGACCGCCAAGATGTCGGGCGTCACCCAGTAACCTGGCCGGTGGACGGCGGCCCCGCCTATCGGTCCGTCGTTCACCGACCGCGGTCGGATCACAGCATCATCCGTGCATCCCGGCGCAATGCCGGAAGGCCGGCAGCACGGTCGCGAAGCCCGAGAGCGGGACATGCACCGGCATGCCAGGGAAGATCGTCACCGTCAGTGCAGAGGCCTGAAGCATGGCCGCGAGCAGCGACGGGAGAGACGCCGCGTCGATGGGCGCAAGCGCGGTATTGGCACTGGCCCTGACCACCGGAAAAGCTGCCTGTTGCGCGCCCAGCGTGAGGCGAAGCGTGCCCTGCATCGCCTTCGGCAAATCCCAATGGGCATTGGCGACCATCAGGGCATAGCCACGCGCATCGCTGCGAATGGCGACGGCGGCGGCCGGCGCCACGATCATGCAGCCGCCCAGCACGCCCGCAGCCGGGTCCTGCACCACCACCGCCCAGGAGCCGGCCTGGGCCAGCGGATGGCGCAAGGCTTGCGCATCCGCCGGGCCGATCCGCAGGAGCAGGAGAGCCGTAAGCCAGGCAACCGACCACGAGCGCATGGGCGTCTCGCTCCGTCCTGCCAGGCCGCGACTACACCCCCTTCACCTCCGCCGCCCGGCCGATGGCGGCCGTCGTGGCGCCGGCCTCGGCCGCCGCATCCTCCGTATCCACATAGCCATAGACCTCCGGCAGGATGAACTTCGCCGCTAGGAAGCCGATGAGAGAGAGGATGGAGACCACGAAGGTGGCGCCGGCCTTGCCGAAATGCGCGCTCACCACGGGGAAGACGAAGGCGCCGAAGAAGGACGCCGCCTTGACGAAGACATAGCCGAAGCCCGAGGCGGTGGCCCGGAAGCGCGTGGGCGCCACCATCGAGACGATGGTCATGCCGTTCGACGCATCCCAGTAGTGGCCCCACATGAGGATGCAGGCGCCGACGACGATGAGGATCTTCACGTCATACTGGATGGCGAAGCCGCCGAGGATGAGGCCGCAAAAGGCAAGGCCGAAGCCCCATTGCGCGACCCCGCGATGGCCGATCTTCGGCAGCATGAGCGGCGCGACATAGCCCGAGACGGTGGCGAGGCAGAAGATCAGCGCGGTCACGATGTTCGTGCCGGTCACGTTGCCGCCATGCGAGACGCCGACGCCGCTGAGCACGAGGATGACGGGCAGGTAGAAGCCCCAGGCTGTGAACTCCGCCCCCTGGCAGGCATTGGAGATCCAGCCGAAGATGGTGGCGCGGCGCTTGATGGGATCGGCCCAGATCACCTTCAGGAAGTCGCCGATCTTGGGCTTGGGCAGCGTCACGTCCCGATCGGGCAGGATCTCCAGCGGATCATCGAAGAGCTGCTTCGACACGGCCTTGGCCTGCACGAACTTGCCGCGCTGCAGAAGGGAGAGCGGCGTTTCCGGCAGGTTGAGCCGTCCGATCAGCAGGATGACCGCGGGCACGGCCCCGAGCGCCAGCGCAAGCCGCCACAGCACCGCATGATCGATGCCGATGACGTAGAGGAAGGTGACGACGAGGATGGAGACCACCTCGCCCACGCCGAACATGAACTGCCAGCGGCTGCCCATCTCCTCGCGCTTGCCGCGGGACATGGACTCCATGATATAGGCATAGCCGTTGGAGATGTCGCTGCCGAGCGGGATGCCGAGCAGGAAGCGCACCAGCACGAGCTGCCAGATGCTCTGGACGAAGGCTTGCGCCAGCGCGAGAACGATGAACAGCACCATCGTGCCGATGAAGACCTTCTTGCGTCCGAAGCGATCCGCCACCATGCCGCCGAGGAAGGCGCCGATCAGCGCACCGCCCTGCACCGCCGCCATGGCAAGGCCGGTCTCCGCCGCCGTGGGGTGCAGATCGGTCTTGATGAAGATGAGCACGAAGGCAATGGCATAGAGATCCCAGGCTTCGATGAGGATCGTCGCGATCATCATCCAGCCACCTTGCGTGCTGGACAGCGTGCCCGGCTTGTTGAGCAGGGTCTGTGTTGCCTGGTCCGACAGGCGCCGCAACTCGTGCGGCGTCAAGGCGTCATCCTGGGTCATGGAGCCTCCCTGATATTCTTATGAGATGCCCTCTGGTTCGGGCTCATGCAGCCCGCACCAGAGGATAGTCCTTCAACGCCGCCACCGCCGTCATCACGCCCCTTAGCTCGGCGAGCCCCCGCAGCCGGCCGATGACGGGATAGCCCGGGAAGGTCGGCTTGCCGATGTCGTCGAGCAATTCATGCCCATGGTCGGCGCGCATCGGAATGGCCCAGTCCGGATCTCCGGCGGCCCGGCGGCGGGCGCCGGCCTCCATCAGAGCGGCGATGACCGGCACCATCGGCACATCGCCGCCGAGGTGATCAGCTTCCATGAAGGAGCCATCGGGCTCGTTGCGAACGTTACGGAGATGGGCGAACCAGGTGCGGTCGGCGAAGCGCCGCGCGATCGCCGGCAGATCGTTGGCAGGCCCCGCGCCGAGCGAGCCGGTGCAGAGCGTCAGACCATTGGCCGGGCTCGGCACGCCATCCAGAATGAAGGCGATGTCGTCCTCGGAGGAGACGACGCGGGGCAGGCCAAAGAGCGGCCGCGGCGGATCGTCCGGATGGATGCACAGCCGCAGGCCGAACTCCTCGGCCACGGGCACCACTTCACGGAGGAAACGCAGCAGATTGGCCCGGAGCGCCGCGCGGTCGACACCTTCGTAGCGGGCCAGCATGCGGCGGAGGCCCGCGACGTCGTAGCGATCATAGGCGCCAGGAAGGCCCGCCATGATGGCGCCGAGGAGGGTTGCGCGCTCGCTTTCCCCCGCACTCGCGAACCAGGCCCGCGCTTGCGCCATCACGGCCGGCGTGTATTCCGCCTCCGAGCCCGGCCGCTGCAGCATCAGACAATCGAAGGCCGCCATCTGGTGCGCGTTGAAGCGGAGCGCATTGCCGCCACGCGGCAGCGGCGCGCGCAGCTCCGTGCGCGTCCAGTCCAGCACCGGCATGAAATTGTAGCAGATCGTGCGCAGGCCCTGGCGCGCGAGGTTGCGGAGCGAATCCCGATAGGCGCCGAATAGCCGGTTGAGATCGCCGCTGCCGTGCCGAATGTCCTCATGCACCGGCAGGCTCTCCACCACGCGCCAGTGCAGGCCGAGACCGGCCTTCACGATCTGCGCCTGCCGCTCCGCAATCGCCTCGACGGACCAAACGGCGCCATAAGGAATGTCGTGCAAGGCGGTCACGATGCCGGTGGCGCCGGTCTGCGCCACCTGCGCGAGCGTCACGGCATCTTGCGGGCCGAACCAGCGCCAGGTTTCTTCCATCGACCCTCCCCCGCCGGGCGATCTGACGTGCCCTTGCGAACTACCATACCAGTTCGGTAGCAAGACACGGCCGCCCGGCGGGGTCAAGCTGCCGTGGCGCGCCGCCCCGTCTTGGGCCAAAACCTCTTCGAGAGGACCGACATGGATGAAACCCTAGCCCCCGGCACACCGGTGGGCGTGCAAGTGCGGCACATCCTGGAACGCCGCATCATCACCAACCTGCTGCCACCGGGCGCGCGCCTGTCCGAGAACGAGGTCTCGGCACAGCTCGGCGTCAGCCGTCAGCCGGTGCGCGAGGCACTGATCCGGCTGGCAGAAACCGGGCTCGTCCGCGTCCTGCCGCAGCGCGGCACGGTGGTGACGCGAATCTCGGTCTCTCAGGTTTCATCGGCCCGCTTCCTGCGCGAGGCGGCGGAGCGGGCCATCATCCGCGCCGCCGCGACCATGGCGACGCCGGAGACGATCGCCCAGATGCGCGGCCTTCTGACGGCGCAGGAAGAGGCGATAGCGCGCGGCGACCATGCCGCCTTCCTGGGGCTTGACGATGCGCTGCACCGGAGCTTCGCCGCCGCCATCGGCCATGAAGCCGTCTGGCATAGTCTGCAGACCATCAAGCAGCAGATGGACCGGGTGCGCTATCTGAGCCTTGCGGATGCAACACCGGTGGCGCGGCTCTTTGCCCAGCACGTGGCGATCGTGGATGCGCTGGCGGCGCGGGACGCCGAGGCCGCGGAGGACTGGATGCGACAGCATCTTGGCGAGATGCTGTCCTCCCTGCCCTGTCTCGTGGAGCGGATGCCCGACTATTTCGAGCCGGCGGCGCCGGCGTGAGGCACGCGCCACACCCGCGCGCCGCCGCTCAGGGAAGGCGTACCCTCAGCCGGTGATCCACTTCCAGGCCAGGCAGCCGGCGCCGGCGGCGGCCGCGGTGACGATGGCGCCCCAGCACAGATCGGAAAGCGTGATGACCGTCGGCCAGTTCTTGAGCGTCGCCTGGTTCGTCAGATCATAGGTGGCGTAAGCAACCAGGCCGAGCACCGCACCACGCGCGACGACGGGGCCGAGCTTCGGTGAGCCCGACCAGGGCGCGATGGCGAGGACCAGGATTCCGGCGATATAGATCAGGTAGAAGACCACCGCAGGGACCGGATTGACGGTCTCTGCCAGCAATCCGCGCAGCAGCGGCTTGTAGAGCCGCGGTCCCATCAGGCTGAGCCAGACCGCATCGAGCCCGAGGAAGACGACGAGGCTCGCGGCATAGGTGGTGACGATGGCCAACATGTGGGTGGGTCCTCAACCGTGCAGTTCGTACAGGCCGACGTCGATCGCGCCGGTGCGGAACCCGGCCTCGCAGTAGCAGAGATAGAAGAGCCAGAGACGGCGGAAACGCTCATCGAAGCCCATGGCCGTGAGCTTCGGCCAGGCGGCGAGGAAGCGGATGCGCCAGGCGGCGAGCGTGAGCGCATAGCTTTCGCCGAAATGACGCACGCGCCCGGGAACGAGCCCTGCCGCCTGCGCCGCTTTCGCGATGTGCGCTTTGGCCGGCAGCATGCCGCCGGGGAAGATGTGGCGCTGGATGAAATCGGGGCTCTCGCGATAATTGGCGAACCGCGCCGCCTCGATGGTGATGACCTGCAGTAGCGCACGGCCGCCCGGCTTGAGGCAGGACCGCAAAGTGGCGAAGTAACTCGGCCAATAGGCCTCGCCGACCGCTTCCATCATTTCGATGGAGACGATGCGGTCATACTGCCCCGTCTCCTCGCGATAGTCGCGAAGCGCCACCTGCACCTCGGCGTCGAGACCGGCGGCGGCCACGGCAGCCTCTGCATGGGCATGCTGGGCCGGGGAGATCGTGAGTGCCGTAACTTTCGCGCCGAGGCGGCCGAGCCGCATGGCGAGCGCGCCCCAGCCGCCGCCGATTTCCAGCACCTGCTGGCCAGGTTCGACATCCAGCCACTCCGCGATGGTCGCGAGCTTGCGCGCCTGCGCGGCCTCCAGGCTTTCCGAGGCAGTTTCATACAGGGCGGAAGAATAGAGCATGCTGGGGTCGAGCCAGGCCGCGTAGAAATCATTCCCGAGGTCGTAATGCGCCATGATGTTGCGCCGCGCGCCGGCGCGTGTATTGGCGTTCAGCCGGTGACGCAGGCGCCGCAGCAGCCGCAGCGGCCAAGGTGTCGCGTAGCGCCTGTCGAAATTCTGCGCGGCCAGGGTGAGAAAAGCCGTGAGATCCGGGCTTGACCAATCACCCCGCAGATAGCTGTCGGCGAAGGCTTCGTCGCCAGTCAGAATGAGGCTGCGGAGCGCACGCCAGCGGTGCAGCACCAGCGTCGCCTCGGGGCCCGGATGCGGCGCCGTCTGGTCGATGATCTGGCCGTCTGGAGTCACGCAGGTGAGCCGGCCGTAGCGCAGGCTGCGGACGGCGCGGCGCAGGAGAGCAAGCTGCCAGCGCCCGGAGCGGCGCGCGGGAAGGTGAAGCTCCGAAGGATACTGTCCGACCTGGCTCATGCGACAGACTCCGTCTCGGGCGCAGCGATGGTCACGGCTTGCGCGGGGGGCGGTGGGCAGCGGCGCAGCCGCAGACCCTTGGACCATAGTTTGAGCGCCTCCCAATGGATGGCGCCAATGATCTTGAAGCCGAGGAAGGGCATGGTGCAGGCCATGCGTAGCAAGGCCGCATCGGTGAGTGCCGCGCGGCGGCCCGCCATGGTGGCGCGCAGAACGACGCCGCTCTCATCCTCCACCGCGATGTGCAGGCCAAGCGAGTCATCCGGCGGATGCACCGAGAAGCGGTAGCGCAGCCCCATCTCCATGAAGGGCGAGACGAAGAAGGCTTTGGCGCAGGATTGCCGGATCAACCCGCCATCCGTGCCATCCGTCACCGGTACCAAATAGCTGTGCCTTTGGCCGAAGGTATTGTTCACCTCGTAGAGAATGGCGCCGAGGCGGCCCGCGGCGTCGCGGCAGAAATAGAGGCTGAGCGGATTGAAGGCATAGCCGAGGAAGCGCGGCACGGTCAGCAGCGAGACGGAGGCGCCGGCCTGCGCCATGCCGGCGCGCGCGAGCTCGCCCCGCACATAGCCGAGCACGTCGCCCGAACCGTCCCCATAATCCCGCAGGCGCAGGCTGAAGAGGCCGAAGCCGCCGCGCGCGAGGAGACGAAGCCGCGGCAGCTGCGCGAGATCGAGCAGGAGATAGGAGACGGCATAGCGCAGATGATGGCGGCGGGGCCGAAGGCGCGTATGCGTCACCAAGGTGCGGTAGAGGGCGTTCATGCCGCTTGCCGACCCTGGGCGGGCAGATGGATGCGGCCGGATTCAGAGGCCACCTGCCAGGGCCGGCGCACACCGCCCAGCGCTTCGGCGACCGCAAGCCCAGCCTGCAGCCCATCCTCATGAAAGCCCGCACCGAAATAGGCCCCGCAGAACCACAGCCGATCGGCGCCCTGGAGCGACCAGAGCGCCTGCTGCGCGCGCAGCGCCGCCACGTCGAAGACCGGATGCTCATAGCTCTGATGCAGAAGAGCGTCCCGCGGCGGCCGATCGGGATTGAGCGTGACGAACAGATCCCGCTCCGTCGCCAGCGGCTGCAGCCGGTTCATCCAATAGGTCACCGAAACATCGCCGCCGCCGCCGCGCCGGCCGAGATAGTTCCACGAGGCCCAGGCCGCCCGGCGGCTGGGCATGAAGGCCCGGTCGCGGTGCAGCCAGGCTTCGTTGCACGTGTAGCGGAAGGCGCCGAGCGTCCGTCGCTCATCCTCCCGCGGGTCCGCCAGAAGCTGCAGCGCGGTATCCGCGTGGCAGGCCAGCACCACGTCGTCGAAGAGTGCGCTGTCTCTGCCTGCATCCCGCACCAGCACGCCGGCCGCCTGTCGCTGCACGCGCACTGCGCCGCAGGCGATGCGCACCGTGCCGGCGAAGGCCGCGCGCAGCCGCCGGACATACTCACGCGATCCGCCCTGGACGGTGCGCCATACCGGCCGGCCGGCGATCTTGAGCAGGCCGTGGTTCTCGCAGAAGCGAATGAAGGCGGCGGCCGGCAAATCCCCGGCTTGTGCGGTGGGGCAGGACCAGACGGCGGCGATCATCGGATAGAGGTGATCCTCGATGAAGGCACGGCCATAGCGGCCGGCCCGCAGAAGATCCCGCAAGGGCATCTCCGTCCCTCGTGCCGCGGCTGGCGCTTCCCGATAGAAGCGCAACAGGTCCCGCAGCATGGCGTAGAAGCGGAAATTCACGAGGTTCCGCTTCTGCGCGAAAAGCCCGGCGAGGTCGCTGCCCGCATATTCCAGGGCACCCCCGTCGAGCGAGACCGAGAAGGACATGTCGCTCGGATGCGTCGGCACGTCGAGATGATGGAAGAGCGCGGTGAGGTTGGGATAGGCCGGCTCGTTATAGACGATGAAGCCGGTATCGACGGGGATGCCTTCGGCCTCCACCGTGTGGCTGTGGCCGCCGAGGCGCGGTTCCTTTTCGTAGAGCGTCACGTCATGGCGCTGCGCCAGTAGCCAGGCCGCAGAGAGCCCGGCGATACCGGCGCCAATGACGGCGATGCGCCGCTGCCCGCTGCCTTCGCTCACCATGTCGCCCTCGTTGTTTCTCTGCATCTTACGGGGCGTGTATCGGGGTGGATCACCCACGCGTCAAAAAAGCCACTTGCCGGATCGCCTTGTGATCCGACATCCACGAGGCCGCGTAGTAAGGTGCGTGAATGTCCCTGACCCCCTTCCCCGCCCGCTGCGCACGCGGGCCTTGTCGCCGGTGAGCGCGGCGGAGGCTGCACCTCCCACCGTGGAGACGCAAGCGGCGCTCATTCGGCGCGTGGCCGACCACAAGGACCGGCAGGCTTTTGCCCTGCTGTTCCGCCATTTCGCCCCCCGCGTGAAAGCCTATCTGTTGAAGAGCGCACTGAGCGCCGCCGCCGCCGAGGAATTGACGCAGGAGGTCATGCTGCGCCTGTGGCGCAAGGCCGAACAATTCGACCCGTCGCGCGCCGCACCGGCAAGCTGGATCTATGGCATCGCCCGCAACGCGCGGCTCGATCATCTGCGGCGGATCGCCCATCTGCCGCCCCCGCCGCTTGAAGAAGAAGGCCTGGAGCCTTGCGCCGAAACCGTGGCTTTGGCCGCCGAGCGGGACCAGCGCGTGAGCGCCGCCCTCGCCACGCTGACTGAGGAACAACGAACGATCTTGTCACTGTCGTTTTTTTCGGAACTGCCCCACTCGGCGATCGCCGAGCGGCTGAACCTGCCGCTTGGCACTGTCAAATCCCGCATCCGCCTGGGTCTCGCCCGGCTGCGCCTGCTTCTCGGGGATGCCGGATGATCAGCCATCACGTCACCGACGAGACCCTGGTGCGCTACGCCGCAGGCACCCTGCCTGCGGGCCTTGCCGTCGTCGTCGCGGCGCATCTCGAAACTTGCCCCGCCTGCACAGCATCCGCGCGCCGACTGGAAGCCGTGGGCGGTGCGCTGCTCGACGCGCTGCCGCCCGAGCCACTGGACGAGCGCGCCTTCAATCAGGTGCTGAGCCGGCTGGACGAAGCGCCCGCAGAACGCCTGCCTCAGCCGGTCCCGCCGCCGCAGGCGCGCCTGCCGCAAGGGATGCGGCTGCCGGCGGCGCTCAAGGGCGCGCGCGTCGGGCGCTGGTTCTGGGTCGGCCTCGGCATCCGCTATGCGCGGGTGCAACTGCCCTGGGCACCCGATCAGACGACGATGCTGTTGCGCGTGGCCGGCGGCCGACGCGTGCTGCACCACAGCCACGGCGGGGCCGAATTCACCCAGGTGCTGGCCGGCGCCTTCACCGACGAGACCGGGCACTACCAAGCCGGCGACATTGCCGAAGCGGATGAAAGCTGGGAGCACCAGCCGATCGCCGACCCGCAAGGCTGCCTCTGCCTCGCCGCGCTGGAGAACGGGTTGCGCCTGCCCTGGGTCAGCCGACTGCTGGGAGCCTGAGGCATGGGCTGGGCGCTCGGCCTCTCGCTCGGCGCCGCGGCCCTCCTGGCGGGCACGGCAGCCTTCGCGGCTCTCTCCCCCGTCACCGTCCTCAACCGGCTCGCCCCCGGTGATTTCGTGGTGACCCGCAGCCTCGCCTATGCGCCGGGCGACCGCGGCCGGCTCGATCTCTACGCGCCGAAGAAGGCGCACGACGCCCCCGTCGTCGTCTTCTTCTACGGCGGCAGCTGGCAGTGGGGCAGCAAGGCGATGTACCGCTTCGTCGGTGCGGCGCTGGCGGCGCGCGGGGTGGTGACCATCATCCCCGACTATCGCGTCTATCCCGAGGTGCGCTTCCCTGAATTCCTGCGCGATGGCGCAGCGGCGGTCGCCTGGGCGCATGACCATGCCGCGGCCTATGGCGGCGACCCCAGCCGCCTCGTTCTGATGGGCCACTCCGCCGGCGCCTATATCGCCGCCATGCTGGCGCTCAATCCGGCCTGGCTCGCCCCCCACGGCCTCTCCCCAGCCCATGACATCGCGGGCTTCGTCGGCCTCGCCGGCCCTTACGACTTCCTGCCGCTGACCGACCCCACGCTGAAGACGATCTTCGGGCCGCCCGCGACGCTTGCCCGCACGCAGCCGATCACCTTCGTGACCCCGCATGCACCGCCCGCGTTCCTGGCCGCCGGCCGCGGCGACCAGACCGTCGATCCCGGCAATACGACCCGCCTCGCCGCCCGGCTGACACAGGCCGGCGACCAAGTGGAGGTGCGGCTCTATCCGGGCCTGGATCATCGCACGCTGATCGGTGCGGTCTCCCCCTGGCTCAGCCTGCTCGGGCCGGTGCTGACCGACTGCCTCACCTTCATCCATGGCCTCCGGCCGCATACGCTGAGGAATGCCGCATGACGCTCGCGACCCAGATGGCCCAGGCGGCCGAACGGCTGCCGCTGCCGGACCCTCTGCTGCGCTTCGGCGTGCGCCAGCTGGTGGGCCGCACGCACCGGGAGCTGATGCGCACGCCACAACCCCTGGGCCGCTTCACAACCGCCATGGCGGCCCGCCCGATCGCCGAACACACGGACGAGGCCAATCGTCAGCATTACGAACTGCCGGCAGACTTCTTCGGCCTGATCCTGGGACCGCGGCGCAAATATTCCTGCTGCCTCTATCCCACGGGCCGTGAGACGTTGGCCGAAGCCGAATTGCATGCGCTGGAGGAGACGGCGGGCCACGCGCTGCTGGCGGACGGGCAGGAGATTCTCGAACTCGGTTGCGGCTGGGGCTCCCTCTCCCTCTTCATGGCCGAACGCTTTCCGGCGGCGCGCATCACCGCCGTATCTAATTCGGCGAGCCAGCGCCGCTTCATCGAGGGCGAAGCGGCACGGCGGGGTTTTGGCAATCTCCGCGTGCTGACCTGCGACATGAACGATCTCGCGCTCGACCAGCGCTTCGACCGCGTCGTCTCCGTCGAGATGTTCGAGCACATGGCCAACTGGGAGTCTCTGCTCACGAAGGTGCGCGGCTGGCTGAAGCCGGAGGGCTATCTCTTCGTCCATGTCTTCGCCCATGCGACGCAGCCCTATCGCTTCGAGCTGGAGAACGAGGCTGACTGGATCGCCCAGCATTTCTTCACCGGCGGCATCATGCCGAGCCACGAACTGATCGGCGCCTTCCCCACGCTCTTCACCCTGAAGCGGGACTGGCGATGGAGCGGCGTGCACTACCAGCGCACAGCGGAGGATTGGCTGCGCAACTACAATGCCGAGGCCCCGGCCATTCGCCGCATCCTCGACCAGGTCTATGGCGCGGATGCACCGCTGTGGTTCCGGCGCTGGCGGCTGTTCTTTCTCGCGACCTCCGGGCTTTTCGGCTATCGCGCGGGCGGCCCCTGGGGCGTGAGCCATTATCTGTTGCAGCCCGCGCCATGATCCTCTGCCTCTGGGCCGGCTGTGCCGTGACCCTCGCCATGCTGGGCGCCTGGGCGCTTCAGCGCGCCGTGGGCAATGCGGGATGGGTGGACGTGATCTGGACCGTCGCGACCGGGCTGGCGCTCGCGACTGTCGCACTTGCAGCACACGGCGTGGGCTGGCGGCAGGGGATGCTGACGGCGCTTCTGCTGATCTGGGCCGTGCGGCTCGGCGGCCATGTCGCCTACCGCGTCGCCACGGGCCCTGAGGATACACGCTACGCCCAGATGCGGCGCAGCGCGGGGGACCGCTTTCAGCGCTGGATGTTCGGGCTGATCATCGGCCAGGGACCGGTCACCGGCCTTCTCGCGCTTTCCGTCTATTGGGCCGCGGTGCAGCCCGCGCCGGGCTTGCGCATCGCCGACGGGCTCGGCGTGCTCATTCTCATCGGCGCGCTCGCGGGAGAGGCTCTGGCGGATCGCCAGTTGCAGCAGTGGCGTGCCGACCCCGCGAACCACGGCGGGATTTGCGAAGCCGGCCTCTGGGCCTTGTGCCGTCATCCGAACTATCTCTTCGAGGCGCTCGGCTGGATTGCCTATCCCGTCATCGCGCTCGATTTCGGCCGGCCGCTCACGATGCTGAGCCTGACCGCACCGGTGCTGATGTTCCTCGTCCTGCGCTATCTGACGGGCGTGCCGCCGGTGGAAGCCGCGATGCTGCAGCGGCGGGGAGACAGCTACCGCCGCTACCAGGCCCGGACGAATGCGATGTGGCCGCGTTTCTCCTACCGCAAGGTTTAGAGACGCGCGGCCTATCGGTCTGCGAAGGCGCGGTCAGGCGGCGACGGGAATAGGGTTCTCGATCATCGCCTGATTGAACCCATTGACCATCGCATGCTCGCCGGCGCCCGGATTGTCGCGGATGGCGCGGATCGCATCGACGATGATTTCCTCGTCATCGGTCGCGAGCTTCTCCATCGTATCCTTGATGAAGGCATCGAGCGGCATGGCGCGCGGATCGTCCGACTTATGCACGAGATCGGTGTTCACCCAGGGCGGCGCGATCTCTTGCACGCGGACGGAGGTGTTCCGCAGCATGAAGCGCTGGGACAGGGTGAAACTGTGCAGGGCGGCCTTGCCGGCGGAATAGACGGCGGTGGGAGCGAGCGGCACATAGGCCAGCACCGAGGTGTTGTTGATGATGACGCTGCGCGGCTGCGTCTTCAAATGCTCGATCAACGCTGAGCTCATGCGGATCGGCCCGAGCAGATTGGTCGTGAGGATGGACTGCGTCACCGCGTCATCCAATGGCTTCGAGACGTCGTCGAAGGGCATGATGCCGGCATTGTTGATCAGCACGTTGAGCTTCGGGAAGCGTTGGGTCAGTTCCTGCGCCGCGGCGGCGATGCTCGCCGCGTCGGCGATGTCGAAGCGGATCGACTCCATGCCGGGATGACGCGCGGTCAATTCGTCGAGCAATGCCTGGCGGCGGCCGGAAACGATGACCTTGTTGCCAAGTGCGTAAAAGGCCTCAGCGAGACCCCGGCCGATGCCGGAGGTGGAACCCGTGATGAAAACGGTGTTGTCGGTCAGTTGCATCTGCATGTGTCCAGATTGAGGATGAATTTTTGGATTGAACGGATCGCCCATCAGGCGGGAGGAACGGCCCCGAACAGCGCGTTGAGCCCCTCGGCGTAGGTCGGGTGGGCGATGATCGCGTCGCGCAGCGCCGTGTAGGGCAGGCCCGCCAGGATCGCGACATGCACCGCCGCCATCACCTCCCCCGCCTCGGCGCCCAGCATGGCAAAGCCCAGGATGCGGTCGTCCGACCCGATCACGGCTTTCATGAAGCCCTCGCTCCGGCCAGTCGTGCGGCTGCGCAGCACCCGCGCCATCGGCAGGGTCGCGACACGCGGCGCGTGGCCGAGCGCCACCGCCTCCGCTTCGGTGAGACCGGTCCGTGCCAACGGCGGATCGGTGAAGAGGCAGGAGGGCATGATCCGGTTGCGGGTGGAACGGTCACCGCCTGCCAGATTGTCGCGGATGATCCGGAAATCATCCAGCGAGGCATGGGTGAACGCCGGGCTGCCGGCGCATTCGCCGATCGCCCAGATCCCAGGCTGCGTCGTCTCCAGCCGGTCATTCACCTGAATGATGCCGCGCTCGGTCAGCGCGACGCCCGCCGCTTCGAGACCGATGCCACGCGTGTTGGGGCGCCGGCCCGCCGCCACCAGGAGATGGGACCCCGCAATCTCCCAGGTCTCCGCGCCCTGCGCGACCGTCACGGCAACCGCTTCGCCCGAGCGACCGGCTACGGCGTGCAATGCGACGCCGGTGTGGATCACCATGCCTTCGGCTTCGAGAAGACGGTGGAGTTCCGCGCTCACCTCCGCATCCTCGCGGGCGGCGATGCGCGGCCCGGGTTCGAGCATCGTGACCTCGGCGCCGAAGCGGCGAAAGGCCTGCCCTAGTTCGAGCCCGACATAGCCGCCGCCGATCACGATGAGATGCCTGGGCAGAGCGTCCTGCTCGAGCATTTCGATATGCGTCATGGGCTGAGCCTCGGTGAGGCCCGGCACGGCCGGAATGTCCGCGGTGGTGCCGAGATTGAGCACGATGCGCGGCGCCGTCAGCACCCGCGTGCCGCCTTCGTTCAGCGTGACCCGCACGGTCTGCGGATCATCCATCTCCGCGTGGCCCATGATCAGCTCGGCGCCGCTCTTGCGGAAGAGATCGAGATGCATCTCGATCAGGTCGCGCACCATCGCCCGCTTCCGCGCGAGGATGCGCGGCATGTCGACGGTCACCGGCTCGGCGACGATGCCGAGGGCGGCCGCGACCCGCGCCGCGTGAATCTGCCCAGCGCTCCAGATTTCGTTCTTGCTCGGCAGGCAGTTGATGTTCGGGCAGGAACCGCCGATCCAGCGGCGCTCCACGACGGCGACCTTCTGCCCCTGGGAAGCCAGGGTCCAGGCGAGATATTTCCCGCCCTCGCCGCTGCCAATGACGATGAGATCATACGCTTCGCTCATGACGCGTCCCTCAGCTCTGAATGAAAGCGAGGATGTCGTGGTTGATGACGTCCGCATGCGTGGTCATCATGCCGTGCGGAAAGCCGGGATAGACCTTGAGCGTTCCATTGCGCAGGATCTTGACCGAAAGAAGGGCGGAATCAGCGATCGGCACGATCTGATCGTCATCGCCATGCATCACCAGGACCGGCACCGTGATGGCCTTCAGATCCTCGGTGAAATCCGTCTCCGAAAAGGCCGCGATGCAGTCATACTGCGGCTTGGCGCCGCCGATCATGCCCTGGCGCCACCAGTTGTCGATCACGCCCGGGATCGGCGCGACACCCGGCCGGTTGAAGCCATAGAAGGGGCCGGCTGGCAGATCGCGATAGAACTGCGCCCGGTTGGCGGCCAGCGCCTTGCGCAGCCCGTCGAAAACCTCCATCGGCAAGCCGCCGGGATTGGCCGCGCTCTTGAGCATCACCGGCGGCACCGCCCCGATCAGCACGGCTTTGCTCACGCGGCCGGCACCGTGCCGCGCCACATAGCGCGCCACTTCGCCGCCACCCGTGGAATGGCCGACATGGATCGCATCCCGCAGATCGAGATGCGCGATCAGTGCAGCGACGTCCGCGGCATAGGTATCCATCTCGTTGCCCGTCGCCGTCTGGGTCGAACGGCCATGGCCTCGGCGGTCATGTGCGATCACCCGGTAGCCTTGCGACAGGAAGAAGAGCATCTGCGTGTCCCAATCGTCGGCGCTGAGCGGCCAACCATGATGGAAGACGATCGGCTGACCTTTCCCCCAATCCTTGTAGACGATGCGGGTGCCGTCCGGCGTGGTCAGGCTGTCCATGAACTCAGATCCTTGAGAGAGGGGCGCGGCCACGGCGGCCGCGCCCTGCTCGGGCCGCAGCCCGGTGAGTGAGAGGGCCGCACCGAAAGCGAGGCCCGAGAGAAGAACGTCGCGCCGCAGAAGTGGCGGCCGCGCGGGATGTTGCGCCATGCCGCTAGCGCGCGGCGGGCGTCATGGTGAGCACCACCCGGAACCGCGCCTTGCCCGACATCATGCGGGCATAGGCGGCAGGCGCCTCTTCCAGCGGCATGGTCTCGATCATCGGGGCGACGCCGGAAAGCTGGCTGAAGCGCAGGGTGGTATCTCCGGTTGCAGGGTCACCGGTCAGCGCGCCTTCGATGCTACGGCCGGCGAAGAGCAGATCGTTCACCGAAAGCGGCAATGGCTCCTGCGTCGCACCAAGTGTGATGACCTTGCCACCTGGGGTAAGACCGCGGAGCAGCGTCGCGACTGCCGTGCCCGCGGCCGCCGTCGCCACCAGCAGGGAGGCACCACCGAGACGTTGCAGGGCCGCAACCGCATCCTCTGCTTCCGTATCGAGGTAATGATGCGCGCCGAGCTTGCGCGCGAGGGCTTCCTTGTCGCCACCGCGGGCGAGCGCCACCACTTCGAAACCCATGTGCCGGGCATATTGCACGGCGAGATGGCCGAGGCCGCCGATGCCAAGAATGGCGACGAGATCGCCGGCTTTGGCGCCCGCGTTGCGGAGCGCGCTAAAGGTGGTGAGACCCGCGCAGAGCAAGGGCGCTGCCTCGACCGACGCCATGTCATCCGGGACTGAGACGAGACCGCTGGCCTTCGCGATCATCACCTCCGCATAGCCGCCGTCGGCGTGGACCCCGGTGAAGCCCTGGTTCTCGCAATGAACCAGATCGCCGCCACGGCAGGCGCGGCAGTAGCCGCAGGCGCCGCCAAGGAAGCCGACACCGGCGCGCTGGCCGAGGCTCCATCCGGCGACGCCTTCGCCGATGGCGTCGATCACGCCCACCGCCTCATGGCCCGGAACGCGGGGCCAAGCGATGGGCATCACCCCCTCCACCGTCGCGGCATCCGAATGGCAGACGCCGCACGCTTCGATTCGAAGCCGGACATGTCCGGGCGGCGGCGCCGTGACGGGCTTGCGCATGAGCACGAGTTGACCCGGGGCGACAGCCGCCACGGCTTGATAGGTCTCGGAATCCTGGGGCATGGCTGCCTCCTGATTGGGGGTGATGGAAGGAGCGCCGCCGGCTCAGGCGGGCTGCGCGGCCGCGGTCTGCGGCTGGCGCCGACGCCAGTGGCTGGGTGGCTCGCCGAACGCGCGGCGAAAGCTGCGGCATAGATGGGACTGGTCGGCAAAGCCGCAGAGCAGCGCGATGTCCGCGAGCGGCAAGCAGCCCTCGCCCATCATCACCCGTGCACGCTGCAAGCGGCGCTGCTGCAAATAGGCGCGCGGCGTGCAGCCGAGGCTTTTGGCGAAGATGCGGGAGAAATGGCTGCGGCTCAGACGCACCGTCTCGGCCATCGCCTGTACCGGCATGTTGCCGTGCAGATTGTCCTCGATGAACCGGGAAAGCTTGCGGATCTGCCAGGGCAACAGTGGCGTGAGTTGAGAGGATGTCGCGCAGCCGCGGCCCTCGGCGGAGGTTTCAACGGTAGGCGTGCGCCGGGCGAAGACGGGTGGCCGTGCGACGGCGAGGGTCGTTTCGACGGTAGGGATCATCGGCGTGCCTCCTTGGCGGATCGGGGTGATCCGGATGGGCAGAGGATGGCCGCCGGGCCGTCTGGTGCGTGAGTAAAGAGTCGTAAAGAGCCGCGGTTCAGCCGGCCGGCAGAGCCTTTACGGGACGCCGAGCGCACACAGGTTCAAATCACGAAGCGTGACGATGTACGCGGCCCGACGATCCGTCAGCCGCCGAGGGTCTGCAGCAGCTCCGCGGCCCGGCGCAGATCCTGCGTGCCCCAGCCCTCCTCAAAACGACCGTAGACGGAGCCCAGCACGTCCCTCGCCCGGGCGGGGTCACCCTCCTCCGCCCAGAGGGCCGCAAGATCGGTCGTGGCGCGCAGTTCCCACGAAAGCGCCCCCTGCTGCGCTGCCATGTCCCGCGCCCGCTGAAACAGCGCCTCGGCCTGCCGCCTGGCGGCGGCCTCCCCTTGCGCGACCAGGCCCACGCCGCGCGCGCGCAAGGCTTCGGGCGCGCTCCACGGCGCAAGCCCCGCTTCGGCGCGTGCGACCGCCGCCTCCGTGACCAGACCGGGATGCAACGTCGTGATGGTATCGATATAGAAGGGGTTGAAGGCGGCATCGAGGATGAGTTGCAGGCGGGCCTGGCGCGCCTCCGGCTGCGTCTCATCCTGCAGATCGATCAGGTTCCGATAGGCGCGCGCAAAGGCCCGCCAGTAATCCGAGAGAATCGTTTCGGCATGCTCTTCGAGCAAGGTGACATACTGCTCCTGCGCCGCGCGGTCGCCGGACCAGAAGGCGATCAGGCAGCCGCTGTTGGTGAGCACCGAACAGAGGGGTGCTGCCGTCATCGTCTCCAGCGCGCGCGAGACCCCTTCCCGCGCCTGTGCAGCAGCACGATCGCCGAAGCCACGCACCCAGAGGATGCGCGCGTAATGGGCGCGGATCGCCACCTGATGGTCGTATTCGTAGAGCCCCTTGTTCATGCTGCGCCCAACCGGCGTGCCATCGGCCAGAACGCGCTCGGCATTCTCCTGGGCCTGGCGGTGGTCGCCGATCGCATGCAGGCCGAGCGACAGCATGCGGTTATAGATGAGGCGCATGGCGGGATCGGCCGAGCGTTCGGTGGCATCGCCGAACTGCCGGGAAAAATCGACCGCGACCGCGTATTCCCCGCGCGTATAGGTTTCCCGCGCCAGTCGGTAGAGCGCGCGCAACTCAGACTCCGCATCACCCAATCGGCGGGCTTCGGCCAGCGCGCGCCGCGCGAGGACGGCGACCTCCGGTACAGGCCCCCGCGTGTTGAAGATGGCCGAGGCATGCAGCACCTGAAGCCGCAACCGCAGCAGAGGGTCCATGCCTGCCACCGCATCGACCTCGGCGGTGTCTTCGATGCGCGCGCAATATTCACTGACGAGAGAAAGCGCAAACCATAGCGGGGCGGAGCGCGTGAGCAGAACCAGTCCAAGATCCACGTTGCCGGTCGGTGAGAAAGCCCAATCGAGCGCCGCGCGCAGGTTCTCCAGCCGCCAGCCATAGAGCGCGACCCAGGCCGCCGTTTCCAGCACCGGCCAGTTGTCCTCGGCCTCCTGCACGGCCGTTCGTACCGCCTCTGCCAGCCGGGCGTGCGCCGCCTCTTCTTCACCGGCCGCCGCCAGTTTCTCGCTTGCATAGGCGCGCGTCGTCTGCAGCAGGCGGTAGGTCGCAAACTCCATCCGATTGCCGGCGTGGACGAGAGACTTGGCGACGAGGCCTGCGAGACCATCGAGTACCTCGGGCTGGGACACGCCCTCCGCCACCGCGACCTGCAGGGCCGCCGCCAGGGAAAACTCGCCACGGAACACGGAGAGGCGCCGCAGCACCACCCGTTCGGCATCGGACAGAAGATCGTAGCTCCAGTCCATCGTGGCGCGCAGCGTGCGATGACGCGGCCAGGCCGAACGCCTCCCCTGGGTCAGGATGTCGAAGCGGTTGGTGAGCAGCGAGGCCAGTTCCTGCACCGGAAAGGAGGCGACGCGGGCGGCTGCGAGTTCGAGGGCGAGCGGCATGCCGTCCAACTGCCTGCAGATGCGCGTGACCGCCTCCAGGTTGTCCTGGGCAAAGACGAAGCGGTCGTCGCTCGCCATGCAGCGGCGCACGAAAAGCTCCACGGCCGGAAAGCCATAGGCTTCGGCGATGGATGTGCTCTCCGCCTGCGGCACGGCGAGGGGCGGCAGGCGATAGACCCATTCTCCCTCGGCCCGCAGGGGCTCGCGGCTGGTTGCGAGAACGCGCACGGCCTCGGTGCCCCCGACAATCGCTTCCGCAAGCGCCGCCGCGCCCTCCACCACGTGTTCGCAATTGTCGAAGACGATCAGCAGCCGCCGGCGCCGCAGCGCGACACGGAGGGCGGCCGCCGTCGGGGCCGCCATGTGCAGATCGAGCACCGAGGCGAGCATCGGTGCGATCTGCTCCGCGGCGGTGAGCCCCGCGAGTTCCAACACGCAAGGCGGCGTTTCTTCCTCGGGCGCCAGCAGATCGGCGACCGCCTGGGCGACGGTCGTCTTGCCGATGCCGCCGGGGCCGACGACGGTGACGAAACGCCGGGCGTTCAGCCGGGCGGCGATCTCTGCGACCGGGGCTGAGCGGCCGATGACCTGCCCGGCGATCGCCGGGGCGGCCGCAGCCGGCCGATCACGCCGGACCGCCGCCGCTGGTTCCTCCTCCACGGCCGTGAAGCGGTAGCCAAGCCCCGCGACGGTCTGGAGGTAGCGCGGATCGGCAGGGTCATCGCCCAGGACGCGGCGCAGGGTGGCGACGTGCACGCGCAGATTGGCATCGTCCACCTGCATGCCGGGCCAGACATGGGCGAAGATGTCCCTCTTGCCGACCATCTGCCCGGGGCGGCGCAACAGAATGTCGAGGAGGAGAAGCGCGCGGCTGCCCAGGCGAAGCTTCTGCCCCTCCCGACTCAGGCTGCGTTGGACAGGATCGAAAGCGAAAGGGCCGAACCGCACCACCCGCCGCCCCTCGCCCACGGTTCCGGGCGGGTCCGGCGCAATGGGGGCAGGAGGTAAAACGGCGGACATGATGGCACCAGAATGACGGCCCGACCTCGCTTATGCAAGCAAGGGCCGAGGTGGCGGCACGCCCTTCGGACCTCCCCTAAGCGACCCAGAGCGCCAGCCAGTAGCAGCCGACCGCCATGGCGGCGGCGGCCGGCAGCGTCACGACCCAGGCGACGACGATCCTGCGGGCAACGCCCCAGCGCACGGCCGAGACCCGCCGGGCGGCGCCGACGCCGACCACCGCGCCCGTAATGGTATGGGTGGTGGAAACCGGGATGCCGAGCCAGGTGGCGCCGAACAACGCCAAGGCGCCCCCGGTCTCGGCGCAGAAGCCCTGCATCGGGGTCAGATGCGTGATCCGCGAGCCCACGGTGCGGACGATGCGCCAGCCTCCGCACAGCGTGCCCAAGGCCATCGCCGCCTGGCAGCTCAGCACCACCCAGAGCGGCACATGAAACGGCCCGGTCAACGCTCCTTGCGAATAGAGCAGCACGGTGATGATCCCCATGGTCTTCTGCGCATCATTGCCGCCATGGGCGAGGCTGAGGGCCGCGGAGGAGACGAGCTGCAGATAGCGGAACCGCCGATCCACCGCGAAGGGTGTGGCCCGCAGCGCCATCCAGGTGACGCCGAGAACGAGGAGCATGGCGAGGGTCAGCCCCGTGACGGGGGAGAGGACGATGGCGAGACCGATCTTGAGCAGCCCGCCCCAGACGACGGCGGAGAGGCCGACCTTCGCAACGCCCGCCCCCACCAGACCGCCCACCAGAGCGTGGCTGCTGCTCGACGGAATGCCGAGCCACCAGGTCAGCAGGTTCCAGCCGATGGCGCCGAAGAGCGCGGCGAAGATCACCAGCGGATCGACGATCGCGGCGTGCACAACGCCGTTGCCCATGGTCTCGGCGACATGCAGGCCGAAGACCGTGAAGGCGATGAAGTTGAAGAAGGCCGCCCAGACGACCGCCGTGACCGGGCGCAGCACGCGGGTGGAGACGACGGTCGCCACCGAATTCGCGCTGTCATGCAAGCCGTTCAGAAAGTCGAAGACCAGGGCGGTGAGGATGAGGAAGACGAGCACGGGCGTGCCCACGACCATGCCGTGCATCGCGGCGCGACCTCAGACCTGCTCGACGACGATGCCGTCGATGACGTCGACGATGTCTTCGCAGCGATCGACCACCGCCTCCACCAGATCGTAGACCTTCTCCACCGTCAGCTTGTGGCCAGGCGATTCGCCTCCGGCGAACAGGGCGCGCAGCCCCTCGTCCCGCGCGTCGTCGGCCTCGCTCTCGATGGTACGCACCGCCTGGGACATGGCGGCGAGCGTGCCGGCGCTGCGCTGGATGCTGCCGAGAGAAGGCATGGCATCCCGGATCACCGTCGTTGCGCGGACGGCGCAATCCGCCATGATTGCCATCTCAGGGGTGAAGGCAACGCCGTAGCGCAGCACCCGCCGGCCGGTGTCCTTCATCAGGTCGATCGTATCGTCGAGGGCGGTGATGAGATCGAGGATTTGCCCACGGTCGAAGGGCGTGACGAAGGTGCGGTGGATCGAGAGGACGACCTCCTTCGTCACGCGATCCGCCTGGTCCTCCAGGCGGCTGATTTCGGTGACGTGGGTTTCCGCCCGCCCCTCGCCCGACATCAGCGCCCGGAAGGCGACCGCCGCGGGAACGATCAACTCGGAATGGCGGACGAACTGGGCGATGAACGGTTCGTCGCGCGGCATGATGGCGCGGAAGGCACGAAGAAGCATGGCGCGGGTTCCGGTACTGACGATCGGGATCTGTCATCAAACTGAAACACATGCCGCGCCTTTTCAATGATCCAAGGCCGCTCACGCGGAGAACTGACCCCGCGTCGCCTCTGGACCCCGAGCAACGTCACCGCCAGTCTGCGCTGCCTGACCGGGAGGAATGCCATGCTCCGCGCCGCCGCTCTCTGCCTTGCCGTCTGCTGGACCGCAGCGCCCGCTTGGGCGCTCGACTGCACGCGGGCCAGGACGCGGCCGGACCGGCTGATCTGCGCGACCCCGGCCTTGGCGCAGGCGGATCGCGCGATGGCGGCCGCCTATGACGCCTTGCGCGCGCAACTGCCCCGGGAGGAGCAGCACGGCCTGCTCACGGATCAGCGCCAATGGCTCAGCGAGCGGGCGAGTTGCATCCTGGACGATACGGGACAGACCGCACCGGATGCCGCGGCGACGGTCTGCATGCAGAAAACGACGGAGGAGCGGCGGCTCTTCCTGGGCGGGGAGACCGGGGGCGGTCTACCGCGCATCACGCCCCGCTTCGTCTACAGCCCGGGCGGCCCCGGCCAGTACGCCGTCGACATCGCCTATCCCGAAATTCAGCAGGCGCGGACGGAGGCCCAGAAGGCCGCCAATCTCCTCCTGCGCCGCCAGGTGACCGGAACCTGGGACGGGTCCTCGGACGATGAGGACGATGGGGCGGGTAGCGACCTCGCCTTCGCGGCACGCTACCGGGTGACGCGGCTGACCCCCGCTTTCCTCAGCCTCGAGGTCACGACCTACCAAAACAGCGGCGCGGCCTATCCGACCGTCGGCGGCCTCAGCCTCGCGCTCGATCTCACCACCGGGCGCCTGCTGCCCCTCACCGCCCTGCTGCGCGCGGACGCGACCGCGGCGGCGGCCGACCTCTGTACCGACCAGCTCACGGCGTATTACAGCACGGCCCTCGGCAGTTCCTGGGCCCCGGAGGCGGCGGCTGTGACCGCCGTGGTGGAAGACGGCGCCAATTGGTCCTTCCTGCCTCAGGGCGCCGTCATCGCCTTCCGGGAGGACAGCCTCGGGCCGCATGCGCTCGGCGCCTATGACTGCCGAATCGACGCTCCGACCCTCGCCGGCATGGCGCGTCCGGGCGGGCCGCTGCCCCCGCCCTGATCGTCAGGCCGGAAAGAACTGGTTGGCAGGCCGCGCGAGCCCCAGGTGATCACGCAAGGTCGTGCCTTCGTAGTCCCGGCGGAAGATGCCGCGCCGCTGCAACTCCGGCACCACGAGATCGACGAAATCGTCCAGCCCTTCCGGCACCGAGTAGAACATGACGTTGAAGCCGTCCGACGCGCCGGTTTTCAGCCAGGCCTGCATCTCATCCGCGATCGTCTCGGCCGTGCCGACCATCTGCAGCCCCCCGTAGCCGCCGACCCGCTGCGCGAGCTGGCGCACCGTGAGGTTTTCTCGCCGGGCCATTTCGACCAGTGCCGCACGCCCGCTCTGGCTCGCATTGGTCTCGGGGATGTCGGGCAGCGGCGCGTCGAGATCGAAGCCGGAGGCATCGACGCCGAGACGCATGGAGAGGTTCGGCAGGCCGCTGTCCGCATGCACCAGACTGTCGAGCAGCCGCTTCTTCTCCTCGGCCTCCGCCTGGGTGCGGCCGGGCACGACGAGCACGCCGGGCAGGATCTTCAAACTGTCCGGCGCACGCCCGGCGGCCTTCAGCCGCGCCTGCATGTCGGCATAGAAGCGCTGCCCCTCCTCCCGCGTGCGGCTGGACCCGAAGATCACCTCCGCCGTCTCGGCGGCGAGCTGCCGCCCGGCTTCGGAAGCGCCCGCCTGCACGATGAGCGGCCATCCCTGGGGCGGCCGGGCGATGTTGAGCGGTCCACGGACTGAGAGGCTGGGCCCCTTATGGTCCAGCACATGCATCTTGGCCGGGTCGAAGAAGATGCCGCTCTCCTTGTCCCGCAGCCAGGCATCGTCCGCCCAGGAATCCCACAGGCCGGTGACGACGTCATAGAACTCCCGCGCGCGCTCGTAGCGGGCGTCATGCTCCATCATGTCGCTGCGGCCGAAGTTGAGGGCGGCATCGGGATTGGCGGTGGTGACGATGTTCCAACCAGCCCGGCCGCCGCTGATATGGTCGAGCGAGGCGAAGCGCCGGGCGATGTGGAAGGGTTCATCGAAGGTGGTGGAGGCGGTGGCGACGAGGCCGATCCGCTCCGTCACCATGGCGAGCGCCGAGAGCAAGGTGAAGGGCTCGAAGGAGGTGACGGTACCGCTGCGCTTGAGCGCCGCCATGCTCATATTGAGCACGGCGAGGTGATCCGCCATGAAGAAGGCGTCGAACCGGCCGCGTTCCAGCGTCTGGATGAAGCGGGTCAGATGCGCCAGGTTGAAGTTGGCGTCCGCGTAGGCGGAGGGATAGCGCCACCAGGCGGTATGGATGCCGACGGGGCGCATGAAGGCACCGAGGTGAAGCTGCTTGGCCACGGGATACTCTCCATTGTTGCGGAAGTGTCGCGTGCCACGGGCCACCCCTGCAAGCGGGTGATCACCCGATAACTCTTATGCCATCCCGCCGCCGGCCACGAGACAAAGGCTTTCTCCGCAATGTGGCTTTGATGGCATGGACGAATGTAAACCAAAGGTTGACATTTTAGAAATCCCTGTTAGGGTAACGTTATGATCAGAAGCTTCCGCAGCAAGGCCCTGGCGGAGTTCTGGGCGAGCGGAAGCGTCAGTCGACTGGATGCCAAGCTTGCGCCGAGGATCAAGCGTATTTTGTCCCGTCTCGACGCGGCAAAGGTGCCTGTGGAGATGAACCTGCCGGGTTTCAGGTTTCATCCCCTCATTGGCGATCGGGCGGGACCTATGCAGTGTCAGTCAACGGCCCATGGCGTATCACCTTCAAATGGTATGACGAAGACGCGGTCCAGGTCGACCTTGAGCAATATCATTGACGATGGTGGCAGGACCGGCCGCCGATGGACGGAGCGACCCGATGACCGACGAGATGATCGCTGCTTTCCCGCGCCCGGCTTGGCGCCCCAGCCACCCCGGTGAAATTTTACGCGAAGACGTGCTTCCTGCACTCGGTCTCAGCGTCTCCGCCGCAGCCGAACATCTTCTTGTGTCCCGCCAGATGCTCCATCGCATCCTCGCCGAAGAGTCAGCCGTGTCTCCCGAGATGGCCGTGCGGCTCGGCAAGCTGTGCGGTGACGGCCCGCGGATTTGGCTCGCCATGCAGCAGGCGCACGATCTATGGCAGGCCGAACGCGACTTGGCAGGTGTGATCGAGACGATCCCGACTCTGAGCGCGGCTTAAACGGTCGGCCAGGCCGCGCATGGCCGTCACTCCATGCGATGGGCCGCGGCGAGACAGGCGAAGATGACGAGATCGGACACCTTGGCGTCCATCGGCACCACCTGCACCGCCTGTTCGAAGCCGGTCAGCACCGGGCCGATGACCCGCGCCTCGCCCATCCGCGCCACCATCTGCGTCGCGATCTGCGCCGCATCGAGCCCGGGCATCACCAGCACGTTGGCGTTGTCGGTCAGCCGGGAGAAGGGATAGCGGGCGCGGGCCTGGGCATCGAGTGCCACTTCCGGCGTCATCTCTCCGTCGAATTCGAAATCCACGCCCTCCTGCTCCAGCAGGCGCACGGCCTCCGCCAGCCGGACGCCCGCGCCTTCCATCGGCTGGCCAAAGGTCGAGGAGGCGCAGAAAGCGACACGTGGGCTTTGGCCCAGCGCCCGCATACGATGCGCCGCCGAGCGCGCGATGGTCGCAAGTTCGGCCGCCGAGGGCTTCATGTTGATCAGGGTGTCGGCGACCAGCAGCGTCTGATGCGGCGAGACGACCATCGACAGACCGAAGGGAACGCGGCCGGCCTTCGGGTCGATGGCGAGGCGGATCGCTTCCAGCGCCTGGGCCGGCGCACGGGTCAGGCCCGTCACCATGCCGTCCGCATCGCCCAGCGCCACGGCGCAGGCGGCGAAGACGTTGCGGTCCTGGTTGACCATGCGCTGCACGTCCCGCAACAGATAGCCACGGCGTTGCAGGCGGCCGTAGAGAAACTCCGAATAGCGCTCGTTCTTGCCGAGATCCTCCTGCGCCGCGAGACGCGCATTGCGGATCTCGATCCCGTCATGCAGCGGCAGTTCGAGCCGCGCGAAGGCCGCGCGCACCCGCTCCTCGTTGCCGATGAGGATGGGCGTGCCGTAGCCTTCCTTGTGATACTGCGCGGCGGCCCGCACCATCGTCTCGTTCTCGCCCTCGGCGAAGACGATGCGCTTCGGCTGATTTCGTACGCCTTCGGTAATGAGGTCGAGGATGTTGACCGCCGTATCGAGCCGGGCGGCGAGCGCGCGGCGATAGAGCTTCACCTCCGGCAGGGGCAGGCGGGCCACGCCGCTCTCGACCGCGGCCTGGGCCACCGCCAGCGGAATGCGGGTGATGAGGCGCGGATCGAAGGCATTCGGAATGATGTAGTCCGGGCCGAAGCGAAGCTGGCGCGCCGCGGCGCGATGCACCTCGTCGGGCACGTCCTCCCGCGCGAGTTCAGCGAGGGCCTGGGCGGCGGCGGCCTTCATCGCTTCGTTGATGGTGCTGGCCCGCACGTCCAGCGCGCCGCGGAAGATGTAGGGAAAACCGAGGACGTTGTTGACCTGGTTCGGATAGTCCGAGCGGCCCGTCGCGATGATGGCGTCCGGCGAGGCGGCGCGCGCCTCTTCCGGCGTGATTTCGGGGTCGGGATTGGCAAGCGCCAGGATGATCGGCCGCGGCGCCATGCTGCGCACCATCTCCTGCGTCAGCGCTCCCTTAGCGGAAAGCCCCAGGAAGACGTCGGCACCGCGCACCGCTTCTTCCAGCGTCCTGAGCGGCGTCTCCACCGCATGGGCGGATTTCCACTGGTTGAGGTCGGTGCGGCCGCGATGGATGACACCCTTGGTATCGCAGGCCAGGATGTTCTCGCGCTTCATGCCGAGGGTGAGCAGCAGGTCGATGCAGGCAATGCCGGCCGCGCCCGCACCGTTGACGACGAGACGCAGATCACCGATGTCCCGCTTGGTCAGATGGCAGGCGTTGATCAGAGCGGCGGCGGCGACGATGGCCGTCCCGTGCTGGTCGTCGTGAAAGACCGGAATGTCCATCAGCTCGCGCAGGCGGCTTTCGATGACGAAGCATTCCGGCGCCTTGATGTCTTCGAGATTGATGCCGCCGAAGGACGGGCCGAGCAGCTTCACGCAGTTGATGAACTCTTCCACGTCCTCGGTCGCGACTTCGAGATCGATACCGTCGACGTCGGCGAAACGCTTGAACAGGGCGACCTTGCCCTCCATCACGGGCTTCGAGGCGAGCGCCCCGATATTGCCGAGGCCAAGCACCGCTGTGCCGTTGGAGATGACGGCGACCATGTTGCCGCGCGTGGTGTAGCTATAGGCGAGCGCCGGGTCTTCCGCGATCTTCAGGCAAGGCGCCGCCACGCCGGGGGAATAGGCAAGGCTCAAATCCCGCGCGGTGGCGAGCGATTTGGAAATCCGCGTCTCGAGCTTGCCCGGCCGCCCGGAGGCGTGCAGTTCGAGCGCGCTTTGCGCGAGGAAGGCGGGGCCCGTTCCCGGCGATCCTTGATCCGGCATATGCGTTCCATCCCGTGTTCATGACGCTCGACCGGCGCCTTGGAATGGAAGGTTAACCCGACGTTTCACGCGAAGGCCATCCTCTTGGCGGCAGAGCCGGAATGCGCCGGCCGGACGCGATGGATCAGCCGCGGCGCCGCTGCATCAGATCGACGAGCAGCGAGGCAGCCATGGCGACCGCCCCCAAGGCGAAGAGCAGCCGGTAATCGCCACCGCTCCGTGCGAAGACGAAAGAGAGCGCGTAGGCCGCCGCCGCCTGGAACAGGGCGAAGGCGGTGGTCGCCTCGCTCCAGGCGACATGGCGGTGCGCAGTGCCCGGCAGGATCTCATGCAGGCGACCGAGGACCAGCGGCGCCGTGCCGGTGACGAAGGCGCCGACGACGAGGCTGGAGAGGATCAGCGCCGGCGCCGCAACCGTCAGCACCGGCAGCAGGATGGCCGCCGTCTCGATGGCGAAGGCAAGACGGAGCGCCGGGCCGAAGCCGAGCCGGTCTCCCAGGGCGCCGGCGAGGATGGGACCAACGGTCGCCCCGATGCCGAACAGCACCCAATAGGCGGCGCCGACCGCTTCGCCGCGGCCGAGACCTTCGGCGACGAAGGCGACGAGGAAGATCATGTGCGGCACCCACCCCGCCGCATTCAGCCCATAGGTGACGTAGAGCGGCAACAGACCGGGTGCCCTCCGGCCGGCGCTCGCGGGCGCGGCGTGCGCCGTCGGGCGATGTGCGCCCTCGGCCGGCCAGCCGGACCAGGCGAGCAGGGTGAGGAGCAGCGAGACCAGGCCAAGCCCGGTCCAACTCGCGACGAGCCCGAGGCCCAGCAGGAGCGGCAAGAGACTGCCGGAGGCCGCAATGCCGGTGCCGACACCCATGAAGATGACCCCGCCCAGCAGGCCCCGCCGCGCCGGCGGCACGTGCGGCAGCACCGTGGTCGCCGCCAGCACCATCAGCCCACCGCCCGCGAGGCCGGAGAGGAAGCGCCAGACGAAGAACCAGGCGAAGCTCACCGGCACGGCGCTCGCGAAGAAACAAAGGCTCGCGAGCAGCATCAGGCCGCGCAGGCAGACCGCGGCGGAGAAGCGCGCGGACAGTCTGCGGCCGCAGACGGCGCCCAGGAGATAGCCGGCGAGGTTGGCGGCGCCAAGATAGGCCGCGGCCGAGGGTTTGAACCAATGCGCCGCCACGATCGCCGGCAGCAGGGGCGCATAGGCGAAGCGGGAGAGGCCGATGCCGACGAGATTGGCCGCGAAAGCCGCGAAGACCGCGCGCGGCAGGGAAAAGACGGGCCGTGCCGCACCATCGGCCGGCACGGGGATGGAAGGGTGACGCATGGGTGGAACCTCCGGTTCCCCATGCATGACGAATACAAGCAATCTGAAAAAGAGAATTAATTTGATACGGCTATCGTTCGAGAAGATAAGCAGCCAGCACGAAGACTCGCTGGTTTCTCGGGAGGTCGCATGGACATCGCCGATTTACGGGTATTCGAGACCGTCTCACGGCTCGGCAGCATGAACAGGGCGGCGCAGGAGCTGAACACCGTTCAATCGAACGTGACGGCGCGCATCCGCGCCCTGGAAGACGAACTCGGCGTGACCCTCTTTCACCGTCATGCGCGCGGTGTGACGACGACGGCGGCCGCGCAACGCATGCTGCCCTTCGTGCCGCGGCTCGCGAAGCTGCTGGCCGAAGCGAGAGACGCGGCGCAGGACGATGGCACCCCGGGCGGCATCTTGGCCCTCGGTGGGCTCGAGACCGCGACGGCGCTGCGTCTCTCGCCGCTGATCGGCCAGTTCGCGCGGCGCTACCCGACGGTGCGCCTGGTGGTGACTACGGGTACGACCGCGCACCTCTTGGACGAAGTGCTGCAATGCCGGCTGGACGGGGCCTTCGTTGCGGGGCCGGTCCATCACCCCGAGTTGCAGCAGGAAGCGATGTTCCGGGAGGAATTGGTGCTGGTGACGGCACCCAGCATCACCACGCCCGCGATGCTCGCCGAACAGGCATCCGTCGCCACCATCGTCTTTCAGATCGGCTGCACCTATCGGCAGAAGCTGGAAGCACTGCTCGCCGGATGGGGGATCGTCGGCACCACGCCCCTCGCCTTCGGCGCGCTCGACACCATCATTGCCTGCGTTGCCGCCGGCGTGGGCGTAACCCTGCTGCCGCGCGGCATCATCGCCCGTGCGGCCGCCGACGGCGTGGTGGCGGCGCATAGCCTTCCGCCGCAGGATGCGATCGTCGACACGGTGTTTCTGCGCCGGCGGGACAGCTACCTGTCGAGCGCCTTGCGCGCCTTCCTCGACCTCGCGCGGGCAGCGGACCCGCTGACCGCCGCGGCCTGACGCAAGCTACAAAGCCGCTTTGGCGAAGATCTCGCCGAGCCAATTGAGGAAGACGCGCAGCCGCGGCGAGGCCTGCCGCTTCTGCGGGTAGAGCACGGAGAGCGGCGTCGGCGGAGGCGGCCAGTCGCCGAGAAGCTCCACGAGGCGGCCGGATGCTAGATCATCCGCCAGGCGATAGCGCGGCGCCTGGAGGATCCCAAAGCCAAGCCGCGCGAGCTCGGCGCTCGTGTCCGAATTGTTGACCGTCACCCGCGCAGGCAGATGGATCAGCCGCGTCTCCCCCGCCTGCTGAAATTCCAGCGGCATCACCTCCCCCGTGCGCGAAGACAGGAAGCCCACGACCCGGTGGCCCGCGAGATCTGCCAGATCACGCGGTTCGCCATGCTCGGCGAGATAGGCAGGGCTCGCGCAGGTCACCTCGGGGAGCACACCGAGCGGCCGGGCGATGAGGTCGCTCTCGGCCAGGGGGCCCGCGCGAATGACACAATCCACCCCTTCGCGTAGCAGATCGACGAGCCGGTCCCCCTGCCCGATCTGCAGGTCCAGCGCCGGGTAGCGCCGCAGGAAGGCCGCGAGGTGGGGCAAGAGGAAGGTGCGCGTCAGCATGGGGTGGGCATCGACGCGGAGCAAGCCGCGCGGGCTTTCTGCCCGGAACAGCTGCTCGGCCTCCTCCACCTCCGCAAGGATGGCGACGCAGCGGGCGTAATAGGCATCGCCTTCCAAGGTCGGGCGGACATGCCGCGTCGTCCGCTCGAAGAGGCGGACGCCCAGGTCCGCCTCCAGCCGCTTGATCTCGGCGGTCGCGGTGGAGCGCGCGAGGCCGAGGTCACGCGCCGCCGCCGAGAAACTGCGCCGCTCGACGAGACGCGCGAAGAGATCCATGCGGGCGAGACGGTCCATGGCGAGATTGTTCGCCCATGGCGAACTCAAATGTCAATTTTGAAGTGATTGTTAGCAGGCCGTGGTGGGATTTATCTCCGGCCTAGCAAGACAGGAGGTCTCCGCATGAGACAGGACCACAGCAAGATCGCCATCGTGACCGGCGGCTCCAAGGGCATCGGCGCCGCCATCGCCGAGCGCCTCGGCGCAGAAGGCTATGCCGTTCTCGTGAACTATGCCCGCGACGCCGCTTCCGCCGCCGCCGTGGTGGCGCAGATCGAAGCGGCCGGCGGCCGGGCCCGCGCAGTGGCGGCGGACATCGCGGCCCCGGACGCGATGGTGCAGCTCTTCGACGCGGCGGAGGCGGCCTTCGGGCCGGTCTCAATCCTCGTCAATAATGCCGGTATCATGGCGCTCGGCCCCGTCGCCGAGGTGGAGGATGTGGCCTTCGAGCGGCAGGTCGCGATCAATCTCGGCGGCAGCTTCCGCGGCATGCGGGAGGGCGCCCGGCGGCTCACCGAAGGGGGCCGGATCATCAACTTCTCGTCCAGCGTCGTTGGCCTCTATCAGCCTGGCTACGGCGTCTATGCCGCGACCAAAGCGGCGGTCGAAGCGCTGACCCACGTGCTCGCCAAGGAAGCGGCGAAGCGCGGCATCACGGTCAATGCCGTGGCGCCGGGGCCCGTGGAGACGGAACTCTTCCTCTCCGGCAAGTCGGAAGCCCAGCTGCAGGCCATTGCCGCCGCAAACCCCTTCGGCCGGCTCGGACTGCCGCGGGACATCGCCGGCATCGTCGCCTTTCTCGCAAGCCCGGACAGCGGCTGGGTGAATGGACAAATCATCCGCGCCAATGGTGGCGTGGTCTAAGCAAGGAGCACATCTCATGCCTTTCGTGAATATCAAGACGCCCGAAGCCGCCCTCAACCGCGCGCAGAAGGCCGAGATCGCCCATCGGGTGACGGATCTTCTGACCGAGTATTTCACCGAGGCGGCACGACCGCATACCATGGTGCTGATCGAGGAGGTGCGCGACGGCGGCTACGCGCGGGCCGACGAGGTCTTCACCATTCCCGAGGCCTGGCGCGCTCGGGATTGAGCACGACAGGCCTGACCGCACCCGCCGGTCAGGCCTGCGGCTGCGCACCGCCGTAGCGGCGGCGATACTCCGCAGGCGTCACGCCCACACGCCGCGCAAAGGCCCGGCGCAGCACATCCGCATCGGCGAAGCCGCAGGCCGCGGCGACCTGCTTCGGCGTCTGCCGCCCATCCTCCAACAGGCGGCGCGCGGCTTCCACTCGCGCGGCTTCCACCCAGGCTGCCGGCGTCGTGCCGACCTCGGTTCGGAAGAGCCGCGTGAAATGGCGCGGGCTCATCTGCAGCCGGCTCGCCAGGGCGGGCACGCTCAAATCCTCCGCCGGATGGGCGGCAATCCAGCGCTGCACCTCCTGCAGGGCCGCCCGGCCGGTGGGTGCTGCCTCACCTCTGCGGCTGAACTGCAGTTGCCCACCAGGGCGCTTGAAGAACATCACGAGCTGGGCGGCAACGCGCAGGGCAATCTCCCGCCCGAGATCCTCCTCGACCAGCGCGAGCGCGAGATCGAGCCCGGCGGTGACACCGGCGGCCGTGCGCACCCGCCCGTCCCGCACATGGATCGCATCCTCATCGATCTGCACGGCGGGGAAGCGCGCGGCGAGTGTCGCGGCGGCCGACCAATGCGTCGTTACCCGCACACCGTCGAGCAGGCCGGCGGCGGCGAGGAAGAAGGCGCCGCTGCAGACCGAACCATAGCGCCGCGCCCGGAGCGCCTCGGTACGCAGCCAGGCGAGTAGCGCGGGCGGCGGCGCCATCTCCGCCGCATGGGGACAACCGGCGACCAGCAGCGTGTCGAACGGCGACCCTTCGCCGCCGACCATCCGATCCGGCAGGAGCCGGACGCCCGAGGAGCTGGTGATGGGGCCGGCCCCGGTGCCGATCACCTCCAACGCATAGACCGCATGCCCGGCCTGGAGATTGGCCTCCGCGAAGACGTCCAGCGGGCCCGAGACGTCGAGCAGCTGCACGCCGGGCAAGGCCACGAGCCCGATCCTGCGTGTCTGCACCTTGGGCCTCGTTCCCATGTCTCACGATGTCCGCTTTTGTCTGAAAAAGACGTAACCCGTCATTTGAAGACAAATGAACCCAGGGCTAGCCTCAGCGCAACAGCTTTTCAGAGGAGAGTGCCATGACCGCCATCGACCCCCGCGCCGCGATCCCCGACAGCGCCCTGGCGCGCGCCACCACCGAATACATCCGCGACACGGAGACCGACCTGCTGTTCAAGCATTCCAGCCGCGTCTACCACTTCGGCGCGCTCGCGGGCGTGCAGCGCGGCCTGACCTTCGACCGCGAGCTGCTCTATGCCGGCGCGATGTTTCACGACATCGGGCTGATGCCGGGCCATGGCAGCGCCCATGAGCGCTTCGAAGTGGACGGCGCCTTCGCGGCACGCGATTTTCTGCGCAGCCACGGCATCCCGGAGGAGGACGCCTCTACCGTCTGGACGGCGATCGCCCTGCACACCACGCCCGGCGTGCCGCAGCACATGCACCCGATAGTGGCGCTGGTAACGGCCGGCGTGGAGATGGACGTGCTGGGCCTGACCTATCAGCAGTATTCGGAGGCCGAGCGTGAGGCGGTGGTACGCGCCTTTCCCCGCACGCCGCGTTTCAAGGAGGACATCATCCAGGCCTTCTACGACGGCATCAAACACAAGCCGGACACGACCTTCGGCAATGTGAAGGCCGATGTGATTGCCGACAAGGAACCGCATTTCCATCGCGGCAATTTCTGCAGCGTCATCCGCCATTCCGCTTGGCCGGGCTGAGCC
Organism: Acidisoma sp. 7E03; assembly: GCF_054665075.1. Lineage (NCBI taxonomy): Bacteria > Pseudomonadati > Pseudomonadota > Alphaproteobacteria > Acetobacterales > Acidocellaceae > Acidisoma > Acidisoma sp. 7E03. Next base: position 128,210 of record NZ_BAAFHE010000013.1, read on the forward strand.
GAAAGCGTCATAAATCTGTCGCAAGACAGCCGGGCGGCACCCTCCTAATCCGGAACGATCGAGGATTGAAGAGGGGCGGCCATGAAACACCGTTGGACACTCGCCTGTCTCAGCTGGACTCTGAGTCTGCCCCCGATGGTGCCCGGCGCCGCGCGGGCAGAGAGCCCACCGCACAGCGTGCTTCTCTTCGTGGCGGACGGGCTGCGACCGGGCATGATCACCCCGGAAACCGCCCCCGCCCTCTATGCCCTGGAACATGAAGGGGTGCGCTTCGCCAATACGCATTCCATGTTTCCGACCTTTACGACGGCAAATGCCTCCGCCATGGCAACCGGCCACAAGCTGGGCGACACGGGCGATTTTTCCAACACCATCGACGCGGGTTTCCAGGTGCCCGGTGCCGGCGGCAGCCTGACCCCCTTCCTCGAATCCGACCCGGTTCTGGGTGACGTCGACGAGCATTTCGAAGGCGACTACCTGAACCAGGAGACGGTGATGAAGGCCGCGCGGCTCGCCGGCATGAGCACGGCGACCATCGGCAAGCTGGGCCCGTCCCTGATCTTTGACCACACAAGTGCAGACGCCAACAAGCAGACCGTGGGCAGCACCATCGTGGTCGACGATTCCACGGGCCATGTCAGCCCGAAAGGAAAGCCCATCGGCATTCCGCTGGACGCAGAGATGCAGAAGCTGATGACGGCGGCGGCCCTGCCGCTCGCGGCGACGCCGCGGGGCGCCAATGCCAAAGCCGGAGACTTCAAGACGCCCGGCACGCTGACGCCCAATACCGCCCAGCAGGATTACTTCGTCGCCGTCGCGACGAAAGTGGTGCTGCCGCTGTTCAAGCAGCGCGCCAAACCCTTCATGATGGTGTTCTGGTCCCGCGATCCGGACGGGACGCAGCATAACCAGGGCGACAGCCTGAACACGCTGACCCCCGGCATCGATGGCCCGACCTCCGTCGCCGCCATCAAGAACGCCGATCATGATCTGGCGACGCTGCTTGCCGCGTTGAAGGCGCAAGGACTGGACAAGACGACGGACGTGATCGTCGCCTCGGACCATGGCTTCTCCACCATCTCCAAGGACAGCAAGACGAGCTTCGCCGCGACGCAGAGCTACGGCGACGTGGTGCCCCATTTCCTGCCGCCGGGGTTCCTGGCGCTCGACATCGCCCATGGGCTGGACATGCCGCTGCTCGACCCGGATGCGAAATACGCGCCCGTGGCGACCGGCAGCCATCCTTCCAAGGGCAACGGGCTGATCGGCGGCACGGCCGCGCAGCCGAAGGTGGTGGTGGCGGCCAATGGCGGCTCCGACCTCGTCTATCTGCCCGACGGCGACAAGGCTCTGGCGCGCAAGGTGGTCGACATCCTTTCCGCCGAGGATTACGTGAGCGGCCTCTTCGTCTCCGAGACGCTCGGGACGATCCCGGGCACCTTGCCGATCGCGGTGATCGACCTGCAGGGCTCGGCGGTGACGCCCATTCCCTCCATCGTCGTCAATTTCCGCAGCTTCACGACCGGCTGCAAGACGCCGCTCATTTGCGGGGCAGAGATCGCCGATACCGGGCTGCAGCAGGGCCAGGGTATGCACGGCAGCTTTTCCCGTGCCGATACGGCGACGGTGGGCGGCGCCAGCGGGCCGGATTTCAAGAGCCATTTCGTGGACGAGGCACCGACGAGCAACGCCGACCTCGGCAAGACCATGGCCCATATTCTGCAGCTGCAGATTCCCGATACCGGCAAGCTGGTGGGGCGTGTCCTTACGGAGGCCTTCACCGGCGGCAAGACGCCCGCCTGGCAGCACGGCCGGGAACTGTCCGCGCCAGACGCACAGGGCCACCGCACGGTCGTGGAGGTCCAGACGGTCGGCGGCGAACGCTATTTCGATGCGGCCGGCTATGCCGGGCGGACGCTGGGGCTGACGCCGCCGAAGTAAACCGATCGAGTGCAGAAGGCGTGGCTTCACGCAGCTGTGACGGCCGCGGCGGATGCAAGCCGCGGTGCCGGGGCTAGAGGGTGTTATGCACCTGGGATGAGGAGAGCGGCCTGCTTCATCATGAAACAGGCGAAAGCGACGACGTGCAGGCCAGCGAGAGTAGC
>NZ_BAAFHE010000014.1:0-105011 GCF_054665075.1 Acidisoma sp. 7E03
CATGGATGAGCTTGGTGGAGGCGGAGGAGGTGCCCGAGGCGAGGTCCCGCTGCTCGCAGAGGAAGACGCGCCAGCCCCGACCCGTCGCGTCCCGCGCGATGCCGCAGCCGTTCACGCCACCGCCAATCACGGCAAGGTCGTAGATCTGCGATGCAGAGTCCGTGTTCACCGGCGTTTCGTCTCCCGAAGCGCATGTGGCCTGCGCTCTTGAAGGGACCTAAACACGAAATTTCCGAAAGCGCAAGCGATCAAAGCGCGCACAATACGAAAATCGCGCGCGCCGAGAGTTCAGTCGGCTTCTTCCTCCCATTCTCCGCCGGTCTCGATGATCTGGATTCCAAGTCTTTGGAAAATTTCAGTCATTTTCGAAGGAACTTTATCGGTCACCAGCGTATGAATCTCGTCCAGCCGGGCGATCCGCACCGGCGCGCGACGGCTGAACTTGGTCTGATCGGTGACCAGCACCACCTGGCGCGCATTTTCGATTATGGCGCGCGAAACTTGCACTTCGCGCACATCGTAATCCAGAAGGGTGCCGTCTTCGTCGATTGCCGAAGTGCCGATGATGGCGAGATCCACCTTGAACTGGCGTATGGCATCCGCCGCCATCTGCCCCACCACGCCGCCGTCGGTGGGCCGGATGGTGCCGCCCGCGATCACCACGTTGATCGAGCTATTGCGATAGAGCAGGTTGGCAACGTTGATGTTGTTGGTAATGACGAGCAGCCCGGTATGTCCGACCAGCGCTTGCGCCACCTCTTCCGTCGTCGTGCCAAGATTGATGAAGAGCGAGGAGTGGTCGGGAATGAGCTTGGCTGCGGCTTCGCCGATGCGGCGCTTGTTCGATTGCGCGACCAGCTTGCGCGCCTCGTAGGCGAGGTTTTCGACGCCCGAAGCGACGACCGCGCCGCCATGGGTGCGGGTAATCAGCCGCGCTTCGGAGAGATCGTTGAGGTCACGCCGGATGGTCTGCGGTGTCACGCCAAAGCGTGCAACCAGGTCTTCGACCGAAACACGGCCCTTTTCGCGCACGAGACCGACGATTTCTTGTTGGCGGCGGGAGGCGGGGCGGAGAATGTCCATCGAACAGCGATCCTGCAGGTCGAAACTTAGGCGCCGATGCCGACGGGCTGGGCCAGGGCAAGGTTGAAGGCGATGGAGATGCGCAGCGCCTGGCCGCGATAGGGCCGCACCTGGTGGAAGAGCCAGGAGGGAAAGAGAAAGAGAAGGCCGGGGCGGGGCCGGATGGTCTCACCAGAGCCGACAGAGGCGCCGTCTTCCCCGGCGAATTTCAGCCCCGGCGCATACATGCCCGGGCCTGGTCCACGGGGATCGATCATCTCGAACTCTCCTCCGAGCGACGGGTCCTCCGCACAGCCACCGTCATCCACGTAATAGGTGCCAGACCAGAAGCTGCCCGGATGGTAGTGACAGATATTGGCGTCTCCCGGCCCGTTGACGTTGGCCCAGGCCTGCGTCACCCAGGCGGGCGTCACCGGCTGCCCGTGGCGATCCGCCGTCATGCGGTTGGCGACCTGGCGCGCGGCGGCGAGCACTTCTGCAGCCCGCGGGCCACCCCACTCGGCGAAGCCGCGATCCGAATGCCAGCCGCCCGCATTGGACGCCTGGACGGAGGGATGGGCCGCGCGGTGCTCGAGGATAATACGGCGGAGCTCCGCATTGCGCGCCTCCGCGTCCGGCAGTTCGACGGCGGCCACGGGCGTCGCGAAAAGCCCGCGAATGTTGATTTCGATGCGCGCCATGTTCGTTTCTCCCAGCGGCGACCGTGGGCGCGAAAATGCGGCCCGTCAAGCGGGGCGGATGCAGAACGTCGCCGTAAGGCGCGCGCAAGCTCAACCGTGCAGAAGCACAGGCTGCTTCACCTCGGGGTGCCGACCATGGTCTGCTGGCATTGTGACACTTGGAAGGACGGATGGGGCGGGGGCGCGCCGAGGCGCTGCCCGGTCTGCCTCGGCGATGACGCGGATGAATGCCGGCTGGCCGAGGACGAGCAGGAGACGGAGGCGGAGACGGCGCGCCTCGCCGCACGCATCGGCGGCGTCCTGCCGTTCGAGCAGTAGCCGCTGCGCTCTTCGCACGCGGTGGCGTGCGAAGAGACCCGCAGTCAGAAAGTAGTGAGACGCTTCACACCCAGTGGCCTGGGATCCAAACCCAATTGCCACCTCTCCAAGCCCAGTGCGGCGGCTGCCAGCGCCGGCCCGCGACCCGTTCGATGTAATGTCCGCCGATCCATACATAGGTCGCGCCGTTCCAGTGCCAGTGCCCCGGCTCCCACACGAGATAGGGACGTGGTGGCGGAGGGATTACCTCGACGCGCGGCGGTGGCGGCGGCGGAAAGGGGTTGGGTGGCGGCGCGACGGGAGTGACGACACAGCCGGCCAGAGCCAAGGGAAGAAGAGCCAGAAACTGACGGCGCATGAATGCCTCATGATCTGTTGCGGCACGCCTGCGGGCGTGCGCATGCCGAAGACCAGAGGAATGTGGCGGAAACCCGCAAGGTGCCGACACGAAGCCACGCGCCGTTCAAACGTCAACAGGTCAGGCGGAATTTTGAAAATGGTGCCGGCAGTGGGAATTGAACCTACGACCTACTGATTACGAATCAGTTGCTCTACCCCTGAGCTATGCCGGCGTTAGCGGTCGTTTATCGCCATCCCGCGCGCGGTGCAACACCCGAGTTTGCCGGGGGCGGTTCCCTATCGCGCTTGCCTCCGGCGCCGGGGCAGGCCAAGTCTGCGACGATGCGCGAACGGAAGGAGCAGGGCGATGGGCTATGCGGAAGACGGCGTCTGGCATACCGGCTGGTACGACACGAAGTCCCATGGCGGGCGCTTCCAGCGCACGGTCACGCGCTTCCGCAACTGGGTCACGCCGGACGGCAGCCCGGGCCCGAGCGGAGAGGGCGGCTTCCCGGCGGAGGCCGGGCGCTACCGCCTCTATGTCTCGCTTGCTTGCCCCTGGGCGCATCGCACCCTGATCTTCCGCGCCCTCAAGGGGCTGGAAGAGATGATCCCCGTCTCCGTCGTCAACTGGGTGATGCGTGAGCGCGGCTGGACCTTCGATCCCGCGCCCGGGGTGGTCGCCGATCCGGAGGGGGCGGCGACCCTCTTCGATGTCTATTGCCGGGCCGATCCCCGCTTCTCCGGCCGCGTCACCGTGCCCGTGTTGTGGGACAGCCAGCGCCGCACCATCGTCAGCAACGAAAGCGCCGAGATCATCCGCATGCTGGGCCATGCCTTCGACGGTCTCGGCGCGCGGCCGGGTGATTACTACCCCGAGGCGCTGCGGGCCGAGATCGACGCGCTCAACAGCCGCATCTACGACACGGTGAACAACGGAGTGTACAAGGCGGGCTTCGCCACCAGCCAGGAGGCTTATGAGGAGGGCGTCTTCCCGCTCTTCGAAACCCTGGACTGGCTGGAGGAGCGGCTGACAACCCGCGCCTTTCTGTGCGGCGATCTGGTGACGGAAGCCGATTGGCGGCTCTTCACCACGCTCATCCGCTTCGATTCGGTCTATGTCGGCCACTTCAAGTGCAACCTGCGCCGGCTCGCGGACTATCCCGAACTCTGGGACTATACCCGCGCCCTCTACCAGGCGCCCGCTGTCGCCGCGACGGTGAATTTCCAACACATCAAAGGCCACTATTACCAGAGCCATGACATGATCAACCCGACGGGGGTGGTGCCGGCCGGGCCCATCCTCGAACTCGGCTCGCCCACGCGCCGGCATGTGCCAGTGTGAGGCTCAGGGCCGGATGAGCGCTGCCTGATAGGCGGGCGGCGTCGAGAGCAGGAACTGCGCCGCCTGCAGGTCGAGCGAGGAGCCGAGGGCGGCGGGGCAGGCGTCGCGCAGTTGCAGGATCTGCGGCAGGGTGATGCCCGGCCGGGCCGCGCGCTCGGCCTGCAGCGCAGGCGCCAGGGGCTGCTGCCCGGCGGAGAGCGCCTGCAACTGGCTCTCGACCGCGGTCGCATCCCCGCTGGTGCAGACTTGCGGCAGCACCCCGAGCCCCTGCAGCGGCCAGCCGAGCGGGGCGAGAAGCCGGGCCCAGGTCACCAGAAGATGGCCGCCGTCCGGCAGCTGCGTCGCCGCCTGCACCAAACCCTTGCCGAAGGTGGCGCTGCCGATGACGACGCCGCGCCCGTCGTCGGCGATGGCGGCCGACAGCACCTCCGCGGCACTCGCGGTGCGCCCGTCCACCAGCACGGCGACCGGCAGCGCGCCGGACAGGTTCTGGCCCGTCGCGCGCCATAGCTGGTCGGCTTCCGGGTCGCGCCCGACGGCCTGGGCGATCGTGCCGCGCGGGATGAGGCTGTCGGCAACCGTCACCGCCTGCTCCAGCAACCCGCCGCGATTGCCCCGCAGGTCGAGGATGAGGCCGGAGGGCGGGGGCGACGCGGCGAGGCCGGCGGCGAGCTGCGCCTGGAAGGCGGCGGCCGTGCCGGGGTCGAAACCGGTGATCTGGATGAGCAGGTTCGACCCCTGCTGCTGCGAGAAGACGGTGGCAGGGGTCGCCGCGGTGCGGATCATCGACAGGTTACGCACCCGCCCGCGCCGCGGTTCGACGCGCAGCGAAACCTGGGATCCCTCGGCCCCGGTCAGCGCGCCGTTCAGGGTGTAGAGGTCCTCCCCCCGCGTCGCCACCCCGTCGATCGCGAGCACGCGGTCGCCGGGGCGGATGCCGGCGCGGTCCGCGGGGCCGCCTGGCGTCACGCTCTCCACCACGACGTGTCGGCCCTGGTTGCGCAGGCTGAGGCCGGGATCCGCGGGCGGGATGTCCGTCGTCTGCGAATCGGGCGCGACATAACGCGAATAGGGATCGAGGTGATTGAACAACTCGTCGAAGAAGCTCGTCACGATGCCGCCGGTGCCGGCGGCGGCCACGGCCGGGGAGAGCGCCGTCGCCCGGTTACAGAGGAGCGCCGCGAGCGCGCCCCAGGCAGTCGCATCCTCGCCTTTCGGCAGCGGCAGGCTGAGCGCCGGCTGCCCGCGGCTATAGAGCGTGATCTGATGCGCGGTCATCGCCGGAGCGACGGAAGGGTCGAGCGCGGTCAATCCGCGCAGGCCCCAGAGCGTGAGGTCCGCCATGGGAATGGGGGCGAGGGTTCGCGGCTGCATGAAGGCGAAGGCCGCGCCATAGACGCTACCCGCCAGGGCCTGGTTCCAGTTGCTTTGAGCTTCCGCCCGAAAAGGCAGGCTGAGGAACAGGAGGCAGAGAAAGGCGCGTCGCGTCACTGCCGGCGCATACGGGGCTTTTTGCCGCCGCCTCGCGCCTGAGGGCCGGGGCGCTCCGCGCGGCCGGGGCTGCCGAGAATCTGGAACAGCAGCCCCCCGGTCACCGGCCGCGCTTCGGCCAGCCGTACCGACACGGTCTGCGCCAGATGAAAGACCATCCGGCTGCGCTTGCCGCTCAGGCTTTGGGTTGCTTCGTCGTGCATCCAGAAATCATCGGGGAGGCCGCTCAGGGGAATCATTCCGCTGGCGCCCGTGTCCAGCAAAGTAACGAAGAGACCGAAACGCGTCACACCGGAAATCCGCGCATCAAATATGCAGCCGACCTTGTCTGCCATGAAGGCGGCCATGTAGCGGTCGATGGCGTCGCGCTCGGCCTGGGCCGCGCGCCGCTCGGTCGCCGTGATGTGCGCGCAGATGTCTTCCAGATGGGCGGCCTCCTCGGCCCGCAACCCATCCTGGCCGAGGTCCAGGCCTGCGATCAGGGAGCGGTGGACAAGCAAATCCGCGTAGCGGCGAATTGGGCTCGTGAAATGGGCGTAGCGGGTCAATGCCAGGCCGAAATGGCCGATGTTCTCCGGGCTGTATTCCGCCTGGGACTGGCTGCGCAGCACCGCATCGTTGACGAGCGGTGCCTCCTCGGTGCCGGCGACGCGGGCGAGCACCGCATCGAGGTCCCGCGGATGGATCTGGTCGCCGGGCGGCAGAGAAATGCTCATGCCGTGCAGATAGGTGCGCAAGCCCTCGAGTTTAATCTCCGAGGGCGGCGCGTGGACGCGATAGACGACGGGGCGGTGCAGACGTTCCAGTTCTTCGGCCGCCGCGATGTTGGCCAGCACCATGAATTCTTCGATCAGCCGGTGGCTGTCGAGCCGTTGGCGCTTTGTGACGCTCGCAACCCGCCCCTCCGCGTCCAATGCCACCTTCCATTCCGGCAGGTCGAGGTCGAGCGTGCCGCGCTGCCGCCGCGCGCCGAGAAGCTTGGAAAAGGCGCCATAGAGATCGGCGAGTGGCAGGCCCGGCGTCTCCCGGCCCGTATCGCGCGCCTCCTGCACCTCCTCATAGGTCAGCCGGGCGGCCGAGCGCATCAGGCCGCGGCCGAAGCGGTGGGAGATCTTCCGCCCGTCCGCGCCGATGCGCATCTCGGCAAAAAGGCAGGCGCGATCCTCGTTCGGCCGCAGGCTGCACCAGCCGTTGGAAAGGGCTTCCGGCAGCATCGGCACGACGCGGTCGGGGAAATAGACCGAGTTGCCGCGGTCGCGGGCGGAGCGGTCGAGCGCGCTGCCGGTCTTCACGTAATGCGAGACATCGGCGATGGCGACGAGCAGGCGGTAGCCATCGCCCTCCGGCTCGGCGAAGACGGCATCGTCGAAGTCCCGCGCATCGGCGCCGTCGATGGTGACGAGCGGGATCTGCCGCAGATCCTCTCGTCCGTCAGGGCCGACGCCGCGGGCCCGTTCGGCCTCCGCCAGCACTTCGGAGGTGAAGGCGTCGGGAATGTCGAGCGTTGCGATGACCAGCAGGCTGACGGCGCGGGCGCTGGAGGCGTCACCGAGACGCTCCACCACGCGGGCGGGCTTGAGGCCGAGGCCGCCCATGGGCAGCGGCTCGCCGCGCACGATCTCGCCGTCTTCGGCGCCGGCGTTCTCGCCCGGCGGCACCACCCATTCGGCCTTCACCTTCTTGTCGGTGGGCTCGATGCGCATGAGGCTGCCGCGCTTGCGGAAGATGCCGATGACACGGCCGGGCGTGCCCTCGATTCGGCGCAGCGTGCGGCCTTCGTATTTCCGTGCCCCATGCGCGCTGCCGATGGGGCGGATGCGCGCCAGCACGCGCTGGCCGGGAGCGAGCGCGGCCTGGCCGCGTCCCTCGGGTTGCATGAAGATGGTGGGCGCCGGACCGTCGCCGCGCCATTCGGCGGGGCGACCGATCGCATCTCCTTCGGTATCGATGCCGGTGATCTCGACGATGATGGCATCCGGCAGCCGGCCCTGCGGCCGCCGGCCGGTGAAGCGCGCGGGGGCAGGGTGATGCGGCACGCCCCGGTCGGGCATGCGCGGCACCACGGGGCCGGAGGGCGCGGTGAAGCGCTTGTGCCCGGCCGGCGCCAGCTCTCCCTTCTGCGCCATGTCCTTCAGCACCTGGCGCATGGCGACGTGATGCTCCGGCCCGAGGCCGAAGGCGCGCAGCAGCTCCCGCTTGCCCATGCGGCCGGTGCTCTGGCCCAGGAACTCGCGGATCTGCTCGCGGGAGGGAAAGGGGCGGGAGGGCGCGGGCGCCTGCGGCTCCCGCTTCGCTTTCGGCTTCTTGCGGGCGGTCTTGGTCAAGAGGTCGCCATCATTCGGCCGCCTCGCTCGCGGGTTTGGCCGTCGTCTTGCGGGACGCCGGCTTCTTCGCGGCGGCAGGCTTCTTCGCCGTGGCCTTCTTGGGGGCAGCCTTCTTCGGCTTCGGCGCCGCAGTCTCGGCGGATTTCACGGCCTTGCCGCCCTTCGTGGCCTTGCCCCGGGCGGCAGCCCCCTTGGGCTTCAGCTCCTTGCCTTTCTCGGCCAGGAGCGCGACCGCCTCATCCAGTGTGATGTCGTCCATTGAGACATTGCGCGGCAGGTTCGCCACCATCTTGCCGTGCTGGGCATAGGGGCCGAAGCGCCCCTTCTTCACCAGAATGCCCTCGCCATCCTTGGGATGGGCGCCGAGGCTGCGGACGCTGGCGAGCTTCTTGGCCAGCAGATCGACGGCGCGGTTGGCCCCCACCGTCAGCACGTCGTCGTCCCGGTCCAGCGACGCATAGACCGAGCCCATCTTGATGTAAGGGCCGAAGCGACCAATCGCGGCTTCCATTGGCTCGCCCGTCTCGGGGTGCAGGCCGATGAGGCGCGGCAGGCTGAGCAGGCCAAGCGCCTGATCCAGCGTGATGCTCTCGCCGTCCACGCCCCGCGGCAGGGACATGCGCTTGGGCTTCTCCTTCTTGGCCTTCTTATCCTCGGGGGAGGGCGCCGGCGGCTCGCCGAGCTGCACATAAAGGCCGTAGGGCCCGCGCCGCACCGTCACGTCCTCGCCGGTCTCCGGGTCCTGGCCGAGGACGCGCATGCCCTCCTTGAGCGTCTCCTCACCCTCTTCGCCGCCGGAGACGGCGAGGCGGCGCGTGTATTGGCAGGTCGGGTAGTTGGAGCAGCCGATGAAACTGCCATGCCGCCCGAGCTTCAGGCCGAGGCGCCCCGTGCCACAGGCCGGGCAGAGGCGCGGATCGCTGCCATCCGCCGTCGGTGGGAAGAAGTGGCGGCCGAGATCCTCGTCCAGCGCGTTGATGACGTCGGAGATCTTGAGGTCCTTCGTCTGGTCCACGGCTTCCGAGAAGTCGTGCCAGAAGGCGCGCATCACGGCACGCCAGTCGGCCCGGCCGTCGGAAATCTCGTCCAGCTTCTCCTCGAGATTGGCGGTGAAGCCGTAATCCACGTAGCGATTGAAGAAGCTCGAGAGGAAGGCGGTGACCAGCCGGCCGCGATCCTCTGGGATCAGCCGCTTCTGCTCCAGCTTCACGTAGTTGCGGTCGCGCAGCACGGAGAGGGTAGAGGCATAGGTGGAGGGGCGGCCGATGCCGAGTTCCTCCATCTTCTTCACCAGTGAGGCCTCGGTGTAGCGCGGCGGCGGCTGGGTGAAATGCTGGCTGGCCTTCACCTCGCGCTGCGCCAGTGGGTCGCCCTCGCTCATCGGCGGTAGCACGCGGCTCTCGTCGTCCTCCTCCGCCTGGTCGTCGCGGTCCTCGCGATAGAGCTTCAGGAAGCCGTCGAAGGCGAGCAGGGAGCCATTGGCGCGCAGCGTGTCCCCGGCCGCGTCCTTCATGTCGACCACGACCTGGTCGAACTCCGCCTGGGTCATCTGGGAGGCGACGGCCCGCTTCCAGATCAGCTCGTAGAGACGCGCCTGGTCCTGGCTCAGATAGCGCGCCACCCGGTCCGGCTGGCGGCTCACGTCGGTCGGGCGGACGGCCTCGTGCGCCTCCTGGGCGTTCTTGGCGCGGGTGGAGTATTCGCGCGGCGCCGCCGGCAGATAGTCGGCGCCGAAAGCCTCCTTCACATGGCCGCGGATGGCGGTGATCGCCTCGCGCGCCATCTGCACGCCGTCGGTCCGCATATAGGTGATGAGACCGACCGTCTCGCCGCCCAGGTCCACGCCCTCATATAACTGCTGCGCGATGCGCATCGTCTGCTGCGCGCCGAAGCCGAGCTTGCGGCTCGCCTCCTGCTGCAAGGTGGAGGTGGTGAAGGGCGGCATCGGATTGCGCCGCACGCGCTTCCGCTCGATGGAGGCGACCGCAAAGTCGCCGGCCTGCACGGCGGCGCGGGCGGCTTCCGCCGCCGCCTGGTTCGGCAGGTCGAACTGATCGAGCTTCTTTCCCTTGAGATGGGTGAGGCGTGCGGTGAAGGGGGCGCCGCCCGGCGTCGTCAGCAGCGCCTCGATCGTCCAATATTCACGCGCCCGGAAAGCTTCGATCTCGGCCTCGCGCTCGCAGACCAGGCGGAGAGCGACGGACTGCACGCGGCCGGCGCTGCGGCTGCCGGGCAGCTTCCGCCACAGCACGGGGGAGAGGGTGAAGCCCACCAGGTAATCGAGCGCGCGGCGGGCGAGATAGGCCTCGATCAGCGGCTGGTCCAGCTCGCGCGGCGCCTTCATGGCGGCAGCGACAGCGTTGCGGGTGATCTCGTTGAAGGTGACGCGGCGAACCGTGACGTTCTTCAGCGCCCGGCGGTCTTCCAGCATGGCACGCACGTGCCAGGAGATCGCCTCGCCCTCACGGTCCGGGTCGGTCGCGAGATAGAGGGTCGTGCCGGATTTGATCGCCTTGGCGATGGCCGAGACCTGGCGGCTGCCGCGCTCGTCGGCCTCCCAGTCCATCGCGAAGTCCTGATCCGGGCGCACGCTGCCGTCCTTCGGCGGCAGGTCACGGACATGGCCGAAGCTCGCGAGCACGGTATAGCCATCGCCCAGATACTTGTTGATCGTCTTGGCTTTGGCGGGTGATTCGACGACGACGACGTCCGACATGCTGATCCTGAACTAGGCGCCAATCCACCCCTACGCGGCGAGCAGGGCGACCCGATTGCCGGGCAGGGACTCGACGAAGCCACCGAGTTCAAGCTCCAGCAAGGCGGCCACGAGGGCGGCTCTCTCCGTGAACTGGCAGCGTCGGAGCAGATCGTCAACCGATGTCGGCGCGAAGCTCAATAGCGGCAACAGGGTGTGGCGTGCCCGCTCCACGGCCTCGGGGCTCGCCGGCGGCTCCTCCCGAACCGTCTCCGCATCCCGGCTGTCCGCGCTCATCGAGAGGAGATCCGTGCTGCCTTCGGGCAAAAGTGCAAGCACGTCGGCGGCGTTCTCCACCAATGCCGCCCCCTGACGGATGAGATCATTCGATCCCTGGGTGCGCGGGTCGAGGGGCGAGCCTGGCACGGCGAAGACCTCCCGCCCGTTTTCGAGAGCGAGGCGCGCGGTGATCAGACTGCCCGATTGCCGGGCCGCCTCGACCACGACGATCCCGAGGGCGAGGCCGGCGATCACCCGGTTGCGGCGGGGGAAGTGCCGGGCCTGGGGCTCGGTGCCGAGGGGTGCTTCCGTCACCACCGCGCCGCGCTCGGCGATCTGGGTCTGAAGGGCGGCATGGTGGAGCGGGTAGGGCCTGTCGAGGCCGCCGGCGACGGCCGCGACCGTCACCCCTCCGGCGGTTTGCAGCGCCGCCTCATGAGCGGCCGCGTCGATGCCGCGGGCCATGCCGGAGACGACGGTGATGCCGGCGACCGCCAGACCGGCCGCGATATCGGCCGCGATGTGGCGGCCGTTGGAGGAGGCGTTGCGGCTGCCCACGACCCCTGCGGCCCGGCCGCTGAGGCAGGCGGGGTTGCCGAGCACGGCGAGCGCCGGCGGCGGATCGGAGATACGGGCGAGCAGCACCGGATAGTCTGCCATGTGCGGCATCAGGAAACGGCCGCCGAGCCGGTGGGTGGCGGCGATCTCGTCCTCGATCTCGCCCGGGCTCGGCAGAGGCAGGCGGCTGCGGCCAGCCGCGCGGGCGAGGTCGGGCAGGGCCGCCAGCGCCGCCTGGGGCGAGCCGAACCGTTGCAGCAGCCTGCGATAGCCGACCGGTCCCACCCCCTCCGTGCGCGCGAGCCGCAGATGTGCCGCGAGATCGGAGGGGGGCGCGGTCATGCGGCGCCGATCCGGGGTTCCGTGCCGGTCAGCAGCCGGCGGATATTGGCGTGGTGGCGGGCGAGGACCAGCAGCGTGACGGCCAATGCCAGCAGCGCATGCGCGGGCCCTGCGAAGATCCAGGCGAGGAAGGGCGAGGCGACGAAGGCGGCCAGCGCCGAGGCCGAGGAGATTTTGGTGAGCTTGGCGCCGGCGAGCCAGATGAGGCACATCAGGGCGCCTTCGGGCCAACAGGCGGCCAGCGCGACACCCAGGCCGGTCGCCACCCCCTTGCCGCCACGGAAGCCCAGCCAGACCGGGAACATGTGGCCGAGAACGGCGAAGAAGCCGGCCCAAAGCCCGGCATGGCCGTCCGTCCCGCCCCACAGATTGGCGGCGATCAGCACGGCGGCCGCGCCCTTCAGCCCATCGAGCAGAAGGGTAGCGGCGGCCAAGCCCTTCCGCCCCGTGCGCAGCACGTTGGTGGCGCCGATATTGCCCGAGCCGATCTTGCGGATGTCACCGGCGCCGCCGAGGCGCGTCAGGATGAGCCCGAAGGGAATGCTGCCCAGGAGATAGCCGAGAAGGCAGGCAAGCGGCGGCACGTGGTTCATCCGAAGACCCTCCGGCCGGCTTTCCATGTTCCAAGGACACGGCCCTCCACGGCACGGCCGTCGAAGGGCGTGTTCTGCGACTTGCCGGGCAGCTTCCCGGCCTCGATCTTCCAAGCCCGGTCGGGATGGAAGAGGCAGAGATCGGCGGCCGCGCCGCGCGCAATCCGACCGGCTTCCACGCCGAGGACCCGCGCCGGCCCCGCCGTCAGCAAGGCGATCGCGCGCATGAGGCTAATCTGGCCGCTCTGCACCTGGGCGAGCGTGATCGGCAGCAGCGTCGCGAGCCCGGCGCCCCCGGCGGAGGCAAGGGCGAAGGGCAGGCGCTTGTCATCGGCATCGCGCGGCTGATGGTCGGAGGCCACGGCATCGATCGTGCCATCGGCGAGAGCGGCCACCACCGCCTGCCGGTCGACCTCCGTCCGCAGCGGCGGGGAGAGCTTGGCATAGGTGCGGAATTCGCCGATGGCGATTTCGTTGAGGTCGAAATAGGGCGGGGCGGTATCGCAGGTGACGGCGAGGCCCTCGGCCTTGGCGGCGCGGATCAGCGCCAGGGCTTCCGCCGTCGAGACATGGGCGAAGTGCAGCCGGCCCTCGGTGATGCGGGCGAGCGCGATGTCCTGCGCCACCTGGATTGCTTCGGCCGCCGCCGGGATGGCCGGCAGGCCGAGACGGGTCGCGAGTTCGCCTTCGGTCGCGCAGCCGCCCTCGGAGAGCGACGGTTCCTCCGGGTGCTGCACCACGATGCCGCCGAAGGCGCGGGTATAGGAGAGGACGAGGCGCATCAGCCGTGCCGGGCCAATGGTGCGTCCGCCTTCACTGAAGCCGACGGCGCCGGCTTCGCGCAGCAGGCCAAGCTCGGCCATCTGCTCACCGCCGCAGCCGCGTGTCACCGCACCATAGGGCAGGATGGACAGGCTGCCGGTCTCTTCGCCGCGGGCGATCAGCGCGCGCACCAGGGCCGGATCGTCCGTCGCGGGCTTCGAATCGGGCAGGGCGCAGAGGCTGGTGATGCCGCTGGCCGCGGCGGCCCGTGCCACGGACTTCACCGTCTCGCGATATTCCCGCCCCGGCTCGCCGAGTTCGACGCGCATGTCGACCAGGCCAGGGCACAGCACCGCGTCCTGCCCGTCCACCGTCTCCGCACCCTCGGGCCGGCCCTGGCCGCGGCCGATATCGGCGATGCGCCCCCGCTGGATCAGCACGTCGGCGATCGCGTCATGGCCGTTCGCGGGGTCGATCACCCGGGCGCCGGCAATCACCGTGTCGCGCAGCGCCGTCGTCATCATGCCGTCCATCAGTGGCGCCCTCCGAGTGGGGCTGCCGGCGGTCGGGACAGCATGTCGAGCACCGCCATGCGCACGGCAACACCCATCTCCACCTGCTCGCGGATCACGCTGTGGTCGGGGTCGTCGGCGACGGCGCTGTCGATTTCGACGCCGCGGTTCATCGGCCCGGGATGCATCACCAGGGCATCCGGCTTCGCGGCCGCCAGCGCCTGCGCGTCGAGGCCGAAGAAGCGGAAATATTCGCGCGCGCTCGGAACCAGGTTGCGGGACATACGTTCTTTCTGCAATCGTAACATCATGATCACGTCCGCACCCGCAAGTCCAGCCGGCATGTCGTGAAACACCGTGACGCCCAGCGCCGCGATGCTGTTCGGCATCAGCGTCGGCGGGCCGACCACGCGGACATGTGCGCCCATGGCGTTGAGCAGGTGGATGTTGGAGCGGGCGACGCGGCTATGCGCCACGTCACCGCAGATGGCGATGGTGAGGCCTTCCAGCTTGCCGCGATGCCGGCGGATGGTCAGCGCATCGAGCAGCGCCTGGGTCGGGTGCTCGTGCATCCCGTCGCCCGCGTTGATGACGGCCGCTTCCACCTTCTGTGCCAGCAGGTTCGGCGCGCCGGACTGGTCGTGCCGCACCACCAGCAGGTCGCACTGCATAGCGTTCAGCGTCGCTGCAGTGTCGAGCAGCGTCTCCCCCTTCTTCACCGAGGAGGTGGAGACCGACATGTTGATGACGTCGGCGCCCAGGCGCTTGCCCGCCAGTTCGAAGCTGGTGCGCGTGCGCGTGCTGTCCTCGAAGAAGAGGTTGATCAGGGTGCGCCCGCGCAGCCGGTCGCGCTGCGTCTTGCCGGAGCGGTTGAGCAGCGCATAGCTCTCGGCGAGGTTGAGCAGGTCCCCAATGACGAGCGGCGACAGGCCTTCGATCGCGAGCAGGTGGCGCATCGGCGTCCTCTTTCCTCAGACCTGGCTGACGGCGGCGATGCGCGCCAGCGCCTCGGTGCGGCCGAGGGCGGCGAGCGTCGCGTCGATCGGCGGGCTCGTCGTGCTGCCGGTCAGCGCCGCGCGCAGCGGCTGCGCCACCTGGCCGAGCTTCTTACCCTGCGCCTCGGCGAAGGCCCGCAGCGCGGCATCCACACCTTCCGTGGTGAATTCGGTCTCGGCGAGCATCTCCGCCAGCGCCGCCAGCATCTCCCGCGCCTCCGGGGTCAGCTGGGCTTCGGCCTTGGGCTCGAAGGGCAGGGGCAGGGGGCGCGCCAGGAAGGCAGCGGCCTGAGCCAGTTCCACCAGCGTCTTCGCCCGCTCCTTCAGGGCCGGCATCAGCGTCAGGATGCGGCCGCGCGCCGTCTCGTCCAGCGTCAGGTCGCGATTTTCGGAAAGCCGACGGATGACGTCCTCCGCCAGCCGCGCGTCATCCGCCTGCCGCAGCCAGACGCCGTTGAGATGGGTCAGCTTGGCGTAATCCATCCGGCTCGCGGCACGGCCCACGCCGTCCAGGTCGAAGAGCGCGATCGCCTCATCCCGGCTGAGGATTTCCGCGTCGCCATGGCCCCAGCCAAGGCGCAGCAGGTAGTTGCAGAGGGCCTCCGGCAGGAAGCCCTCGCGCTCGAATTCCAGAACGCTGACCGCGCCGTGGCGCTTCGAAAGCTTGGCACCGTCGGCGCCATGGATCAGCGGGATATGGGCGAAGTGCGGCGTCTCCCAGCCCATGGCGTGATAGATCTGCGTCTGCCGGAAAGTATTGGTCAGATGGTCGTCGCCGCGGATGACGTGGGTGATGCCCATGTCGTGGTCGTCCACCACCACCGCATGCAGATAGGTCGGCGTGCCATCGCTGCGCAGGATGATCATGTCGTCGAGTTCGCTGTTGGCGACACGCACGGTGCCCTGCACCAGGTCCTCGACCTCGGTCACGCCCTCGCGCGGCGCGCGGAGACGGATGACGAAGGGCTTGCCCTCCTGCTCCGGGCCCGGCACGCGGTCGCGCCAGCGCCCATCATAGCGCGGCGGCCGGCCGGCGGCCTGCGCCTCGGCGCGCATCTGGTCCAACTCCTCCTTGGTCGCGAAGCAGCGATAGGCATTGCCCTGCTCCAGCATGGCCAGCGCCACCTCGCGGTGCCGCGCCTCGCGGCTCGTCTGATAGACGGGCGGTGCGTCCGCGGTGAGGCCGAGCCAGGCGAGACCGTCCAGGATCACCTGCGTCGCTTCCGCGGTGGAGCGTGCGCGGTCGGTATCTTCGATGCGCAGCAGGAATTCGCCGCCATGATGGCGGGCAAAGAGGAAGTTGAAGAGGGCCGTGCGGGCGCCGCCGATGTGCAGCAAACCGGTGGGGCTCGGGGCGAAGCGGGTGCGGATGCGGGGCGTGTCGGTCATGCCGGCTGCTTAGAGCATTTCCGCCATGGCTGAAACTCTCGCAGAGCGAGGGGCGGCCCCCTTCGCCTCGCGGGTCCGTCTGCGTCTCGGCGCCCGCCTCCTGGCCCATTTTGAGCACTGGGAGGCGGCGGAGCACGGCCGTTTTCTGCCCTGGCTCGCCGTCTTCATGGGGGTGGGCAATCTGATCTTCTTCGGCCTGCCCCGCCTGCCCCCGATCGGGTTTGGCTGGGCCGGGCTCGCGCTCGCTGTCCCCGGCCTCTTCCTTGCCCGCCGCAGCCTGCATGGCCGCGCCGTGGCGCTCTGCCTGCTGGCCCTAGTGCTGGGCTTCCTCGCGGCCGATCTGCGCACCCATGCGCGGCCCGCCTGGCCGGTTCTGCCGCGCCGCGCCGTCATGCTGGAAGGCACGGTCGCAGCCGTCGATCCGCTGCCGCAAGGACGGCGGGTGCTGCTCGGCGCTTTGAGTCTGGAGGATGGGCCGGTGCTGCCCTGGCGCTTTCGCGTGCGGTTGCGGGACAAGGACCAGCGGCCGCTCGCGCCCGGCACGCGCCTGGCCCTGCGTGCCCTGGTGCGGCCCCCCTATGCGCCGAGCTATCCAGGTGGCTGGGATCAGCGGCGGGACGCCTTCTTTCAGGGCCTGGGCGGCATCGGCTTCGCCCTCGGCCCTGTCCACGTGCTCGCCGCACCTCGCGCGACGGGGCCGGCGGGCTTCCTGCAGCATATGCGGGAGGCGGTGGCCGCGCGCATCCTCGCCGCCATTCCGGGCACCGCCGGCGCGGTTGCGGCAACGCTGCTGACCGGCATTCGCTCGGCCATGCCCTATGCCGATCGCGACGCCTTCTCAGTCTCCGGCCTGTCCCACATCCTCGCGGTCGCCGGCCTGCACATCGGCATCGTCATGACCACCGTCTTCTCCGCGTGCCGACTGGCGCTCGCCTGCTGGAGCTGGGCGGCTCTGCGCCTGCCGATCCGGGAGATCGCCGCCTGCGCGGCGCTCGCCGTCGGCGGATTCTATATGCTGATGACCGGCATGCATCTGCCCATTCTGCGCAGCTTCGCCATGGCGGCGCTGGTGACCTTCGGCCTGCTCGTCGGCCGGCGGGCCATTTCGATGCGCAGCCTCGCCTTGGCCGCCGTGCTGATCTTGCTTCTGCAGCCGGAAGCCTTGGCCGGGGTGAGCTTCCAGATGAGCTTCGCGGCCGTCATGGTGCTGATCGCGGGCTATGAGGCGCTACGTGCGCGGCGGATGGCCGCACTTGCGCATCGCCCCGGCCTGCTCGGCTTCTTCCTGCGGGATTTCGCCCTCGTCACGGTGACGAGCATTCTCGCCTCTCTCGCGACGGCGCCCTTCGTTGCCTATCATTTCGGCCATCTGGAACTCTATTCGATCCCGTCGAACATGCTGGCGGTGCCGCTCACGGCCTTCTGGGTCCTGCCCTGGGGGCTCGCCGCCTATGCGCTGATGCCGCTGCATCTCGATGCGCTCGCGCTGGTGCCGATGGGCTGGGGTACCGCCGCCATCCTCGCCATCGCACGGGGGGCGGCGGCGCTGCCCGCGGCCGATCTTGCTCTCGGCGCCATGCCCGGCATCGCGATCGGCCTCGTCGCCTTCGGAATCGTCTGGCTCTGCCTGTGGCAGAGCCGGACGCGGCTACTCGGCCTCGTGCCGTTGCTCCTGGGCCTGCTGCTGCCCCTCTGGCTCGGCGCTTCGCCGGCGGTGCTGGTCTCGGCCGACTTCAGGATGGTCGCCGTCCGCGGGCAGGATGCCGTCTTTCTCGACGCGCAGCGGCCCGATGCCTTCACCCTTGGCGAATGGGCGCGCTTCTGGGCTGGCCGCCCGGTGCGGGGTTTCCCCCCGGCCGGCGGCAAGAGCGGCGGCGTCATCTGCACCGCCGACGGCTGCCTCGCTCCCGGCGGCGTGCTGCTGTGGCGCGCCGCTGCACCGCCCGCGGCCTGCCGCGGCATCGCCCTCATCGTCGCGCTAGCGCCTTGGCAGTTCCGCGCCGGCCCCGGCTGTGCAGGCCTCCCCGTGATCGACCGCGCGGCGGTCGCCGCCGGAGGAGCGGCGGCCGTCTGGATCGGGCAGGGCGGGGTGCGGCTGCGCTTCGATCGGCCGGGCCGCGGCGGCTGGCCCTGGCTTGATCCGCCGGCCCCCGCACCGGAATGAGAGGTGCATCGGAATGGGCTTGGCAATTGCCCGTTAAGCGAACAATACTTCGCCTAAAGGGTGCGATGGCATCCAAGGGTGGGGCGTTCCATGGGCGACAAGACGACGGCGGATACGCGATCCCGGCAGGGATTGCGGCTCGAACAGGCAGCGCGTGCGGCCTGGCTCTACTATGTAGGTCGACGCACGCAGGACGAAGTGGCAGGACAACTCAATATCTCCCGCCAGGCGGCGCAGCGGCTGATCTCGCTGGCGCTGACCGAACGACTGATCAAATTTCGCTTCGATCATGAAGTCGGTCCCTGTATGGAGGCAGGGGATGCGCTCGCGCGGCGCTACGATCTCTCCCTGTGCGAAGTGGTGCCCACCATGGGCAGCAATGCCGCGACCCTCGGCTCCATCGCCATCGCCGGCGCCCAGTTCGTCGAGAAGTGGCTGAGCCAGCGGACGCCCGTCGTGCTCGGCCTCGGTACTGGCCGCAGCTTGCGCGCCATCGCCAACGAATTATCGCCCGTTGCTGCACCGCAACACAAAATCTTCTCCCTCTGCGGCAGCATCCTGCCCATGGGCCGCGCCATCGCTCTCGACCCCGTCCTGCGAATCGCTGAGCTCTCCGGTGCCCAATGCTTCTCTCTTCCCTGTCCGGTGATCGCTGCGACGGTGGAGGAGCGCGACGTGTTGCAAAAGCAACAGCCCTATCAGACGATGCGGGAGCTGCTGCCGCAGGCGCGTTGCCTGCTGGTGGGTGTGGGCTCGGTCGACTGGAAATGTGCACTGCACAATGACGGTTGCGTCTCCGACGTCGAACTCACCTCTCTCATCGAAGACGGCGCAGTGGGCGAGATCTGCGGCTGGTCCTTCAATGCGGAAGGCCAGCTTCTGGGCGGTCCCGTCAACGAGCGCGTAGCGGGTGTCTGGAACCTCGCGCTGCAGACGAGTGCGCTCCGCGTCGGCGCCGCCTTCGGCCTGCAGAAGGTGGCGGCCATTCGCGCCGCCATGCGCGGCCGCATGATCCAGGGCCTCATCACCGACGAAGTGACGGCACAAGCCCTGCTCGCCGAGTGAGGGCGGAGGCGATGTCAGCGCCTTGGCTCTTGACAGTGCCGCAATGTCTTGATGTTCTGCTCGCGGGATGGGCATACGCTCGGTCAAGGGCGATGCCGGCAATGGACACGAACCAAGGGAACAGGAAATGCGTCTAAGAGCGATCGCGGCCTTTACGGCTGCCTTTATGGCCGGCACCTGCCTCGCCGCCCATGCGACGACCATTACCATCGCGACCGTGAACAACTCGCAGATGGTCGCGATGCAGAAGCTGTCGTCGATCTGGGAGCAGAAGACCGGCAATCACATCAACTGGGTGGTGCTGGAAGAGAACGTGCTGCGCCAGCGCGTGACGACCGACATCGCGACCCATGGCGGCCAGTTCGATATCGTGACGCTCGGTTCCTACGAGACCCCGATCTGGGGCAAGCAGGGCTGGCTCGCCCCCGTTGGCGACATTTCCGGCTATGACTACAACGACGTCTTCGAATCCGTCCGCCAGGCGCTGAGCCAGGGCGGCAAGCTCTATGCGCTGCCCTTCTACGCCGAGAGCTCCTTCACCTATTATCGCAAGGACCTGTTCCAGCAGGCCGGGCTGACCATGCCCTCCAACCCGACCTGGGCGCAGATCGACCAGTTCGCGGCCAAGCTCACCGACAAGGCGAAGCAGCAGTACGGCATCTGCCTCCGCGGCAAGCCGGGCTGGGGCGAGAACATGGCCTTCTTCGACACGCTCGTGAACACCTATGGTGGCGAGTGGTTCAACAAGGACTGGCAGACCCAGATCGACACCAAGCCGTGGCACGATGCGCTGACCTTCTACGTGCACCTGCTGCGTGACTATGGCCCGCCGGGCGCCAGCTCCAACGGCTTCAACGAGAACCAGGCGCTCTTCTCCACCGGCCATTGCGCCATGTGGGTGGACGCGACCTCGGGCGCCGGCCTGATCTACGACAAGAACAGCAGCCAGGTGTACGACAAGACCGCCTTCACCGCCGCCCCGGTGGATGTGACGCCGAACGGCTCGCATTGGTTCTGGGCCTGGGCGCTCGCCATCCCCTCCACCTCGAAGAACGTCGCGGTCGCGAAGGACTTCATGGCCTGGGCTACGTCGAAGGACTACATCAATCTGGTGGGCGAGAAGGACGGTTGGACCACCCTGCCGCCGGGCACCCGCCTCTCCACCTATGACAACCCGGAGTATCTGAAGGCTGCGCCCTTCGCCGGCGCGGTGAAGACGGCGATCCTGACCGCCGATCTTGACCACCCGACCAAGGACCCGGTGCCCTATACCGGCATCCAGTACGTCTCGATCCCGGAATTCCAGGCGATCGGCACGACGGTCGGCCAGCTCGTCGCGGCGGCCCTCACCGGCCAGCAGACGGTGGATGGCGCGCTCAAGGAAGCGCAGTCCTCCGTCTCTTCCACCATGGAGCAGGCCGGCTACACGCAGTGAGCCGCGTCTGAGGTGAAACGGGGGGCGGTCCGGTGACGTGTCGCCGGGCCGCCCAACTGTCTAGAGCGGCAGCGTGCTGCGCGAACCGCGCAGGCGTGCCGCAGCTTCGGAAAGGATCGTCATGAGTGCCACCTCATTGAGTGGGAGAGGGGCCCGCGCCGGGCGCGCCAAGGGCCGCGGCCCGGGTGGCGGCGTCAACACCCTGCCGCTGCTCGCCCCCTCGGTCGTCCTGCTGCTGATCTGGATGATCGTGCCGCTGGCGATGACGCTGTATTTCTCCTTCCGGCGCTACAACCTGCTCAACCCGATGATTCACGGCTGGGCTGGATTCAAGAACTTCAAGTTTCTCTTCCGCGATCCGGCGCTCGCCCATTCCCTGCTGGTGTCGGTGGTCATCGTCGTCGGCGTCATCGTCATCACCGTCTGTCTCGGTGCGGTGCTCGCCGCGATCTTCAACCAGCCCTTCCGCGGCCAGGGCATTGCCCGCGTGCTGATGATCTCGCCCTTCTTCGTCATGCCGACGGTCAGCGCACTGGTCTGGAAGAATTTGCTGCTCGATCCGGTGAACGGCCTCTTCGCCGCCATCTTCCGCATGCTGGGGCTGCAGCCTGTCGCCTGGTTCAGCGTCTTCCCGCTGGGGTCGGTGATGATGATCCTCTGCTGGGAGTGGCTGCCCTACGCCTTCCTCATTCTCTTCACCGCCCTGCAATCGATGGATGAGGAGCAGCTTGAAGCCGCGCGGCTGGACGGCGCATCGCCCTTCGACATCTTCTTCTCGATCCAGCTGCCGCACATGGCGCGTGCCATCTCCGTCACCATCATGATCGAGATGATCTTCCTGCTCGGCATCTTCGCGGAAATCTATGTCACCACCGGTGGCGGCCCGGGCTTCGCGACGACGAACCTGACCTTCCTGATCTACCAGCGCGCACTGCTCGCCTTTAACGTGGGTGGGGCTTCGGCTGCCGGTGTCATCGCCATCATTCTCGCCAATATCGTCTCCGCTTTTCTCACGCGGAGCGTCGCAAAGAGGCTCGAGGTATGAGCTACGGAGTGGCCAAGAAGGGCAGCCCGATCGCCGGCACTATTGCCTGGATCTCCGCCCTCGTCATGTTCTTCCCCATCGCCTGGATGGTGCTGGCGAGCTTCAAGACCGAGGTGCAGGCGGTGCAGACACCGCCCGTCCTCTTCTTCATGCCCACGCTGGTCAATTACCGGGACATCTTCCAGGAAGCGAACTACCTTCTCTTCGCCTGGAACAGCGTCGCGATCTCGGTGGGCGCCACGCTGCTGTCGCTGATCGTGGGCGTGCCGGCGGCCTTCGCCATGGCCTTCTACCCCTCGCACCGCACGCGCGGCCTGCTGCTCTGGATGCTGTCGACCAAGATGCTGCCGGCTGTCGGCGTGCTGGTGCCGATCTACCTGCTGTGCCGGGATGCCGGCCTGCTCGACAGCAAGACCGCGCTGATCGTCATCAACATGCTGAGCAACCTGCCGATCGCGGTCTGGATGCTCTACACCTTCTTTCGTGATCTGCCGAAGGACATCATCGAAGCAAGCCGCATCGACGGCGCCAATCTGCGCCAGGTGCTGGTGCATGTGCTGCTGCCCCTCGTCATGCCGGGCATCGCTTCCACTGGCCTGCTCGGCATTATCCTCTGCTGGAACGAGGCGTTCTGGAGCCTGAACCTCACCGCGCATCACGCGGCGCCGCTCACCGCCTTCATCGCCAGCTTCTCCGCGCCGCAGGGCCTCTTCTGGGCCAAGCTTTCCGCGGCATCGGTTCTGGCGATCGCGCCTATTCTCATCTTCGGCTGGATCAGCCAGAAGCAGCTCGTCAGTGGCTTGACCTTTGGAGCTGTGAAATGAGGCTGGAAAACAAAGTTGCCGTCATCACCGGGGGCGCGCGCGGCATCGGCCGCGCCATCGCCACCCGCTATGCCGCCGAAGGCGCGCGCGTTGTGGTGGCGGACATCAACGGGGCGGAAGCGGAGACGGTGGCGGCTGCGATCGGGTCGGGCGCCATCGGCGTCGGGCTCGACGTCACCAAGCAGGCCTCGATCGACGCCATGGTGGCGACGGTCGTAGAGCGCATGGGCCGGATTGACATCCTGGTCAACAACGCCGGCATCTTCGAGATGGCGCCGCTGCTGGAGGTGACGCGCGAGAGCTACGCGAAGCAGTTTGCCGTCAACGTCGAAGGCCTGCTCTTCACGCTGCAGGCGGTGGCGCGCCAGATGGTGGCGCAGGGCGAGGGCGGCAAGATCGTTAACTTCTCCTCCCAGGCCGGCCGCCGGGGGGAGGCTCTGGTCACCGTCTACTGCGCCTCGAAGGCCGCCGTGATCAGCCTGACGCAGAGCGCGGGCCTCGCGCTCATCAAATACGGCATCAACGTCAATGCCATCGCGCCGGGCGTCGTCGACACGCCGATGTGGGACGTGGTGGATGCGGCCTTCGCCAAATACGAGAACCTGCCGCTCGGCGAGAAGAAGCGCCAGGTGGGTGCGGCCGTCCCCTATGGCCGCATGGGCTTCCCCGAGGACATGACGGGCGCTGCCGTCTTCCTCGCGAGTTCCGACGCCGATTACATCTGCTGCCAGACGCTGAACGTCGACGGCGGCAATTGGATGAGCTGAAGAACAAGCCGGGTGCGGCGGTTAACCGCCGTGCCCGCCCGCGCTGTGCCGTTCAAGCGTCGGTGACGGACAGATAAACCAGCGTCTGGTTCAGCAGCATGTGGGCGATTTCGCCGAAGCTGATCGGCCCGGTGATGGGCCCGGTCTGCTTTCCTTCCAGCTCGGCATAGAGATAGTTGAGGATGCAATTGCAGGAGAGCGTGATCGACGTTCCCTGCAGGCCCTCCAGCTTCTGCTCGAAGCGGGCCATGTAGTTGTCCACCGGGCGGGCAAAGCGGTACTCGACCTCTTTGAAGACCGGCGCGAAGAATTCGACCGAGCATTCAATGTCGTCGATCGACCGGATCGACACGTTGATCAGTGCGCCGTTGTAGTCGGCGACCAGGGGCAGCTGGATGTCGATGCCGGCGGCGTTGATGTAGGCCGCCAGATTGCCGGGCTTGCCGTCGATCAGGCAATCATCCTCTACCGTCTCGAAACCTTCCACCGGGAAGGTCAGCACCGGTCCGTCCCCCGGCTCGAACAGGTTGATGGTGTCGAGCCGGCCGCGCTTGTTCGGCGGCAGGGTCACGTGCAGGGCGGCGGCGCGGTCGGCATGAGCGGTGCCGGAGCCCGCGAAGCTCTTGGGTGTGCGTTTGCCGATCTGGTCCAGGCCGACGCCGGAGACCCAGCCGAAGAGCGGGGACTGGAAGACGCCGGGATAGCTCCGGACATTGCGGGCGAAGTCCTCGAGGAGGGGGGAGAGCCCCGGCACGATCAGGGCGGTGAAGCCGTGGCTGGAATAATGTTGGCCGATGTCTCGCAACTCCCGGGCGTTGTAGGAGCGGACATGGCCGGAGGCCACGACCGGCGTCAGGTCGTTGACGAAGATGCGGTCGTCGCACGGCGTGCCGCCGGCTTCTGTCATGAAATAGGCTGCCGTGCCGCCGACCCATCGTCCGGCCGGCAGGGATGCCAGCAGCGCCTCGCTGCCTGCCAGCAGGAGGACGTGGTCCTGCTCGATGAGGGCGGAGACCTCCGCGACCGTCATGAGAAGCGGGTTCGTCATGCGTGTGATCCCCCGGGGGCGATGTCAGCCGAAGATCGACGCAAGGCCTTCTTGCGCGACAGATGTATTTCTTACGGAATAAAAATGAAGCTTCGGTATGCAGCGGCTTGCCAGGGCAGGTGGTCCCGCGTTCCGCATCGCGCCGACGCCGGGTGAAGCCTCAGACGCAGAGGGGCCGCAGGCGGCGGAGGTGATCGGGCATTTCCCGCGGCCCGATTTCCGCAGCCCGCAGCAACTGGTCGAAATGGCCGATCAGGGCGCGGATATGCTCCCGCTGATGCAGAACCAGGAAGGATTGGCCGATATAGAGCGCAGCGCGGATCGGCCCGTAGAGGGTGATGGGCGCCGCATAAAGCGCCCGGCCGTCGAAGAGGAACCAGCGGAAGCGCGGATACAGCTCCTCGCAGAGCGTGATCAGGTGGTCGATCTGGGCACGGCGCGTCTCGGCGGGAATGCCGCGCCAGCGGCCCTCGCCACGCGCGAAGGTTTCCATCACCTGCGCGGGCATGGCCGCCTCCATGTCCGTCTCCGGCCGCCGCAGATAATCGAGCCTGGACTGGGTGATTTCGATGCGGCGCTGCGGGGTGAGGGCAAGGAAGCGGGCATACTCGTATTCGATCACCGCCTCGGTCTTCAGCACGTCGGGGAAGGTCACCGGCACGTGGCGAATCTTGTAGCCGGCCGCCTCGTCCAGCCAGCTCATCAGCCGCTCGTCCACCGGCGACAGCGCGTCGCGCTCGAAGCTCAGCGCCTCGCTGATCAGGCCGGGCTCGGTCTCCTCCACCTCGCGCAAGCCCAGCAGCCAATCGAGCGAGACCTGTCCGAGCCGCGCGATGGCGGCGACCGACTCGAGCCGCGGCAGCCGGTCGTTCGCGGGTGAGAGGATCTGCGACAGGGTTGAGCGGTCGATGCCGGCGCGCTGCGCGAAGGCGCTCTGGTTGAGGCCGCTGCGCGCCATGACCGTCAGCAGGCGTTCGCGGAAGAGGCGGACGAGGTCGGCGCGATCGGCGGAGGTGAAGCTCATGCTGTGGATTATAACGCAATTTGACTTTCCACACCATGAATGTCGTTTTCGTTACGTATGTCACGCAAGATGCGCATTATCCACGATCACGGATAGGTTTAGCTCTTGAGGGCGCGATATCCACGACACAACATGTGGCTATGCCTTCTCGCGCCGCTCTGTCCCGCCCTGCCGTTGAGTGGCCGACTCTCGGCCTCTGCCTCCTCATCTACGGCGGCTGGGCCTTGCTCACCTGGCTCTACCGCGAACTGCCCTGGCCGCTGCTCGCCGCCTTGGGCGGCTGGACTCTGGCCTGGCAGATGTCCCTGCAGCATGAGGTGCTGCACGGGCACCCCACGCGCTGGCGGACGGTGAACGATGCCCTGGGCTTTCCGCCGCTAACCCTCTGGCTGCCCTACCGCGTGTATCGTGCGAGCCATCTGCGCCATCACCGGGATGCCCATCTCACCGATCCCTTGGAAGATCCTGAGAGCTATTATCTGACCGAGGCGCGCTTCGGCCGGCTCGGCCCTTGGGCGCGGGCCTTCCTCCGTTTCACCCATACCTTCGCCGGCCGCGTTACCTTCGGGGCGCTGCGCAGCCTGGTGCTGTTTCTCTGGCAGCAGGCAGGTGCCTGCTGGAAGGGCGCGCCGCTCGCCCGGCGCATCTGGTTCTGGCATCTGCTCGGCGTCGCCGTCGTCCTCGCCTGGGTCTGCGGCCTCTGCGGCATGCCGCTGTGGCTCTATCTGCTGTGCTTTGTCATCCCGAGCCGTATGCTCGCCTCCATCCGCTCCTTCGCCGAGCATCGGGCGGCGCCAGACGCGGATGAGCGCACGGCGATCGTGGAACGGGCGCCGCTGCTCGGGCTGCTCTTCCTGCACAACAACCTGCATGCCGTGCACCATGCGCGGCCGGGCCTCGCCTGGTATCGCATCCCGGCTTTCTACCGCGCCCACCGCACGGCGGTGCTGCGCGCCAATGGCGGGCTGGTCTATCGCGGTTATCTCGACGTTGCGCGCCGCTATCTGCTGACGCCGCATCATGCCGGGCCGCATCCGGGCTTCCTCGTCCCCCGCGCCCCGCTGCCGGGCGAGGCGGCGCCGCTGCCTCAGGCGAGCGTGGGATATCCGAGCGCGGCCGACTCCGCGTCGTATTCCGTCACCCGGTCATAGGCGCCGGCCTGCGGCGGGGCGATGCGCCGGATGGCGAGCGTGGCCAGCGCCGCGGCCAATGCGGCGGGCGGAAAGGGGCCGCAGAGCAGGGCCGTCAGCCGCTGGGCGAGCGTGGGCGGCGTAGCGGCCGCGGTGATGAAGGGGATGGCGGGCGAGTCCGGGGTTTCGGCCAAGACGCGCAGCGGCGCGGTCAGGGCAGGGCGGAAGCGCGCGGCATAACCGAAGGTTACGCAGTCGATCGCCGCCGCATCGGCCTCCCCTCGGCCCACCGCCTCCATGCTTGCGACATGGCTGCCGGTGACCAGGGTCTCGCTGAAGAAGCGGCCAGCGCGGGTCCAAGGGGCGAAGAGGCGGCGCGGCAGGTTCATGCCCGAATTGGAGTCCCGACCATTGAGGGCAAAGCGCCGGCCGCGCAGGCTCTCCAGCGTCCAGAAGGGCGCCTCGCGGCGCACCACGAGGAAGGAGCAATGCGTCGGCACACCGTCCGCGCGCAGCCGGCAGCCCGGCAGGTCGTAGAGCGGTGTGCCGAGCAAGCGATACTGGCCGGCATAGAGGGTCTTCAGCGGATAGCCGCACATCTGGCTGAAGACGGTCCCCGGGTCGATCGCCTCGGGCAAAGCGAGGCCCGCCGGCGCCAGTGCGTCGGGTAGCGCCGCATCGCCCAAGGCTGCGCGCAGCGCCGCCCACAGCGCCGCATTGGCGACCGCCATTTCCGGCAGTGCATACATGGGAAGCTGGGCGAGGAGGCTCATCGCGTCAGCGTCTCGACTTCGGCGAGGAGGGCGGCGATCTCCGCCGCCGCCTGGGATTTCGGGCTCGCCTCCGTCACCCCGAGGCCCTGGGCGAAAGCGTTGGCGAAGCCGGCGCGGTTGCCGAGCGTGGCCGAGAGCAGCGCGTAGCCGGCGCTCTGCGCCTCCCGCTCCACCTGGCTGCGCAGTCGGGAGGCGGCAGGGGCACGGTTGAGCAGCAATCGCACCGTCCGCTTCTCGGCGGCGGCCAGAGCCACCGTGCCGGCGGCCGCCCACAGGTCGGGCGGGCTCGGCTGCAAGGGTACCAGCACCAGGTCCGCGGCCCGGATGGCGCGCTTCGCCTCGGCCTCCACCTGCGGTGGGGTATCGACGATCACCACCGCATGGCTTGCCGTCAGCCGCTCCAGTTCCGCCTGCAGGCGCCAGCCCGAGACGTCGGAAAAGCCGATGGCGGGCAGGGGCTTGCGGCTCGCCGCGCGCAAGGCGTGCCAGCGGGTCAGGCTCTTTTGCGGATCGATGTCGAGCAGGCAGACCCGTCGGTCGGCGGCCATCGCCGCCGCCAGATTCGCGGCGATCATGCTTTTGCCGGCGCCGCCCTTCTGCTGGGCGACCGTCAGGACCAGGGCCATGGCACGACTCCGTTGCGGCGCAGCATGAATAGGACCGCGCCGCAGGCCCTGGCGTCAACGTCAGTCCGCGGCGTCCGCCACCTTCTGCCAGCCTTCGGAGGCGAGGGCGTGTAGGATTTCGTCTTCGCCGCACATGCCGAGGATCTGGCCGCCCTGGGTCACCAGCACTGGCATGCCGGTGGCCTGGCGCAGCTGGATGACGGTCTTCATCGTCGCCTCGCAGTCAACCGCGGCACAGACGCCGGCGCCGGGCAGGTCGAGGTCGCTCTCGACCGCGGCCACGGGCACGGGAACGCCCGCCGCCGTCACCGCGCTGCCGGGCACGGTGCCGGCGCTCTTCAGCAGCACTGGCCGATGCGGGTCGAGCACCGCCCAGCCGTCGCGCGCGGCGAGCTTGTCGAGCGGCGTCATGAAGGTGCGTCCGCGCAGCACGTTCAGCGGGTTCATGTGCTGCACGAATTCGCGCACGTAATCATTCGCGGGCGTCAGCACGATGTCTTCGGGGCTGCCGGCCTGGATGATGCGGCCGCCTTCGAGGATCGCGATCTGATTGCCGAGCTTCAGCGCCTCGTCGAGGTCGTGGCTGACGAAGATGATCGTCTTCCGTACCTCCTTCTGCAGCGCCAGCAGCTCGTCCTGCAGCTTGGTGCGGATCAGCGGGTCGAGGGCGGAGAAGGGCTCGTCCATCAGCAGGATGTCGGCATCCGTTGCGAAGGCGCGGGCCAGGCCCACGCGCTGCTGCATGCCACCCGACAGTTCGCGGGCGTATTTGTCGGCCCATTTGTCGAGGGCGACGAGCTTGAGCTTTTCGTCGACGATCCGGCGGCGCTCGGCCGGGCCCATGCCGCGCAGTTCGAGGCCGAGGCCGACATTTTCCCGCACGGTGCGCCAGGGCAGCAGGGCGAATTGCTGAAACACCATGGCGATGCGCCGCGTGCGCATGAAGCGCAGCGTCGCACGGTTACAGCTCGCGATGTCTACCGTTTCGTTCTCGTTCTTCACGAGCACGCGGCCGCGGGTGACCGGGTTGAGGCCGTTGACCGCGCGCAGCAGCGTCGACTTGCCGGAGCCCGACAGGCCCATGAGCACGCAAATCTCGCCTTCGCGCACGGTGAGCGACGCATCCTTCACACCCATCACCACGCCGGTCTTGGCCAGAATCTCTTCGCGGCTATGGCCCGCATCCATCATCTGCATCGCTTCCGCCCGGGCGCGCGCGCCGCCCCGGCCGGAACCCGTGAACAGAATGTCGACGTGGGAGAATTCGATCGCGGTCTTATGCTCGGTCATGGGTTCAGCCCTCGCTGTCACGCGGACGGCAGACGCGGTCCAGGATCACTGCCAGGACGACGATGCAAAGGCCGGATTCGAAGCCGACATCGACGCGCAGCGTGTTGAGTGCGCTCACCACCGGAACGCCGAGGCCACCTGCACCGACGAGCGCCGCGATCACCACCATGGAGAGGCTGAGCATGATGCATTGGGTGAGGCCGGCCAGGATGGTCGGCAAGGCATGCGGCAACTCCACTTTCCACAGCAGTTGGCTCTTTGACGCACCGAAGGCTTCGCCCGCTTCGATCAGTGCGGGCGGCACCGAGGCAATGCCGAGCTGGGTCAGGCGGATGGGGGCGGCGATCGCGAAGATGATGGTGGAGATCAGGCCAGGCACGGCACCGAGGCCGAAGAGCACCACGGTCGGGATCAGATAGACGAAGGTCGGCAGCGTCTGCATCAGGTCGAGCAGCGGCCGCACCAGGGTGAAGAGCCAGGGGCGATGGGCGCAGGCGATGCCTATCGGCACGCCCAGCACCATCGAGATGACGGTCGCGAAGATGATGAGCGAGGTCGTCTCCATCGTCGCCGACCAGTAGCCCTGGTTGAGGATGAAAAGCTGGGCGATGATGACGAAGACGACGAGTTTCCAGGAGCGCTGGATGGCATAGCAGAGCAAGCCGACCGCGAGGATCAGGAGGATGGCCGGAATGGCCTCCAGCACGGCGGTCAGACCGTTGATCGCGGCGCCGACACCGTTCGAGACAAGATCGATGACGTCGGACCCGCTGATCGAGTTGACGATGTTCGCGATCCAGTCGCCGAGCGGAATCTTGTGGCCTGAGACGAGATCGGCCAGCCCATTCAGCATGCGGTACTCCACGGCAAGAAGGTTCGCGCCAACGATCCCGCGCATGAGATCATAAGCCCGGGGGCTGCGCTTGGATTTTTTGCCATCCGGCGTCGCTCGAATGCGACGCCGCCCGGCCGGGACGAGGAGGTTCGCAGACCGGGGCGGGCAGGGACCCGCTGCAAGAACTGCGCGGGACGCATGGCCTTCCGAACCTTATGCCGGAAGGCCATGGCTCACTCTTACAGCCCGAGGGCCTTCTTCACAACCGGCAGCGCCGGCTGGTTGCCGTCGAAGGTGGTCACGCCGTCCAGCCACCGGGTCATTGCGTCCGGATGCGCCTTCAGCCACTGCGCGGCCGCGGCCTGCGGGTCCATCTTGTCGTACATGATGGAGCCCATGATCGTGTTTTCCATGTCCAGCGTGAACTTGAGCTGGGTGAGGAACTTGCCGACGTTCGGACACTCCTTCACGTAGCCGCCCGAGGTATTGGTGTAGACGGTGGCGCCGCCGTAGTTCGGCCCGAAGATCGCATCACCGCCCGACAGATACTTCATGTCGTATTTGGTGTTCATCGGGTGGGGTTCCCAGCCGAGGAAGACGATCGCCTTGTGCGCCTTGGTCTTGCGCGTCACTTCCGCCAGCATGCCCTGTTCAGAGGACTGGACAAGCGTGAACTTTCCGACACCATCGGTGTTGTTCTTGATCATGTCGAGGATGAGGCGGTTGCCGTCATTGCCCGGCTCGATGCCGTAGATCTTGCCGTCGAGCTGCTTGTAGAACTTCGGAATGTCCTGGAAGGACTTCAGGCCCTCGTCATAGAGATAGGTCGGGACGGCCAGGGTATATTTCGCGCCGTCCAGATTGGCGCCCAGCACGTCGACCGTCTTGTCCGCAACATAGGGTTTGATGTTGTCGGCCATCGTCGGCATCCAGTTGCCGAGGAAGACGTCGATCTTCTTCTGCTTCATTTCCTCGAAGGTGACGGGCACGGAGAGGATCGTCGTCGTCGTCTTGTAGCCGAGCGCGTCCAGAATATAGGTCGCGGTACCGGTCGTCGCCGAAATGTCCGTCCAGCCGACGTTGGAGAAGGAAACGTTCTTGCACGAGGCCGGGTCGCCCGCGGCCTGGGCGGCGGCGCCCAGGCTCATGCTGCCTGCGATCAAACCGAATGCCGCCACAGCCTGAAGAAGGTGTCTACGCATCTGCCGTCCTCTCTTGCACGAATGGGAAGGTCTTGAATGCTCAGGGCCGCTCCGCCCGGAGCCGTGAGATTGAACATACTTTCAATCTTTCGCGGCGGTCACCCCTTTTTATCGCGAAAAGGAGAGCAAAGAGATGATTTTTTGGAGGGGATTGGCAAAACTGCTGCCGATATGAGCAACATTTGCCCATAAATAGATCGAATGAGCGGCAAACGTGATCGCGCTTGATTGAACGTTCAAGCAATTATAGAAACGCGGGACGGCCCTGGTGCCGGTTATGGGTTGGAGAGACGCTTGTCACGACGGGATTCCGAAGACACGCGCCGGAAGCAACTGATCGACACGACGATCCTCGTCATGGCCAAGGTCGGCTTCCATGCGACGACGCTCGGCCTCATCGCCAAGCAGGCGAAAGTCTCGGCCGGTCTCGTCGCGCATTATTTCGGGGATAAGGAAGGGCTGCTGGAAGCAACGCTCCGCAGCCTCGCCTCCCGGCTCAGCCGGGCGGCCTCCGCGCGCCTCCAGGCGGCGCGCAGCCCACGTGCGCGGCTGCAGGCGGTGATCGACGCCAACCTCGCGCCCGAAGAAATGGATTCCGAAACGAGTGCGGTCTGGCTTGCCTTCTGGGGCCAGGCCAAGCATTCCGATCGTCTCAAACGCGTGCAGCGCATCTATCAGCTGCGGGTGCTCTCCAATCTGCGGCACGCCCTCCGCGAGCTTGCCCCCGCGGAGGATGTCGAGCGGCTTGCCGTCATCATCGCCGCCATCATCGATGGGCTCTGGCTGCGCACGACCCTGGCTGCCG
This sequence comes from Acidisoma sp. 7E03, assembly GCF_054665075.1. NCBI lineage: Bacteria > Pseudomonadati > Pseudomonadota > Alphaproteobacteria > Acetobacterales > Acidocellaceae > Acidisoma > Acidisoma sp. 7E03. Next base: position 31,739 of record NZ_BAAFHE010000014.1, read on the forward strand.
CCTGGAGCCCCGCCGATTCGGAAACCGCCCGCCGCATCGCGGCCGGCTTCGTCGACACGCAGCTTGCCGCGGTCTTGGAAGGAAGTTCGATGTCCCATGCCTCCGGCGCCGCCGCGCCCAGCCCGCGCCTCGCCAATTGGATCGACGGCGCCTATCGCCCCGATGCCAAGGCGGAGACCTTCGTCACGCGCAATCCCGCGACCGGCGCGGTGCTGGCCGAGGTCGAGATCGCCGATGCCGCAGCCTTGGAGGCCGCGATCCTCGCCGCCCGGCGCGGACAGAAGGCTTGGGCGCGGATGACGGGGATGGAGCGCGGCCGCATCCTGCGCCGCGTCGCCGAGTTGCTGCGGGCGCGCAACGATGCGTTGGCCGCGCTCGAAACTCAGGATACCGGCAAGCCGATCCAGGAAACCTCGGTGGTCGACGTCATTTCGGGCGCCGACTGCATCGAGTATTTCGCGGGTCTCGCCGGCGGCATCGCAGGTGAGAGCGTGGATCTCGGCCCTGCGGCCATGGGCTATACCCGGCGGGAGCCCTTGGGGCTGGTCGCCGGCATCGGCGCCTGGAACTACCCGATCCAGATCGCCTGCTGGAAGGCAGCCCCCGCGCTCGCCGCCGGCAATGCGATGATCTTCAAACCCTCCGAACTCACGCCCCTCTCGGCCTTCAAGCTCGCCGAGATCATGAAGGAGGCGGGTGTGCCGGATGGCGTCTTCACCGTGCTCGCGGGTGACGGGCGCACCGGGGCGCTGCTCTCCACCCATCCGGCCATCGCCAAGATTTCGCTGACCGGCTCCGTGCCGACGGGGAAGAAGATCATGGCGGCAGCGGCCGAGACCCTGAAGCAGGTGACGCTCGAACTCGGCGGCAAGTCTCCGCTGATCGTCTTCGAGGATGCCGATATCGAAAGCGCCATCGGGGGCGCCATGCTCGGCAATTTCTATTCCGCCGGGGAGGTCTGCTCCAACGGCACGCGCGTCTTTGTCCATCGCGCGATCAAGGAGAAATTCCTTGCCCGCCTGCTGGAACGGACGGCGGCGATCCGCCTGGGCGACCCGATGGACCCCGAGACGCAGATGGGTGCGCTGATTTCGGAAGCCCATCTGCAGAAGGTCCTCGGCTTCGTCGCGCGCGGCCAGGCCGAGGGGGCGAAGCTCCTCTGCGGCGGCCAGCGCGTAACGGAAGGCGCTTTGGCCCAGGGCAATTTCGTGAGTCCGGCCATCTTCGACGCGACCGGCGACGATCTCACCATCGTCCGTGAGGAGATTTTTGGGCCCGTCATGACCATCCTGACCTTCGATGACGAGGAAGAGGTGATCGCCCGCGCGAATGAAACGGAGTTCGGCCTGGGTGCCGGCGTCTTCACGCGCGATCTGGCGCGTGCCCATCGGGTGGTGGCCGCCCTCGAAGCCGGCACCTGCTGGATCAACACCTACAACATCACACCGATCGAACTGCCTTTCGGCGGCTACAAGCAATCCGGCCTTGGGCGGGAGAACAGCCGTGCCGCGCTCGATCACTACACCCAGATCAAGAGCGTCTACGTGGCGCTGACCCCGGTGGAGTCCCCCTACTGATGTCGCGCTTCGATTACATCATCGTCGGCGCGGGTTCCGCCGGTTGCGTGCTCGCCAACCGCCTGACGGAGGACGGCAAGACCACCGTCCTCGTGCTCGAATATGGCGGCTCCGATTCCTCGATCTTCATCCGGATGCCGGCGGCGCTCTCCATTCCGATGAACAAGGAGAAGTACAACTGGTTCTACGAGACCGAGCCTGAGCCGCATCTCGGTGGCCGGCGGATGCACACGCCGCGCGGCAAGGTGCTCGGCGGCTCCTCCTCGATCAACGGCATGGTCTATGTGCGCGGCAATGCGATGGACTTCCAGAACTGGGAAGCGCTCGGCGCGCGCGGCTGGAACTACGCCCAGGTGCTGCCCTATTTCAAGCGGGCCGAGCATCGAGAGGAAGGGGGAGACGAATATCGCGGCGGCGATGGGCCGCTCCGCACCTCCTATGGGCCGACGAAGAATCCACTCTACCGGGCTTGGGTCGAAGCTGCGAAGCAGGCGGGTTATCCCGAGACCTCCGACATCAACGGCTACCAGCAGGAAGGCTTCGGCCGCATGGACATGACGGTCAGTCATGGCCAGCGCTGGAGTGCGGCGACCGCCTATCTCAAGCCCGCCATGAGCCGGCCCAATCTCGAAGTGCGCACCGGGGTCCTCGCCAAGCAGATCGTCTTCCAAGGCCACCGCGCAACGGGCGTTCGCTACCTGCGCGGCGGGCAGGAGCTCGAAGCCCATGCGACGCGCGAGGTCATCCTGGCCGGTGGACCGATCAACTCACCGCAACTTCTCAAACTGTCTGGCATCGGGCCGGCTGCCGAACTCGCCGAACACGGCATCGGCGTGCTGGCAGACCGGCCCGGTGTTGGAGAGAACCTACAGGACCATCTGGAATTCTATTTCCAAGTGGCGGTGAAGGAACCCATCACGCTCTTCTCCGCGCAATCCTTGCTCGCCAAGGGCATGATCGGCGCTCGCTGGATGCTGATGAAGGACGGGCTCGGCGCCACCAACCATTTCGAGACCTGCGGCTTCATCCGCAGCCGCGCCGGCATCCCCTGGCCGGACATCCAGTACCACTTCCTGCCGCTTGCCATCTCCTATGATGGTAACAGCCTGGCAACGGAACACGGCATGCAGGCCCATGTCGGGCCGATGCGCTCCAAGAGCCGCGGCTGGGTGCGCCTGCGCTCGGCGGAGGCGCGGGAGAAGCCGCGCGTCTTCTTCAACTATATGAGCCACCCCGATGATTGGGAGGAGATGCGGGCCTGCGTGCGCCTCACCCGGGAAATCTTCGGCCAATCCGCCTTCGATCCCTATCGCGGGCGGGAGATCCAGCCGGGCGCAGATTGCGTGACAGACGAGCAGATCGACGCCTTCATCGCCCAGAAGGTGGAGAGTGCTTATCACCCCTCCTGCACCTGCAAGATGGGCGATCCGGCCGATCCCATGGCGGTGGTCGATCCCGAAACCCGTGTCATCGGCGTCGAGTCCTTACGCGTCGTCGACAGTTCCATCATGCCGCAGGTGACCACCGGCAATCTCAACGCGCCCACCATCATGATCGGCGAGAAGGCGGCGGACCACATCCGGGGGCGGCCGATGCTCGCCCCCTCCAACGCGCCTTTTTATCAGGCTGGTCACTGGGAAACCGCGCAGCGCTGAGGCAGAAAGGCGGGCGGCGGGCAGGGGAGCCTGCCGCTTCCACCTTTGGCCGGACAGGAGAAATCTGCGCGCATGCCGATCGTTGCCTATATCGCCGCCCTGCTGGTGTTTCTGGCGCTCGACCTCATCTGGCTCGCGGTGATGGGGGCGAGCTATCGCAGCGTGCTCGGGCCGATGCTGACCTCCAACATCCGTTGGGGCGCGGCCGCGCTCTTCTATCTGCTCGACATCCTCGGCCTCATGATCTTCGTCATGATGCCAGGCCGCGCACGGGGTGCCGCGTGGGTGCTGGTGCATGGCGCGCTCTTCGGCCTCTTTACCTATGCCACCTATGATCTCACCAACCTGGCGGTGGTGAAGAACTGGACGACACAGCTCGCCGTGGCTGATGTCCTTTGGGGCATGGTCGCCTCCGCCGTCGCCTCACTCTTCGGCTGGGCGATGATGCGCGAGCGCGGCGGCAGCCGCCGCCGGCGCTGACAGGAAAAAGCCCGGGCGCTGGCGCACCCGGGCTTCTGCCGTCTCGAGCCTGAACCGAGGCTCAGACGACGCTGAGCTTGACGTCGATATTGCCCCGGGTCGCGTTGGAGTAGGGGCAAACCTCGTGCGCCTTGGCCACCAGTTCTTCCGCCGCCGCGCGGTCGACGCCCGGCAGCGACACCGCGAGCGAAACTTCGAGGCCGAAGCCGCCTTCGGAGCGCGGGCCAATGCCCACCGTCGCCGTCACGGTCGCATCGGCGGGGACCTTCGCAGACCCACCCTGGGAGGCGACGAACTTCATCGCGCCGATGAAGCAGGCGGCATAGCCGGACGCGAAGAGCTGCTCGGGGTTGGTCCCTTCGCCGCCGGCGCCGCCGAGTTCCTTCGGTGTCGCGAGCTTCACCGAGAAATTGCCGTCGAGGGTGCCGGACTGGCCGTCGCGGCCACCGGTGGCGCGGGCGGCGGTGCTGTAGAGGACGTTCACGGACATGGCTTCGTTCCTTTCAAGTGCTCTATAAGATATCGCGATATTGAATCGCATGCGACTTAGATAGCTGAGTCCGGGGTCGGCGTCAATCCTTGCGATTGGATCGTGCACGACCTATCTCAACCTTGTGATAGCGCGTGCGGGAGACCCCTCATGATCGAACTGCCGGAGCGGATGCCCGATCTGTCGGAGCTTCTCTGTTTCGCCGTCTATTCAACCAGCCATGCCTTCAACCGGGTTTACAAGCCGCTGTTGGACCCGCTTGGGCTCACCTATCCGCAATATCTGGTCATGGTGCAGCTCTGGGCGGAGGACGGGCAGACGGTAGGCGCCCTGGCTGGCCGTCTCTTCCTCGAGTCCAATACCTTGACGCCCCTGCTCAAACGGTTGGAGGCGCAGGGGCTTGTGCGGCGCAGCCGCGACGCGGCGGACGAACGCCAAGTCCGGGTCTTCCTCACCGAGGATGGCCGGACCCTGCAAGCGCGCGCCCAGAGCGTGCCAGCCTGCGTCTTCGCGGCGACAGGCTTCGACCTGCCGCGGCTGCAAGCCTTGACGGGGGAGGTGACGGCGCTGCGCCGAAGCTTGTTGCGCCCGACAAATGAGCCGTGAGGAGGCGCCGAGACTGCTCAAACCTCCGCGATCTGCTCTGGTCGGCAACAAAGTGATCAGCTGCATTGCTGTCCTCTGTTGCCTCACTCTCTTGGGAGCGGCATCGTCCCGACCGCCTTGAACGGGTTTCTCCTCAAGCCCGAAGCACCCTTAGGAGGCAATGGTCGCGGGAATGTTTTCGGCAATCGGTGGTGAAGTCAGTCGGCTGATCCAAGACTTTGACTGGAGCAAGACGCCGATCGGTCCATTGCAGGACTGGCCGCAGAGCCTGCGCTCGGTCACGCAGATGCTGTTGCTCTCGCCGGTGCCGATCGTCCTGCTCTGGGGCGAGGACGGCATCATGATCTACAACGATGCCTATTCCGTCTTCGCCGGCCAGCGGCATCCTCGGCTGCTTGGCTCGAAGGTGCGGGAAGGATGGGCTGAGATCGCCGATTTCAACGACAATGTGATGCGGGTCGGCCTCTCCGGCCGGACGCTCGCCTTCCGCGATCAGGAGCTGGCGCTGGAGCGCCGGGGCAAGCTCGAGCCGGTGTGGATGGATCTCGACTATTCCCCGGTTCTGGACGAGAGCGGCAAGCCCGCAGGCGTCATCGCCATCGTCGTGGAGACAACCGAAAAGGTTTTGGCGCAGAAGCGCCTGGCAGCCAGCGAACGACGCTTTCGTGCGCTGACAACCGCCACCGCCGACATCATCTACCGGATGAGCGCCGACTGGCGGGAGATGCGGGAGTTGGACGGCCGCAACTTCCTTGCAGACGTGGACGTGCCGAGCATCGCCTGGATGGAGGATTACCTGTTTGAGGAGGATCGCCCACTGGTGGAGGCCGCCATCGCCGAGGCGGTGGGAGCCGTGAAGCCATTCCAACTCGAGCATCGTGTCCGCCGTGCCGACGGCTCGATCGGCTGGCTCTTTTCGCGCGCCGTTCCGGTGACGAACGACGCCGGCGAGGTCATCGAATGGTTCGGTGCCGCATCGGACATCACGGAGCGTGTTCGCACCACTGAGCATCTGCGGCTTGTCGTCAACGAGCTCAACCACCGGGTGAAGAATACCCTCGCCATGGTGCAGGGGATCGCCCGGCGCACCTTTCGCTCGGCCAGCGACGTGGCGCAGGCGCAGGAGCAGTTCGGCGCCCGCCTCGTGGCGCTTGCCCAGGCCAATGATCTGCTGACCGGTGAACGCTGGGCCGGCGCTTCCCTCAAATCCGCGATCGAGCAGGCGGTGCGTCCGCACCAGCACGATGCCGCGCGCTGCGTGATCGAGGGCAGGGATCTCCGCATCTCGCCCAAGACCGCGCTTGCGATCACGATGGCAGCCCATGAGCTGGCAACGAACGCGGTGAAGTACGGGGCCTGGTCGAATGACCACGGCACGGTGGTCATCACCTGGGGTACCGAGGGCGGGTCTTTCCACATCGAGTGGCGGGAGGAAGGCGGGCCGCCGGTGGTCCCACCTCTGCGGCGCAGCTTCGGCTCCCGCATGATCGAGCGCGGCCTGGCGGGGGAGCTCGGCGGTACCGTGTCGTTGCACTTTGATCCCGCCGGGCTCCGCTGTGTGGTCGAGGCACCGCTGAGCCTGGTGGTGGAGCTCTAGCGAGACCATGCGTATCCTGGTCGTCGAAGACGAAATGACGATTGCCTTCATGATCGAGGATATGCTCGTGGAACTGGGCCACGAGGTGGTAGAGCTTGCGATGCGCCTGCCGGAGGCTCTGAAGGCCGCGGAACGGCCGGACATCGATCTCGCCATCCTCGACGTCAATCTCGATGGGCTGCGGTCCTTTCCGGTGGCCGACGTTCTGATCGGCCGCGGCATCCCCTTTGCCTTTGCAACCGGCTACGGGGCGGCCGGGCTCGATGCCGGCTATCGGGATCGGCCGGTGCTGGCCAAGCCCTTTCTGCTCTCCGACCTCAAGAAGCTGCTGACCGACGCCTGCGCGGCATGATCGCCGTCAGCCGCCGGCTTCCAGCGTCTCTTTCGCCTGGGCGGCAGCGGCCCGCATCTCTGCCGTGGGCTTCGGGAAATGCGGGTCGATCCGCAGCAATGCCTGGCGCAGGGCATGGGCCACCAGCAGCCGCGCCACCCATTTGTGGTCCGCCGGAATGACGAACCAGGGCGCGTGCGGCGCCGCGGTGCGGCCGATCACCTGCTCATAGGCGTGCGCGTAGCGGTCCCACAGCGCCCGTTCGCTCATGTCCGAAGCGTCGAACTTCCACAGCTTGTCGGGTCGGTTGATGCGGCGCAGAAAGCGGCGGCGCTGCTCGTCTTTCGAGATGTGCAGGAAGAATTTCAGAACCGGCAGGCCTTGGCGGCCGAGATAGCGCTCATGCCCCGCAATGTCCTCCAGCCGGTGTTGCCAGATCTCCTCCGTGCGCTCCGGCTTCGGCAGGTGTTCGGCGGCCAGAAGCTCGGGATGCAGCCGGGTGATCAGCACCTCCTCGTAATAGCTGCGGTTGAAGACGGCGATTTCGCCCCGCAGCGGCAGCCCCTGGCTGGTGCGGCGCAGGAAGTCCTGCCCCAATTCCTCGCGCGAAGGCTGCTTGAAGGAGGTGACGCGCACGCCCTCCGGATCGATGCCGCGGAAGATGTGCCGGATGGTGCTGTCCTTGCCGCCTGCGTCCATGGATTGCAGGATGACGAGCATGCCCCAGCGCTTGGCGGCAAACAGCCTCTGCTGTAGCCGGGCGAGGGCCGCCACCTCGCGCTGCAGCGCCGCCTGTCCGCTCTTCTTGTCCAGCCCGTCGATGCCGCAGGCCGTCGGCCAATCCTTCAGATGGATCTTTCCCGGCTCCGTCACCATGCTGCGCTCGAGCAGCGCCGTCAGGGCCGGCAGGGGGGTGGATTCCTCAGCCATCCTCGTCCTCCTCGGTGGGCGGCTTGTGTGTCCGGGCCGCCTTCTTTCTATCCGACGGCGGCGGCCGCAGGGGAACCCGTCCGCTGCGCAAGCCCGGCCCGCACCCGTTCGACCTCAGCTCCCGTGACGCGCAGGGGCGCGTAGCCTGCGGCCTCCATCTGCAGCGTGACGTCCTGCCGCGCCTGGCCCCAGGCGGGGTGCAGTTCCGTCAGCGCGTCGCCCGCGAAACTCGCCCGGTCGCCCGTGTCCAGATAGCTCTCCGCCGCTAGGTTCTCCGCCAGCAGCACGTCATGCGCCGGCAGCTCGACGTGAAAATAGGTCACCTCGGGCCAAGGCTCCTGCCGGATCGCCCGGCCGTCGATCAGGTGTTTCACCGGAATCAGAACGCTTTCGACGAAGAGCGCGTGGTCGGGCGACAGCAGCAGCGCGCGCGCCGGCTGCATCGGCCCGAAGGCATGGGCCAGGATGCGCACCGGCTGCACGGCCTCGGGGCTCGGGTGGCGCGCGCAATCCACGCGGCGATGACCGATCCAGATTATTGGCTGCGGTCTGCCGCTCAGCGTCTGCACCTGGTCGCCGACCGCGAGCAGCTCGACGGGCACCGGGCCGTGCGGCGTCGCGATGCGCGTGCCGGCGGCGAAGCAGGCGATGCTCGTCAGCGACAGCGTATTGTTGCTGCCGGCCGAGAAGGCGAAGCCGCCATAGGCGAGGCTCGGGTCGAGGGCGAGATTGGCGAGATTCGTGCCGTCGTCGAAGATACCCAGCAGCCCATTCGCATAGTTGTAGCTGTAGAGCGCGTTGTAGGTGAGGGCGCCGAATTCGATGGTGCCGCTGTCGGCGGTGAAGCCGTAGATCAGCGCATCCAGCCCACTCGTCAGAATGTTGCTGTCCGCGGAGGTGAAGTCGAGCACGCCTCCTTGGCCCAGGAAGCTGATGGAGACGGCGCTGGTGCCGCCGCCGATCTGCACCTGGCCGGTACTGCCGATGATGAGGCTGCCGCCGCCGCTCGCGCTGCCGAGGCCGAGCTCCCCCTGGTCGACGAGCTGGCCGTTGACGGTGAGGGTGCCGGGCAGGCTGCTGCCGACAATGCTGTAGCCGATGGCGGCCGATTGCGTCGTCACCACGCCCGTGGCCGTGATCTCGGCCGTGCCCCCATAGATGTTGAAACTCTCGCTTTGCACCTGGCCCGCTTCGGTGAGAATGGCCGCGTTGAAGGTGGCGGCGCCGCTCGCCGTGACGGTGCCGCCCGTGGCGATGCTGAAGGTGGCGGCGGACGCGACGAGGCCGGCCGTGGCGATCGTACCGTCGGCCGAGACGGTGACACTGCCGCCCGTCGCGGTGAAGCCCGTGCCGGTCACGGTGAGGCTTGCGGGACCGAGGCCACCCAGGGTGAGGCTGCCGGCATTCTGCGCGAAGTTTCCGACGGTCGCTGCTCCGGAGTCCAGCATGATGGTGCCGTTGTTCACGTTGAGCGATCCGCTGACGCTCAGGCTGCCCTGGTCCAGCGTCAGCACGCCGTTGCCCGCGACGAGAAAATCCCCCGCCGTGATGTCGGTGGTGGGGGCACCGCCGACCGTGAGCGATCCGCCCTGATCGATGATCAGTTGCACGGTCATGCCCGGAGGGGCGGAGAGGGTGAGGGCGCCGGCCGTATTGCCGCCCGTCGTGACCGTCACGACGTAGCTCGCGGCGATGGCGCCGAAATCGTCGCTGAGCATCACGGCACCCGCCGCACTCGGCGCCAGGCCGGAGGACCAGTTCGCGGCAGTGCTCCAATCGCCGCCTTGGGCGTGGCTCCAGCGGGTGCCGCCCGCCGCATTGGCGAGTTCGACGGCCGCCCGCGCCTGGATCAGCCCCGCGCCGGTATTGGGCAGGTTCGAAGCGACGGGAATGGTCGACTGCACCAGAAGCGCGGTCAGTTGCGCCGTTGTCAGCGCGCCGTTCGCCTGCAGCATGAGGGCTCCGACCGCGCCCGCATTGGGGGCGGCCGCCGAGGTGCCGTTGAAGGAGAGGAAACCCGGAACCGTCGTGCTGGAACCGGAGACGCTGGTATAGGTCGGCAAGTTGGGCGTGACCGGCACGGGCAGCAGATTGCCGTTCTGGTCGTAGAGGATGACGCCCGGCCCGGTGGAGGTATAGCCCGCGGGGATCGGCGTGCCGCCATAGGCCGGCGTGTTGGTGTAGGTAACGGCGCCGACGACGTTGGTGTCCGACAGCAGCTCATGGCCGAGAATGTTGCCGGTGCCGCCGCCCGCCGCGCCGTTGACGATCGAAATCGCGGTATTGAAGTTGCTGACGATGAAATTCTGCCCGATCGGCACCGTGCCGCCGTTCTGCACGACGACGACGCGAAACTGAGTGGAGGCGGTGGTGTTGGTATAGACCAGGAACTGGGCCGGGTCGTCGCCCATTGCATTCAGTGTCGACGAGGCAACGACATTGCCCTGAGCGTCGAGAAGATAGAAAGCGAGGCTGTTGGCGGCCCCGCCGCCGCCGGTGCCGATGCTGGCGAAGGGCTGCGCCCATTCCAGCAGCAGCTTGCCCGTGACATTGAGCGGAATGGTGACGTCGAGATAGGGGCTGTCATTGCCGAAATTCTGTGCGACCACGTCGCCGATGCCGGGAATGGTGGTGGAGAGCGGGGTAAAGCCCTGCTGGATGTAGTCGGCACCGTCATTGCCGGCCGCCGAGAAATAGTTCACGCCGGCCGCGACCGCGGCCTGGATAGCGCGGTCCAGCACCGTTCCCGTCTGGTAGAAGGATTCTTCCGGCCCATAGCCGAGATCATCGATGATGACGGTGCAGCCGGCATTCTGCAGCGCGGTGACGGCGGCCGCGCAGGATTCGACCGAATCGCCGCCCGCCGCGAAATAGTAGCTGGCATTGGGTGCGATCTGGTAGGCGAGTTCCATCATCGCCTGGCCTTCGTCGTTGCCCGCCGCGGCGTCATTCAAGACAGTGACGGACGCTGGCAGATAGCCGGCGGCGACATTGGCGGGGGCGCCGCCATTCGCGTCGTAACTGTCGGAGATGATTCCGATCTTGATGCCTTGCCCTGTCACGCCGTAGAGGGCGGTCGCCACATCCGCGCCCAGCGCCGTTGCGGCAGCATCAAGTCCCGACATCATTCCGTTTCCCGCTCTAAGAGATGGGCTTCTCTCTAGACGTGAAACGGTTTCTCATGCAAATCGAAATTGGATCGTGACGATCGCCGCCGTCGTGCCCCCGTTAGTCCCTGTCAGTTTTGAAGCGATAGAGGGTGGTCGAGCGGAAGATGTGGCCGGGCAGCAGGGTAGTGGTCGGGAAATCGGGCTTGTTCGGCGAATCGGGGAAATGCTGCGTCTCGAAGCAGAACGCGTCGGACTGGCGATAGGCGACGCCCGCCGTGCCGGCCGATCCGCCGCCGAGATAATTCGCCGTATAGAATTGCAGGCCGGGCTCCGTCGTTTCCACCTCCATGATCCGTCCGGTCTTCGGGTCATAGGCGCGGGCGGCGAAGGTCAGCGCCTGCGGGCTCGGCTTCTCCAGCACGTAGTTATGGTCGTAGCCGTTCTGGCGCAGGATCTGCGGATGCGGAATGCGGATGCCGGCGCCGATCGGCTTCGGCGTCCGGAAGTCGAGCGGCGTGCCGGCAACGGGTGCCAGCTCCCCGGTCGGAATCCCGGTCAGGTCCACGGGCGTGAAGCGCTCGGCGTTGATCTCGACGATATGATCGAGCACCGAGCCCTGGTCGTTGCCGGCGAGGTTGAAATAGGCGTGATTGGTGAGATTGATGACGGTCTCCGCCGTGGTCACCGCCTGATAGTCGATCCGGAATTCATTGGCTTCCAGCACGGTGTAGACGACCTCGACCTTCAGCGTGCCGGGGAAGCCTTCGTCGCCGTCGGGGCTCGTATGGCTGAGCACGGCCGAAAGGGTCAGACCGCTTTGCGCAGCCTTCACCTCCCACAACGCCTTGTCGAAGCCGGCCAGGCCGCCATGCAGCGTGTTCGGGCCGTTGTTGGCGGCGAGGCTGTAGGTCTTGCCCCCGAGGCTGAAGCGCGCGCCGCCGAGGCGGTTGGCATAGCGGCCGATGATGGCGCCGAAATAGCCGGGATTGGTCTCGTAGAGCGGCAGATCGGCGTGATCGAGCGTGACGTTGGCGAAGCGGCCATGGCGGTCGGGCGCCATCAGGGCGGTTACGATGCCGCCGCGGTCGAGGAAGCGCAGCTCGAACCCGGCGGCATTCCGCATCCGGTATTCGGTGACCTCCTCCCCGGTCGACAGGCGGCCGGCGCTCTGCCGGCTGAGGCTGATGCCCATGTCGCTCGCTCGTCCGCCCATACCGCGCTTCCTTCTGGTGCTTGGGGGCCGACCCTAGCCGCAGCCCGCGGCCAAGCCCAGGGGTTCTCCTTCGATTGTTGTTTCCTTTTCGTTCCTAGCTTGCTACCTGTGGTTGCGAAGGAGTCCGGCATGAGCCTCGCCCCCCGTCTGTCGTCCGCATCGGCTCTTCCGCCTTCCACCGCCGCGCAGGATCGGCGAGGTGTGGCAGCGGTGCGCGCCGCCCGGGGGCGGCGGGCGCAGCGTGCCGGCCTGGATGGGGAGGGGCGGGTGGTCACCGCCCTCCGCCGGGATGGCTGGCATATCCATGGCCAGCGGCTGCGCACCCCGGCCGGCGAAGTCGACATCGTCGCCGAGCGGGACGGCCTGCTCACCCTGGTCGAGGTGAAGAGCCGGCCTGATCTGCGCAGCGGCATGGAAGCGGTCAGCCCGCGCCAACAGCGGCGGCTGATGCAGGCGGCGGCCATCCTGCAGGGCGAAAATCCCGATTGGGGGCGCCGGGGCATGCGCTTCGACGTCTGGCTCGTCGATGCCGCGGGCGGCCTGCATCACGTGCCCGATGCCTTCCGCGATTTCGGCTGAACCGCCTTCCGCCAGGATGGTGACCGCGCGGGGTGGCTTTTCGGGCGAATGCCTCTATCTCTAGGGCCGGTTCCGAGGTTCGGCCTCGCCCCAGCGATAGAGCAAGGAACGCATGACCAATTCCCCGACGATCGCGCCGCTCGACCGGCGCACCGCGCTTTTCCTCGATCTCGATGGCACCTTGCTCGACATCGCCCCCCGCCATGATGCGGTGGCCGTGGCGCCCGGCCTGCCGGAGGTCATCGCCCGCCTCGCGCGCAGCCTGGGCGGGGCCGTCGCCGTCGTCACCGGGCGCCCGCTCGCGGATGTCGATCGCCTCTTTCCCGCGCTCCCGGTCGCGGTCGCCGCGGAACATGGTGCACGGCTGCGCTTGCCCGATGGGTCGCTGCAATTGCACAGCGCCGATCTCCCCTGGCGGACGGAGTGGCTTGCCCGGCTGCGTGATGCCCTGCCGCGCTGGCCGGGGGCTTTCATCGAGGAGAAATCCATCGGCTTCGTGCTGCATTTCCGCCAGGCCCCGCAATTCGGCGAGGCGATCGGAGCGGCGATGCGCGACATGGTGGCGGAAGCCGGGGGCGCCGCCGAACTCCTGCCCGCCCTCATGGCCTTCGAGGTGCGGGCGGCCGGCGTCGGCAAGGGTCATGCCGTCCGCCACCTGATGGCCGAGCCGCCCTTCGCCGGCCGTATCCCGGTCTTCATCGGCGACGACGTGACGGATGAGGAGGGGATGGCGGAAGCAGAGGCCCAAGGCGGTCGCGGGCTGCACGTCGCCCGCGCCTTCGGGGGTGAGCCTTCTGCCGTACGGGCCTGGCTCGCCGCCATGGCGGATCGGCTGGACGAGGTCCGAGTCTAACCCCATCTCCGCCGGTCGACCCGCTCAACGAAAGGAAGCGCTTTGTCTCGCCTCGTCATCGTCTCCAACCGGGTGCAGATTCCGACGGAAAAGGCCCCGCGTGCCGGCGGCCTCGCGGTGGCGCTCGGCAGCGGGCTCGTGCCCGGCACTCTGTGGTTCGGCTGGAGCGGCAAGCGCGGCCATGGCGGCCGCACGCCCACGCTGCACGAGGCGCAGGGCGTCACCTATGCCACCATCGACGTGACCGATAAGGAATACAACGATTACTACGTCGGTTTCTCGAACGGCGCGCTCTGGCCGCTGCTGCATTACCGGCTCGATTTCCTTGATTTCTATCGCCACCAATATGCCGGCTACCGCCACGTCAATGCCTATTTCGCGGAGGCGCTGCAGCCTCTGCTGCGCGACGACGATCTCATCTGGGTTCACGACTATCAGCTGATCCTGGTGGGCGAGGCGCTGCGCGCCCGCGGCGCCGGCCAGCGTCTCGGCTTCTTCCTCCACATCCCCTTCGTGCCGCCGGAAATTCTCGACGCCATGCCCTGCGGCCGGGAGCTGCTGCAGGGCCTCTGCGCCTATGACGTCGTCGGCTTCCATACCGACGAGCACCGCCACGCCTTCCTCTCCTGCGTCGAGACCTTCCTCGGCATCACGGCCGATGCGGATGGACGCTTCCACTACGAAGGGCGCGAGATCCGCACCATCAGCGACCCCATCGGCATCGACGCCGAGGAATTCGCGTCCATTGCCGCACGCACCTCGCGTGGGGCCGAGGTGCGGCGCATCCGCGAAAGCCTGTTCAGCCGTGCGCTCGCCATCGGCGCCGACCGGCTGGATTATTCCAAGGGACTTCCCAATCGCTTTCGCGCCTTCGACCGGCTGCTCGATCGCTTCCCCGAACACCGCGGCAAGGTCTCGATGCTGCAGGTGGCGGCGCGTTCGCGCGAGGATGTCGACCGCTATCAGCAGCTGCGCCGCTCGCTCGACCGGCTGGTGGGAGACATCAATGGGCGCTATTCGGAGTTCGACTGGATTCCCATCCGCTACATGACGCGCGCGCTCTCCCGCAAAAGCCTCGCGGGCTTCTATCGCGTGGCACGGGTGGGCCTCGTGACGCCGCTGCGCGACGGCATGAACCTCGTCGCCAAGGAATATGTCGCGGCACAGTCGAGCGCGGATCCGGGCGTTCTCATCCTGTCGCGCTTCGCCGGTGCCGCGGAAGAGCTGCGCGAGGCGCTGATCGTCAATCCCTTCGATGCCGACGAGGTGGCGGAGGCGATCAACAAGGCGCTGACGATGGAGCTTGGGGAGCGGAAGGAGCGGTGGCAGGCGCTGCGCGAGCGCGTCTGGGCCGGAACGCCGCAGCAATTCACCGATACCTTCCTGCGGGCACTGCGGCCCTGAGGACAGGCACGGCCGGGTGGTGCCCGGCCGTGTCGCGGGATCTTACTTCAGGTTACGCAGGCACTTGGCCGCCGCCATGGCGGAGGGGCGGGCATCTGCCTGCTTCACTTCGCCCTGCATGATCAGGCCAAAGGTGGTGGATTTGAGGAGGTCGCGCATGTCGGTGGTCGGCGTCATCTTGGGCGCGGCCGCGTCGTAGATCGACTTCGCCTCCGGTGTCAGCTTGGCGGCGCAAGCCTGGGCCGCGGCGGGATCGGCCGCATGGGCGGCGAGCGGGGCCAGCAGCGGCGCTGCCGTGAGAAGGGCCGCGCAGCGGCGGGAGAAGATGGAAAGGGCCATGCCTGGAACTCCTGTTGCAGCCGAGGCGTGTCCTCCGCCTCCTCTCCACAATCTAGTCGCTCGGGGCATGATCGTCATGAGGAACCGGCGAGATTTCTCATCAAAGGCGGGGGCTTACGGCGTCGGCTCTGCCGCCGGCTGGTGTGCCACCACGCGGTTTCGCCCCGACCGCTTGGCGGCGTAGAGGGCGCGGTCGGCGTTTTCGATGAGCTGATGCAGGCTTGGTGCATCTGCGCTGCGCGTCGCAAGGCCGATGCTGGTGGAGAGGACGATGGCGCCGCCAGGCCCCGGCAGCCGGCAGGCGGCGACCCGCTGCCGCAAGGCTTCGGCCCGCTCGGCGACCTCGGGTTGTGGGCCTGACAGCAGCAGTGCGAACTCCTCCCCACCGAAGCGCGCCGCAAGCTCGCCAGGCCGCAGCGCCTCGGTCGCGAGCTTTGCCACCGCAACCAATGCCTCGTCACCCCGGTGATGGCCGAAGGTGTCGTTGAGAACCTTGAAGTGGTCGAGGTCGAGCAGTAGCAGCGCACAAGGCGCCGCGTCGGCCGGTTGCGCGAACAGGCCCTCGGCCACTTCGAAGAAGCGGCGGCGATTGGCGAGGCCGGTCAGCATGTCGGTCTCGGCGAGCCGCCGCAGCTCGTCCTCCAGCCGTCTCTGTTCGCTGATGTCCCAATAGACGAAGGCGTAATGGGTGCCGATCTTGCTCATCATGTTGTGCAAGGTCCGGTACTGCCCGTCCCGGCACAGAACGCGCCATTCGAGATGCTGCGGCTCGGCCGGGTTGAGCTCGATCGCCGCTTGCGCGGCCTGCCATTTGCGCAGTCCCTCCGCCCGCTCCACGGGGTCCGGGAAGGCCCGCTCGAACCATTCGTAATGATCGATGTCGTAATAGGGGTCGTATTGATAAAGCTCGTCCGAATAGGCGTTGTAGAAGATGGCCCTCCAGGACGCGTCGAAGAGATCGATGCCGATCGGCAGCGCCTGAATGATGCTGCGGAAGGTCGTCTCGGCGCTGTAGGCGCCATTGCTCGCATCTTCGAAGAAGGGCGTGCGCTCGTCCACCGTCACTGCCCACAGGTCGGGTTCGGGCAGCGGCGCCAGGTGTATGATCAAGCGGCGAGACCCGGCCGGCGTCTCGCCGAGAAGGGTGAGGCTGCGGCGCGCCGGGTCGCGCCGGGCGCCGTCGAGAAAATCCAGCAGCGCCTCTGCGGCGCCCGCGCCCAGCATGGCGGCGAGCGACAGGGGCGTCTCCGAGGGCACAAGGGCGAGGAGACGGCACAAGGCCGCGTTGCAGCGTGACGCGCGGCGGCCTGCCGCATCCAGAATGAACATCGGGGCGTGGACGTAATCGATCCAGCCTGCTTCGCCCGAGGAGGGCGCTGCCACGTCGGAGCGCGGAGAAGGCAAGGGCTGTGTCGTCATCGATCCATGAATTCAGCGGTCCCGCCGTGGCGGTTCAGAACTCTATGCCCTCCTGCGCCTTGATTCCAGCATGGTAAGGATGTTTCACCGCCGCCATCTCGGTCACCAGGTCTGCCGCCTCGAGCAGTGCTGCCGGCGCGTTGCGGCCGGTGACGACGACATGCAGCTCCGGCCGCCGCGCGCCCAAGGCCTCCAGCACGCCGACGAGCGGGAGATAGTCGTAGCGGAGCGCGATGCAGAGCTCGTCCAGCACCAGCAGGCCGAGCTCCGGCCGCGCCATCTGCCGCAGGGCTTCATCCCAGGCGCGGCCGGCGGCCGCGATGTCCCGCGCGCGGTCCTGCGTCTCCCAGGTGAAGCCTTCGCCCATGCTGTGCCAGGTGAGCTGGTCGCCGAAGGCCGCGAAGGCCATGCGCTCGCCCGTGCTCCAGGCGCCCTTGATGAATTGCACGATGGCGACTGGCCGGCCGCGGCCCAGCATGCGCAGCGCCAGGCCCATCGCCGCCGTGCTCTTGCCCTTGCCGGGCCCGGTATGGACCATGAGCAGGCCCTTGGTCTGGGTCTTGGACGCAACCTCCGCATCCTGCACCGCCTTGCGGCGGGCCATCTTCTCCCGCCAACGGGCGGCATCCTCGGTCTCTTCGGTCATTTCACCACCATCGGCAGGCCGGCCACCATGAACAAGACGTGCTCGGCACGGGCTGCGATGCGCTGATGCAGCAGCCCGGCCTGGTCGCGGAAATCGCGCCCCAGCCTGTGCTCGGGCACGATGCCCAAGCCCACCTCGTTTGCGACGAGCACCGTCGGCGCGGCGCGGCCGTCGAGGACGGCGAGCAGCGCCTCGGTCGCGGCCGCCACGTGACGCTCGCCGAGCATGAGGTTGGTGAGCCACAGCGTCAGGCAATCCACCAGCACCGGCGCGTCTCCGGCAGCAGCCAGTGCCTCGGCCAGGGCGAGCGGGGCATCGAGCGTGCGCCAGTCGGCGCTGCGCCGCGCCCGGTGCGCCGCGATGCGCGCACGCATCTCCTCGTCCCAGGCCTCGGCCGTGGCGATGTACGTCCAGGGCGGGGGCAGCGCCATCACCAGCGCCTCGCCGTGGCGGCTCTTGCCGGAGCGCGCCCCGCCGAGGATCAGGGTCACGCTGCTCTCTGATTGACGGGCCATGCTTCGGGCTTCTAGATCATCGCCGATGGTTCCTCCAACGGCCTTCGGCCGCGGGGAGGATGAAAAGGGAATGCGGTGCGGGGCCCATCTTCGACAGGGTCCCAAAGCCGCGGCTGCCCCCGCAACTGTGAGCGGAGAGCCTTGCCGGCATTTTCCACTGGGCTTCGGCCTGGGAAGGACGCCGGATGGGTGCCTGATCCGCAAGCCAGGAGACCTGCCATCCGCCAGACTGTCAGGTCCTTCCGGGCGGGGTGCCCTGGAACATGGCCTCTTCGTTTCGCCGCGGTGCTGTTGCCCGTGGCCGCATCCCCGTATCCGCCCGGCGTCCGGGCGCCTGATGGAGCGGAGATCGCGCCTTGGTTCCTCCTGCCTGCCTGCATGTCTGCGTCACCTGCGGCCATCCCGATGAGCCGCGGCCGGGCCGTGTGCTGCATGACCGGATCGCCGCCCTCATGGGCCCGGACGAATCCTTCACGCTGAAGCCGGCCACCTGCCTCGCCCGCTGCGGCGAGGGCTGCAGCCTCGCCGTCTCCGCCCCCGGCAAATGGGGCTATCTGCTGAGCCGGCTCGAGCCCGATCTCGCGGAGGACGTCCTCACCTACGCCCGCGCCTATGCGGCGCATGAGACCGGGGCGCTGCTACCCAGCCGCCGCCCCGAAAGCCTTCGCACCCTCGTCGTCGGGCGTATCCCGGCGCTGGAGACCGCCGCATGAGCCCGCGCATTCCGGCCACCATCATCACTGGCTTCCTCGGCGCCGGGAAGACGACGCTGGTGCGTCATCTCCTGCAGAACGCGAACGGCCGCCGCATCGCGGTGCTGGTCAACGAATTCGGCTCCCTCGGCGTCGACCGCGGCGTGCTGGAGGGTTGCGGCATCGAGGGGTGTGACGAGGACCAGATCGTCGAACTCTCCAACGGCTGCCTCTGTTGCACGGTCGCCGACGAGTTCCTGCCAGCCATGGAAGCGCTGCTCGACCGGCCGAAGCCGCCGGAGCATATCGTCATCGAAACCTCGGGCCTTGCTCTGCCGAAGCCGCTGCTGAAGGCTTTCTCCTGGCCCGGCATCCGCGCGCGCGTGACGGTGGATGGCGTCATCGCGGTCGTCGATGGCCCGGCCGTCGCCGCCGGGCGTTTCGCGGACGATCCGGAGGAAGTCGCCCGCCAGATGGCGGAAGACCCCTCGCTGGAGCACGACAATCCGCTTGCCGAAGTCTATGAGGATCAGCTCGGCTCGGCCGATCTCGTGCTGCTGAACAAGACCGATCTGCTGGCCGAGAGCGACATCGCGGGCCTCGCCGCCGGCGTCGCGGCGCAGCTGCCGCGCGCGGTGAAGGTGCTGCCGAGCCGCGAAGGGCGGATCGACCCGGCGATCCTCCTCGGCCTCGGCGCCGCCGCCGAGGACGACCTTGCGAGCCGGCCGTCACATCATGACGGGTTGGACGAGCACGAGCATGATGATTGGGACAGTTTTGTCGTGCCGCTCGGCCCGCAAACCGCGCCCGAGCCGTTGGTCGCGCGCCTGCAGAAAGCGGCCGCCGAGCACGACGTGCTGCGCATGAAGGGCTTCGTGCGGATCGAGGGCAAGCCGCTGCGCCTGCTGGTCCAGGGCGTGGGCAGCCGCTTCCGCCAGGAATACGACCGCGCCTGGAAGCCGGGCGAAGCCGCGGGCGGCATCGTCGTCATCGGCCGCAAGGGGCTCGATCAGGCGGCCATCACCGCGGCCATTCAGGGCTGAGGGCCGAGCGGCCGCGCCATGCACATCCTGTTCCGGGAAAGCCATGGGCTGGAGGAGGGAGAGACCGCGGTCGAACCCGGCGGCGCGCCCGCCGATCTCCTGTTCCTGTCCTTCTCGGACAGCGATCTGGCGGCCGCCATCGCCGCCCCCCTGCCGGCGGGCTTCCCGAGCCTCCGCGCCGACCGCATCGGCCGCTTCCTGCACCCGCTCTCGGTCGATCTGCTCTGTGAACAGATCGTCTCCGGCGCGCGGCTCGTCATCATCCGCCTGCTCGGCGGCATCGACTATTGGCGCTATGGCGTGGAGGAAATCGCAGCCACCTGCCGTGCCCGAGGCATCCCGCTTGCTGTGCTGCCGGGGGACGGGAAGGGTGAGGATCCGACGCTTGCTGCGCTCTCCACCCTCGACCCCAGCGTGCGCCTGACGATCGGTGATGCGCTGCGCCAGGGTGGCCCGGTGCAATTCGCCCGCGCCTTCCAGGCCGCGGCCCATGCGGCTGGTCTTTGGGCCGAAGCCCCGCCGACCGCCGAAGCGCTGCCCGACTGCGGGCTCTGGGGCTGTGCCTCCGGCAATCCCGATGCCCTCGTCGTCTTCTACCGCTCGCATCTCCTCGCTGGGGAAACGGCGCCGGTGGCCGCCCTTCTGGCAGCCCTCGCGACGCGCGGGCTCGGCACCCGCGCCCTCTATGTCGACAGCCTGAAGAACCCGGCGAGCATCGCCTTCGCGCGCGATTGGCTGATCGCCTGGAAGCCGGCGGTCATCCTCAACTGCACGGGGTTCTCGGCGCGTCTCGGCGAGGCGCCGTCGCCACTGGAAGCCGCCGGCTGCCCCATCCTGCAATGCGTCCAGGCAGGCACGCCGCGCGCCGCCTGGGCCGCTTCGGCGCGCGGCCTGTCGCAAGCCGATCTCGCCATGCAGGTGGTGCTGCCCGAGGCCGATGGCCGGCTGCTGACGACGGTGGTTTCCTTCAAGGAGCGGGACGAGGCGGGCCGCGCCACGCTGGTGCCCTATGAGGAGGGCATCGCGCTCGCTGCCGATCGCGCCGCCGGCTGGGCGCGGCTCGCGGAGACGCCTGCGGCCGAGCGCCGTCTCGCCCTCATCCTCTCCAACTATCCCGGCGCCGAAGCCTCGGGGCATGAGATCGGCTATGCCGTCGGGCTCGACAGCATCGCGAGCGTGCAGGCGATCCTCCGCGCCCTCGCGGCCGAAGGCTACATGACCGGGGAGGTCGACCTCGCACCACTGAAACGTGGGGAGGCGGTACAGGCGGGGCATGTCCTCGTCGCGGTTCAGCCCGATCGCGCGGCGGGCGACCGCAGGGCCGGCTATCATGATCCGGACACGCCACCCTCCGCGGCCTATCACGCCTTCTACGAGGGGCTGCGCGGCTGCCACGCTGTCATTCATCTCGGCACCCACGGCACGCTGGAATGGCTGCCGGGCAAGGCGGCGGCGCTTTCGGCGGCGTGCTGGCCGGCGCGGCTGCTCGGCGGCCAGCCTGTGCTCTATCCTTTCATCGTCAACAATCCGGGCGAGGCGGCGCCCGCCAAGCGGCGGCTCGGCGCGGTCACCATCGGCCATCTCACCCCGCCCTTGCAGCGCGCCGGCCTTCACGGCCGGGCGGCGCGGCTGGAACGTCTCATCGAGGAATTCGCAGGCGCCGACGGGCTGGACCGGCGCCGTGCCCTCGCGCTGAAGACGAAGATTCTGCAGGAGGCGACGGCATCCGGCCTGCTCGCCGAAAGCGGCGTCGCACCCGACGCGGATGCCGATGCGGCCCTAGCCCGGCTGGATGCCTATCTCTGCGATGTCAAGGACATGCAGGTGCGGGACGGGCTGCATGTTTTCGGCCGCAGCCCCGAGGGCGCCCCCCGCGCCGGCCTGCTCGCCGCCCTTCCGGAAGGCTCGGCAGAGTGGGTCGATGCCTGTGGGCATGCCGAGATGGCGGCGCTCTTGGCGGGGCTCGACGGGCGCTTCGTCCCGCCTGGGCCCGCCGGCGCGCCGACGCGGGGCCGGGCGGAGGTGCTGCCCACGGGCCGCAATCTCGTCACCTTCGATCCGCGGCTCATCCCCAATGCCTCGGCCCTGCGCCTGGCTGAGAAGGCGGCGCGCAGCCTGCTCGCCCGCCACCTCCAGGAACAGGGGGAGTGGCCGCGGTCTCTGGTGCTCGATCTCTGGGGCAGCGCCACCTTGCGCACGGGGGGCGAGGATTTTGCCCTTGCCTTGGTCCTGCTTGGTGCCCGTCCGCTGTGGGATGCCGGCACCGGCCGCGTCAGCGGTTTCGAGATCCTCCCCCTCGCCGAGCTTGACCGGCCGCGTGTCGATGTCTCCTTGCGCATCTCTGGCCTCTTCCGGGATGCCTTCGCCGGCCAGATCGCCCTGTTCGACCAGGTCGTGACGGCGATCGCCGCACGGGACGAAGCGCCTGAGATGAACCCGCTGGTGGGCGCGGCTGGCGCCCGCGTCTTCGCGCCGGCCGATGGCCGCTACGGCAGTGGCGTTGATCTCGCCGCCGGACATGGGGAGATCGCACGCGCCTATCTCGGCGCCCAGGTGGCGCTTGGTGGTGCGGGGGATTTCGCCACCCGCATCCGCGCGGCGGACGGCTTCGTCCATGTCCAGGATCATGGCGAGACCGATCTGCTGGAAAGCCCGGATTATGCCGCGCATGAGGGCGCCTTCGCCGCCGCCGCCCGGGCGCTGGGCGCGGCACCCGCGCTCTATCACCTCGATACCGCCGACCCGGAGGCGCCGAAGCCCCGCAGCCTGCCGGAGGAGATCCGCCGTGTTACGCGCGCCCGCGCCGCCAATCCGCGCTGGATCGCGGGGCAGATGCGCCACGGCTTCCGCGGGGCCGCCGAGATCGCGCGCGGGGCCGAAAGCCTGCTCGGCTTCGCGGTGACGCTCCCCGAGCGGTTCGACGCGCAATTCGATCTTCTCTTCGATGCCACGCTCGGGGAGGAGGCAGTCGCGGCCTTTCTCGAGACGGAGAATCCCGAAGCCGCGCGGATGCTGCGCGCCCATTTCGCCCGGGCGCTGCGGGACGGGCTGTGGCGGCCGCGCCGCAACAGCCTGCCCGGGCTCCAGCCCGAAGCAGCGGCATGAGCGACGCACCCCTCATCCGGGGCTGGTGCCCGAGCCTGTTCCGCCCGATGGAATCCGGGGACGGCTGGCTCGCCCGTATCCGGCCGCAGCGCGGCGCGCTGCCGGCGGGCCTTCTTCGCGCGGCAACCGAGGCCGCCAGTCGCTACGGCAATGGCCTTTTCGAGATCACCAACCGCGCCAATCTGCAGATCCGGGGCCTCACGCCCGCGACCATCGCGCCCTTCACGGCGGCGATGGAAGCCGCCGGGGCCGCAGCGGGCGAGGGCACGCGCATCCTCATGGCGCCGCTGCCCGATGACGATCTGCGGGCGCTCGCCGATGAGATCGACGCGGCCTTGCCGGAGGGGCTGCCGGCGAAATTCGGCATCCTGCTCGATGGCGGCGCCCTGCCGCTCCCCGGTGTCACGCTGGACGTGACGGTCCGCCGGGCAAGCGACGGCTGGCAGGTGAATGGCGCGGCGGTTCCGCGTGCCGACATCGCGGCCTATGTCGCGCGCATCGCCCCCATCAGCGCACGCATCTCGGCGCGTAGCGCGCCGCCGCCGCTTGGCGCCCATGCTGGCTTCGTCCTCATCGCTCCGCCTTTCGGCCAGATGCGGGCGGCGGCGGTTTCGGCGCTCGCCGAGCTGGCAGAGACCCATGGCGATGGCGTGCTGCGGCCGACGCCCTGGAAAAGTATTGTGCTCGCCGGTGTCGGGGATGCCGCAACCGTGCTGCGCGCGGCCTCGGCCCTGGGCTTCATCACCGGTCCCACGGATGGGCGGCTTTCAATCCTGGCCTGTCCCGGCGCGCCCGCCTGCGCGCGCGGCGCGGTTGCCACGCATGAAGCGGCGACGGCACTCGCCGTTCACCGCCGTGCCGGCGACCCGAAAGTCCATCTCTCCGGCTGCGCCAAGGGCTGCGCCCATCCCGGGGCGGCGCCCGTGACCCTCGTCGGCCGCGCCGGTGTTTTCGATCTTGTCCGAAACGGAAAAGCCGCCGATACCCCGGCCTTTCCTGGCCTCACCCTGGCGGAACTCCCCGCGCTGATGCAAAGCCTGCCCGCATGACCGAGCGTTATGATTATATCCGCGAGGGGGCCGCGATCTACGAACGCTCCTTCGCCATCATCCGGGCCGAGGCCGATCTCTCCCGCTTCTCGGAGGTGGAAGCGCGTGTCGCCGTGCGCATGATCCATGGCTGCGGCATGGTGGAGGTGGCGGACGCCATCCGTTTCGGCGGCGGCTTTGCGGAAGCCGCGCGTGCTGCACTCCTGGCGGGGGCGCCGATCCTCTGCGATTCCCAGATGGTGGCGCATGGCATTACCCGCGCGCGGCTGCCCGCCGGCAATGCGGTCGTCTGCACGTTGGGCGCGCCGGAGGTGCCGGAGATCGCGCGGCGCATTGGCAATACCCGTTCCGCCGCCGCCTTGGACCTCTGGGGCGAGAGGCTGGCGGGTGCGGTGGTCGCCATCGGCAATGCGCCGACGGCGCTGTTCCATCTGCTCGAACTGCTCGATGCCGGGGCGCCGCGTCCGGCCGCCGTCATCGGCCTGCCGGTGGGCTTCGTCGGCGCCGTCGAATCGAAGGAGGCGCTGGCCGCCGATGGCCGCGTGCCCTTCCTCATCGTCGAGGGCCGCCGGGGCGGCAGCGCCATGGCGGTCTCGGCCGTCAATGCCTTGGCGAGCGAAGCCGAGTGAGCAGCACGCAAGCCGGCCGGCTCTACACGCTCGGCATGGGCCCGGGCGATCCGGAACTCCTCACCCTCAAGGCCGCGCGGATTTTGGCCGCGGTGCCGATCATCGCCTATTTCGCCAAGGCCGGCCGGCGCGGCCATGCCCGCACCCTCGCCGAGGGTCATCTGCGCGCCGATGTCGAGGAGCTGCGTTTCGACTATCCGGTGACCGTCGAGATCCCGCATGACGATGACCGCTACGTCGACGCCATGACGGCCTGCTACGACGCGGCGGCCGAGGCCATCGCGGCGCGCCTCGCCGCTGGGCAGGATGTCGCTCTGCTCTGCGAGGGCGATCCCTTCTTCTACGGCTCCTCCATGTATGTCTTCGACCGGCTGCGCAGGCGCTTCGCGCAGGAGATCGTGCCCGGCATTCCCGGCATGGTCGGCTGCTGGGCGCAGGCGCAGCTGCCGATGACGCATGGCGATGACGTGCTGGCCGTGCTGCCCGGCACCATGGCGGAAGAGGCGCTCGAAGCGGCGCTCCGTAGGGCCCAGGCTGCGGTGGTGATGAAGCTCGGCCGCAACCTGCCGAAGGTGCGGCGGGTGCTGGCGCGGCTCGGCCGCGCCGAGCGCGCCGTCTATGTCGAGCGCGGCACCATGGCCGCCGCCCGTATCGTCCCGCTGCCGGAACTGGCGCAGGAACCGGTGCCCTATTTCTCGATGCTGCTCATCCCCGGCCGCCAGGGGCGGCGATGAGCGGGCGGCTTTACGTCATTGGGCTCGGCCCGGGGGCGGAGGCGCTGATCACGCCCGAGGCGCAGCAGGCCCTCGCCCAGGCGACGGATCTCTACGGCTATTTTCCCTATGTCGCGCGGGTGGCGGAGCGTGCGGGCCTGACGCGCCATGCCTCGGACAATCGAGAGGAATTGGCCCGCGCCCGCGCCGCCCTCGCGCGCGCGGCCGAAGGGGGCGTCGCCGCCGTGGTCTCGGGCGGCGATCCCGGCGTCTTCGCCATGGCGAGCGCGGTCTTCGAGGCGGTGGAGCAGGGGCCGGCGGCGTGGCGCGCGCTCGACATCCAGGTGATCCCGGGCATTTCGGCGATGTTCGCCGCCGCCGCCCGGATCGGTGCGCCGCTGGGCGGGGATTTCGCGGTGATCTCGCTCTCCGACAATCTCAAGCCGTGGGAGGTAGTGCTGGCGCGGCTCGCCGCGGCAGCCGGCGCCGGGCTCACGCTCGCCCTCTACAACCCGATCTCCGTCGCGCGGCCCTGGCAGCTCGGCGCGGCACTCGGGCATCTTCTCGGCGTCATCCCCGGCGATGTGGCGGTGGTCTTCGCCCGCGCCGTGACCCGGCCGGACGAGCGCATCGAGATCCTCACCCTCGCCGAAGCGGCGGAGGCGACGGCACGGGCCGATATGCGCACCCTCGTCTTCGTGGGCACGGCGGAGACCCGCCGCATCGAACGGGCAGCGGGCGCGCCCTGGCTCTACGCACCGCGCCGGGTGCGGGCGTGATCGAGAATCCAGGCGAGCGCGGCCTCGGCCGTTTCGGCGCGGTCTCCCCCCGAAGCGGGCGGCCGCTCGACCATGACCACGGGCAGGCCGAGGCTGCGGGCGGCGGCGAGCTTGGCGTCGGAGCCGCCGGAATTTTTCGTCACCAGGATGTCGATGGCCGCCTCGGCGAGCAGCCGGCGCTCGGCCTCCGCCGCGAAGGGGCCGCGGGCGGTGATGAGGCGGGCCTGTGGCGGCAGAAGGGCCGCCTCCGGCGCATCGACGCTGCGGATCAGATAGTCGTGCTGCGGTGCCAGGTCCCGGAAGGGGATGAGATCCTGCCGGCCGATGGTGAGGAAGACGCGGCGTGGCGCGGTGCCCAGGGCCTGCGCCGCCTCGGCCATGGTGGCAACCGGGTGCCAGTCGTCACCCGCCTGGGGCACCCAGCCCAGCCGTTCCAGGCGCAGCAGCGGCACGCCTGCCACGCGGGCAGCGGTGATGGCATTGGGCGTGATGCGGGCGGCGAAGGGATGCGTCGCATCCACCAGTGCCTCGATGCGCTGCTCCGCCAGATAGCGAGCAAGGCCCTCGGCCCCGCCGAAGCCGCCGATGCGATGCGGAATGAGTGGCAGCACGGGGCTGCGGGTGCGCCCGGCGAGCGAGAGGATGGGCGTCACGCGCGTCTCCTCCGCCAGCAGCCGGGCCAGCGCGCTCGCTTCCGTCGTGCCGCCCAGGATGAGCAGCCGCAATGGTGAAGCCGGTTCCATGGCTGGCGATTGTCGGCATCGGGGAAGACGGTGTCGAGGGGCTCTCCGCCGCGGCGCGCGCGGCGATCGCGGGGGCGGAATGCATCGCGGGCGGTGCGCGGCACCTGGCGCTGGCTGCCGCCCTCATCCCGGCGGCGGCCGAGCAACTGCCCTGGCCGAGCCCGATGACCGAGGCGCTCCCCGTGCTGGAGAGCTGGCGCGGCCGCCGTGCCGTGGTGCTTGCCTCGGGTGACCCCTTCTGCTTCGGCGTCGGCAGCCTGATCGCCAAGCGCCTGGTCCCTGGGGAATGGCGCAGCCTGCCGGCGCCCTCCGCGGTCTCGCTCGCGGCCAACCGTCTCGGCTGGGCGCTGCAGGATGTCGCCGTGATTTCCTTCTGCGGCCGCCCGCTGGAGGCGCTGCGCCCCTTGCTGCAACCGGGCGCCCGCATTCTGGCGCTCTCGGCGGACGCCACCACGCCGCCGGCGGTCGCCCAGGCCATGACCCGCTGGGGCTTCGGCGACAGCCAGATCACCGTGCTGGAACAGCTCGGCGGCCCGGACGAATTTTCGTTCAAGTTCAAGGCATCCCGCGGCGTTCATGATCCGATCGCAGCGCTCAACCTGCTGGCGATCGAGGTCACGGCCGGCCCCGCCATCCCCCTGGCCCCGGGCCTGGACGAGGACTGGTTCGAGACCGATGGGCAGATTACCAAGCGCGAAATCCGCGCCCTGACGCTCACCGCGCTGGCGCCCCGCCGGGGCGAACTGTTGTGGGACGTCGGCGCCGGTTCCGGCTCCATCGGGATCGAATGGATGCTACGCCACCCGGCCAACCGCGCCATCGCGATCGAGGCTCGGGCGGATCGCGCGGCCCGTATTTCCCGTAATGCCAAGGCTTTGGGCGTTCCAGCTCTGATCGCACGTGAAGGCCGCGCACCGGAAGCTCTGGATGGATTCCCGGTGCCCAATGCGGTCTTCATCGGTGGTGGAGCCCATAATTCCGAAATCACAGAGCTTTGCTGGGCAGCATTGAAGTCCGGCGGCAGGTTCGTGATCAACGCCGTGACTCTGGAGACGGAGCGCGCCGTGCTGGCGCTGCATGCCCGCTGGGGTGGGCGGCTGACGCGCATCGGGATCGAGCGTCTGGAGGCGCTGGGCCCGATGCAGGGCTTCGCCCCCGCTCGTACGGTGCTTCAATATCGGGCGGTAAAGCCATGATCGTAGCTGGTATCGGTTGCAAGACCGGCGTCTCGGCCGCAGCCGTGCTGGCGCTATTGCACGCCGCGCGGGACGAAGGCTTCGGCACGCCTGATCTGCTCGCCGTGCCGGAGTTTCGTCGCGGCGAGGCCGGCATTGCCGAGGCCGCGCAGGCGCTCGGCATCCCCATCCTCTGGATCGGCCGGGCGTCCTTGAAGGGCGAGCAAGGCCGCTGCCTCACCCGCTCGGCGCGGGCGGAGCGGGACGTGGGCCTCGCCTCCGTCGCCGAAGCGGCGGCGCTGGCCGGGGCAGGTCCCGGCAGCCGCCTCATCCTGCCCCGCATCGCGGCCGGCGGCGTCACCTGTGCGCTCGCGGAAGGTTTGGTCCATTGACCGTCTATTTCATCGGCGCCGGGCCGGGTGCGGCCGACCTGCTGACGCTGCGCGGGCGGGACATCCTGGCCCGCTGCCCCGTCTGCCTCTATGCCGGCTCCATCGTACCGTCGGAGATGCTGGCGCATTGCCCGCCGGGCGCGCGCCTCGTGGATACCGCGCCGCTCGACCTCGACCGCATCACCGCGGAATATGCCGCCGCCCATGCAGCGGGCCAGGACGTCGCGCGGCTGCATTCGGGCGATCTCTCGCTCTACAGCGCGGTCGCCGAACAGACCCGTCGGCTGGATCGTCTCGGCATCCCCTGGGAAATGGTGCCCGGCGTGCCGGCCTTCGCCGCGGCTGCTGCCGTGCTGGGGCGGGAACTCACCGTCCCCGGCCTCGCGCAGAGCCTGGTGCTGACGCGGATGGACGGTCGCGCCAGCCCAATGCCGCCGGGCGAAAGACTCGCCGCCTTCGCGGCGACGGGCGCGACGCTCGCCATCCATCTCGCGATCCATCGTCTCGCCGAGATCGTGGACGTGCTGACGCCGCATTACGGTGCGGATTGCCCGGCCGCCATCGTCGCCCATGCGAGCTGGCCACAGCAGCGAGTGATGCGGGGCACGCTCGGGACCCTCGCGGCCCTGCATGCGGCTGATCCGGTGGCGCGCACCGCCCTCATCCTGGTCGGGCTCGCTCTGGCCCCCGAGGATTTCCGCGAAAGCGCGCTCTATGACGTGGACTATGTGCGCCGCTTCCGCGGCCAGGATCAGCCGGGATGACGTGCGAGGGGCGTGCCCGCCCGGTCGATGATCAGCACCTCGAGCGCGATCGGCGCCGTGCCCAGCACCTCGGCCGCTGTGGCATGGGCGCGGGCGGCGATGGCCTCGGCCAGCGGCAGATCGCCAGCCAGGGCGAAGGCGTGCAGCGTGGTATTGGCCTGCGCGATCTGCGTGACGAGGCCCGGCTCCGCACCAAGGTCTTGCGCCACTTGGGCGAGTGCCGCCGCATCCACGCTGCCGCGCTTGGAATGGAGATCGAGGCGCCCTTGCGCGAGCTTCGTCATCTTCGCCGGGCCGCCGGCGATGGTGACCCGCGGCACGGGATGGCGGCGCAGGTATTTCAGCGTGCCGCCGACGAAGTCCCCCATGTCGATCAGTGCCGCATCGGGCAGGCCGTAGAGCCGCTGCGCCGCCTCTTCCGAGGTGCGGCCGGTGCTGGCCGCGACGTGAGGCAGGCCGAGGGCGCGGGCCACATCGATCCCGCGATGGATGCTGTCGATCCAGGCCGAGCAGGAGAAGGGGATGACGATCCCCGTCGTGCCCAGCACCGAGAGTCCGCCCAGGATGCCGAGGCGGGGGTTCAGCGTCTTCTCGGCCAGCGCCTCGCCGCCGGGGATGGACAGTTCGACATGCCAATCGGTCTCGCCAGTAAGCTCGGCCAGAGCCTCCGCGATCATGCGGCGCGGCACCGGGTTGATGGCGGGCTCGCCCGGAGGAATCGGCAGGCCGGGCAGGGTGACGGTGCCGACGCCCGGGCCGGCCGCGAAGGTGACGCCGTGGCCCAGGCCCCCGCGCGAGACCGTCGCGCGGATCAGGGCGCCATGCGTCACGTCTGGGTCGTCGCCTGCGTCCTTGACGACGGCGGCTTGCGCGGCGTTTGGAGAGAGCCGCGTTTCGGCAAGGGCGAACGCCACCGCCTGTCCGCCGGGCAGGCGGATGGTGACCGGATCGGGGAAGTGGCCGGTGAGCAAGGCTTCCGCCGCGGCGCGCGCCGCCGCGGTGGCGCAGGCGCCGGTCGTCCAGCCGCGACGGAGAGAGGGCGTATCCACGCCCAAGGTTTTAGAGAGGCGCCGGGCGCGAGTCACGGCGGGCATGACGGATGGTGATGGAGACCGAGCGGGAGAGGGGGTTCGCGCGCCTGATCGCAAACCGGCCGCGGCTGGAGCCGGGCCATGTCTGGCTGGCGGGCGCCGGACCGGGTGACATCGGGCTGCTCACCCTCGATACCGTCAGCGCCCTCGCCCAGGCCGAGGTCGTGCTGCATGACGCGCTGGTGGGGACCGAGATCTTCTCGCTGATCCAGCCGGGGGCGGAGCTGATCCATGCCGGCAAGCGCGGTGGCAAGCCCTCCTCCGAACAGGCCGGGATTTCCGCCGAACTCGTGGTGCAGGCCCGCGCCGGGCGGCGCGTGCTGCGGCTCAAGGGCGGCGATCCCTTCGTCTTCGGCCGCGGCGGGGAGGAAATCCTGACCCTCGCCGAAGCCGGCATCCCCTTCCGCGTCATTCCGGGCATGACGGCGGGTGTGGCCGGGCTCGCCGCCGCCCTCATTCCCGCCACCATGCGGGGCGTCAACCAGGCCATCATCTTCGCGACCGGCCATGGCGCGGAAAGCCAGCATGCGACGCTGAACTGGGAAGCGATGGCCGGGCTCGGCCAGCCCATCGTGCTCTACATGGGCGCCAAGCGCATCGGCACCATCGCCCGCCGCCTGATGGCGGGCGGCATGCCGGCGGATATGCCCGCCGCCCTCATCCAGGGCGCCACCACGCCGGAGCAGCGGGTGACGGTGACGGATGTCGCCCATATCCCCGATATCGCGGCCGGGGCGGAGGATGCGGCGCCGGCCCTCATCGTCATCGGCCGCATTGTCGCCCTCCGCCGTCAGATTCTGGATCTCGTCGCCCAGCTCGCGCCGGAGCTGCGCGGATGAGCGTGCGCGGCCTGATCCTGGCCGCACCGCGCTCGGGCTCGGGCAAGACGACGGTGACGCTGGCGCTCGCGGCTGCGCTCCGCCGCCGGGGTCTCACCATTGCCGTCGCCAAGTCCGGCCCGGACTACATCGACCCGGCCTTCCATGCGGTGGCGACGGGGCGGGCGGTGCTCAACCTCGACAGTTGGGCCATGGCGCCCGGCCAACTCGATGCCCTGGCCGCGGCCGCGGCCGAGGGCGCGGATCTCCTGCTCATCGAAGCCTCTATGGGTCTCTTCGACGGCGCCGGCCCTGCGGGTCGCGCCGGGCGCGCGGCCGATCTCGCGGCGCGCTTCGGCCTGCCGGTCGCCCTCGTGATGGACGTTTCGGGCCAGAGCCAGACGGCGGCGGCCGTCGCACGCGGCTTCATCGGGATGGAGCCAGGGGTCGCGATCGCCGGCGTCATCCTCAATCGGCTGGGCAGTGCCAAGCACGAGGCCGGCATTCGCCCGGCGATGCAGGTGGTGGGCCTGCCAGTCTTCGGCGGATTGCCGCGCGCGGCGGCCATCACTTTGCCGGAGCGGCATCTCGGCCTGGTCCAGGCAGAGGAGACGGGCGATCTCGCGGCGCGGATCGCGGCCCTCGCCGATCTTGCCGAAGCCCGCTTCGATCTCGACGCTCTGCTGGCGGCAGCGCAGCCCCTGGGGCTGCAACCCTCGGCGCAGCCCGCGCTGCGCCCGCCGGGCCAGCGCATCGCGGTCGCGCGGGACGCCGCCTTCACCTTCCTCTACCCGCATCTCCTGGCCGGCTGGCGCCGCGCGGGGGCCGAGATTTCCTTCTTTTCGCCGCTCGCCGACGAGGCACCGGCCGAACACGCCGATGCCTGCTGGCTGCCCGGCGGCTACCCCGAGCTGCATGCGGGGGCGCTGGCCGCCGCGCGCGGATTCAAGCACGGCCTGCACCGTTTCGCGGAAACCCGGCCGGTGCATGGCGAATGCGGCGGCTACATGGTGCTGGGCACGGCGCTCACCGATGTCTCTGGACAAACTCACGAGATGGTGAGACTGCTGGGCCACGCGACGAGCTTCGCCGCGCGCAAGATGCACCTCGGCTACCGCCGCGCGACCCTGCTGGCCTCCGGTCCCTTGGGGCCGGCCGGCACCGTGCTGCGGGGGCATGAATTCCACTATGCGACCCTGTCCGAGCCCGGACCGGACCAGGCTTTCGTCGAACTGGCGGATGCAGGCGGTGTGGCGCTCGGCCAGGCCGGCAGCCGCCGCGGCTTCGTGACCGGCAGCTTCTTCCATCTCATCGCGCAAGAGGAGCACTCCGTATGATGGCATCCCAAGGGGATTTCCTGCAGGAGCTGCTGCGTAAACTCCCCGGGCCGGACCTGGAAGCAGCCGCCGCGGTCATGCGCCGGCAGGCACAGCTCACCAAG
The DNA here is from genome assembly GCF_054665075.1 of Acidisoma sp. 7E03. Classification (NCBI taxonomy): domain Bacteria; kingdom Pseudomonadati; phylum Pseudomonadota; class Alphaproteobacteria; order Acetobacterales; family Acidocellaceae; genus Acidisoma; species Acidisoma sp. 7E03. The sequence goes on from NZ_BAAFHE010000014.1 coordinate 63,917, forward strand.
CCGCCCGGCAGCCTCGGCCTGCTGGAGGAAGGGGTGGAATGGCTCGCCCGCTGGCAGCGGCGGGACATGCCGCGGCTGGATCAGGTGGACGTGCTGGTCTTCGCCGGCAATCACGGCGTCACCGCGCAAGGCGTCTCGCCCTATCCGGCCTCCGTCACCGAACAGATGGTGGCGAATTTCCGTGCCAATGGTGCGGCGGTGAACCAGATTGCACGCAGCGTCGGCGCCAGCTTCTCGGTGGTGCCGGTCCAGCTCGACAAACCCACTGCGGACTTCACCGAAGCCGCGGCGATGACGCCCTTCGAATTCCGCGCCGCCCTCAAGGCAGGGTACGACGCCGTGGTCCCCGGGACCGACCTGCTCTGCCTGGGCGAGATGGGCATCGGCAATACGACGGCGGCGGCCGCCATGTCCCGCGCCCTCTTCGGCGGCACGGGTGCCGCGTGGGCCGGGCGCGGCACGGGGCTCGATGCCGCCGGCGTCGCCCACAAGGCGGAGGTGGTGGAGCGTGCCATCGCCTTCCATGGCGAAGCGCTGCGCGACCCCTGGGAAGTCGCCCGCCGCCTCGGCGGGCGGGAGACGGCGGCGATCCTGGGTGCCGTGCTCGCCGCCCGGCGCCACAGCATCCCGGTGCTGCTGGACGGCTTCGTCTGCTCCGCCGCCGCCGCACCCCTCATCCGGCTGATGGCGGATGGCTTGGACCACACTTTGATCGGCCATGCCTCCGCTGAGGCCGGACACCGCCGGTTGATCGCCGAACTGCACCGCCCGGTGCTGCTCGCGCTCGACATGCGGCTGGGCGAGGCCTCGGGCGCGGCCCTCGCGGTCTCCATCCTGCGCGCGGGTGTCGCCTGCCATGCCGGCATGGCGACCTTCGCGGAAGCCGCCGTCGACAATCGGGGCTGAGACGCCGATGAGCGTGAAGGCCGATCTCGCCTCGGCCTTCGGCTTGCTGACCCGGCTGCCCCTGCCGAAGGCCGCGCGCGCCTCCGCGCCGGGGCAGGGGGTGTGGGCCTGGCCGCTGGTGGGCGCCGTGGCCGGGCTGATCGGCGGTCTCGTCTATACCCTCGCGCTGCGCTGGGATCTCACGCCCTGGCTCTCCGGCCTGCTCGCCGTCTTCGCCATGGTGCTGACGACAGGCGGCTTTCATGAGGACGGCTTGGCCGATACGGCGGACGGCACCGGTGGGGCGACGCCGGAGCGGAGGCTCGCCATCATGAAGGACAGCCGCATCGGCAGCTATGGCGTGCTCGCGCTCATCGCGTCCGTTGCTCTGCGCGCCGGCGCGCTTGCCGCCATCACCGAGCCTGCGCGCGTGGTGCCGGCGGTGCTGCTGGCCGCGGTCGCGGGCCGCGCCGCGATGCCGGGCGTCTTGCTGCTGTCCGGCCCAGCGCGGCCGGGCGGGCTCGCGGCCAGCCTCGGCCTGCTGTCCTCCGCCCGGGTCTTGGCCGCCTGGGGCATCGCCATCCTGATCGGCCTCCTCTGTGGCGGGCTGCATGCGACGGCACTCACGGCCGCCGCCGTGCTGCTGGTGGCGCTGGGCGCCGCCTGGTTCGGCGACCGGCGCTTGGGTGGCTATACCGGCGACACGTTGGGGGCTGCCGAGCAGATCACCGAGATCGCGGTGCTGCTGCTGCTCGCGCCGCGCCTCTGAACCGTATCAGGTTGCCATCAGGCAACGAGTTGGCGCGCCAGAATTTCCCATTGACAAAGCGACGTTCGCGGCGCCAGTTTGTGGCATGATCCAAGTCTCCACCCGCATGATGCTGAATTATGCCGTGCGTCGTCATATCGACGACGGCAGGGGTGGGGATCGTGTACGCTAGGCAGATGAAAACAGCCTGAGTCGACGACCCAAACCCCTCTCACCCGAGGGGTTTTTTTATGTCCGGCCCCTCTTCCCCTCAGAAAGATTGGCCTGGTCATGAACCCACTTCTCGCCCGCTGGTTATGGCTCTTTCCACCCTTCGGGGCCGTGGCGCGGCCTCCCGGCGCGATCCTGCGCCGGCTTCTCGCCGATGATGCGCCGGTGCCCGAAGCGGCACCTTTGAACGATCATCTGCGCTATGATTGCGGCTTGTCCGATTGCCGGCCCCGTCGCCGCGCGGATCATGAAGGGAGCGAACCCTTCACCTGACGCGCTCCCTTCACCGTCACCCGCGGCTTCATGCCGCGGGTCTACCCGCCTGGGCGCCCAGACGCTGTCAGGGCGCCGCAGTGGGTCGGCCCCCGGGTCAAGCCCGGCGATGACGCGATGAGAGTGTTTCAGTTACGATCTGAACCGCTCTACCGGATGCCGCGCTTGATCAGCGGGATCAGCGCGTCGATGCTCTGCGGCGTCTCCACACCCGCGCCGGTATTGATGTTCAGCCCGGCAAATTTGTACTTAGACGAAAGCACGCACTGCATCACCGGCAGGAAGCCCTGCAGGTAGAGCTGCTGGTCCAGCGTCGCCGTGATGTATTTGGACTGCAGCCCCGCGATCGTCGCGGGCGCCAGATCAATACCGCCGACTATGACGTCACCCGGCTTCTTGCCGACCTGCTTCAGCGCCTGCGGAATGAAGGCGGTGACGCCGCCATGCTGGGTGCCGATCGCCTTCAGATTGGGGTGGGATTCGAGGAAGGCGACGAGGATGGGCACGGCGAGCGACGAGTCACTGTCCACCTGCGGCGAGATTTCGAGCTTCGTCACCTTCACGCCGGCCTTCTCCAGCGTGTCCGCCAGGCCGCGATCGCTCTGGCTGCGCGTGGTTTCGTTGAAGACGCCATATTCCAGCGCCTCGTCGCCGGATTTCAGCCCGGCCGCCAGCATGGCATTCGCGGTGATCTGGCCACCGACATAGAGATCGACGCCGGCATAGCCCGTGCCCTTGTCACCGAACATCTTCTCGGCATTGGGCAGCGGCGTATTGCCGACGGTCACCAAGATGCCCTGCTTCTCGGCCTTGTCGATCAGCGGGTCGAAGGCGTCATCCCCGGGATGCCCGGTGATGCCGATGCAGGTGGGCTGCGCCGCCATGGCCTGGCGGAACTGCGTCAGCATCTTCTCGGGGCTCCAGGCCGAGAACTGCTCGATCACCTTGATGCCGAAGGCATGGGCGGCGTCGGCCGCGCCGGTCTGGCGCGCGAGCGTTGCGCCGTCACCGGGATTGCCGCCCATCTGCATGTACATCACCATGCCCTCTCCGAGCGGACCCTTGGTGGTCGGCTCCGTCGCATGCGCGGCGACGCCGAATGCCACCAGGCCGATGCCGGCCAGCAGTGCCGATTTCAATCCTCTCATGACAGTCTCCCTCGTGTTCTTGTTGGTCTTGGGAAAGAGGGCCGGGCGCGCTATCCGCGATGGAGGCCCACGAAACCGCCGATCGCCCGGAGCTTGGCCGGGCTGTCGACGATCAGATGCAGGGTGACGGCGGCGACGAAGATGATTCCTTCGATCGCCTGCACCCAGAAGCCGGCGATGCCGGTGGCGACGATGCCGGCTTCCAGCATGCCGATGATGAAGGTGCCGAAGAAGGTGCCGACGACGGTCGCCGTGCCGCCGAAGACCGAGGTACCGCCGATGAAGACGCCGGCAAGGGCGGGCAGCAGATAGCCCTGGCCCTGGGTCGAGAAGTAGTTGAGGTTTTCAATCGTCAGCAGCACCGCCGCGAAGCCACCGAAGAGACCCATGGTGGTGAAGAGCTTGATCGTCTCCCGCGTCACGTTGATGCCGGCGACCCGCGCCACCTGACGGCTGTCGCCGATGAAGAGCACATGCTCGCCGAAGCGATGGCGGTTGAGGATGAACCAGGTGAAGACGGCGAGCCCCGCCGCCCAGACGAATTGCATCGGCAGCACGCCGAAGAGGTCACCCGCGAAGACGTTGTAGACCGCGGTGCCGTCGAGCTGCTGCAAGGCGTCCGACTGGCCACCGGAGAGGATGGAGGCCGCCCCGGCCCAGAAGAACTGCGTACCGATGGTGACGATGATGGAGGGCACGCCGACGAGCGCGACGAGCAGGCCGTTGACGACACCCACCAGCGCACCGCCCGCGAGGGCCGCGACGACGCCGAGCCAGGGGCTGCCGAGATCCCCCGCGCAGACCGAGAAGAGATAGCCGGAGAAGGCGAGGATGGAGGGGAAGGAGAGGTCGATCTCGCCGGCCGCGACGACGAGGGTGAGGCCCGTCGCCAGCACCATCATCGGCGGCACGGTGGTGAGGAAGGAGAAGTAGATCGGCCAGTGCAGGAAGACGCGCGGCGCGAAGACGACGAAGAGCAGCACGAGCAGGATGCAGACCAGGATGATGGGCAGACCCTCGATGCCGGCTAGGCGGGCGAAGCCCCGCGCGCCCGGCCGCTGTGCCCCGTTCGCAGAGAGATGCGTGCTCATCAGCCAACCCCCACGTTGCGGCCGCCGTGCTGCAGGTCGATCAGGAATTTCGTGAGTTCTTCCAGCGTCATTTCGCCGGACTTGATGTCGGCGACGATCCGTCCGCGGTCCAGCACGATCAGCCGGTCGGCCAGTTCGTGGACATGCGCCAGGTTGTGCTCGATGTAGATGCAGGCCCGGCCCGAGTCCTTGATCGAGCGCACGAAGTCGAGAACCTTGCGGACTTCGCTGATGGCGAGCGCCACCGTCGGCTCGTCCAGGATGATGAGATCGCTGTCGAAATGCATGGCGCGCCCGATGGCGATGCCTTGCCGCTCCCCGCCCGAGAGCTTGGAGATGGTCGAATCGGCGTCGATGCCGACACCGCGGAAGCCCAGGCGATTCTTCAGCAGGTCGTTCGCGATGCGCCGCTCTTCCGCCACCTTGATGAAGCCGAAGCGGTTGGTGAGCTGTCGGCCCACGAAGATGTTGCGCCACAGCGGCTGCTTCTCGCCGAGTGACTTCTCCTGATAGACCGTCTCGAAGCGCAGCCGGTGCGCCTCCCGCACCGAGTAGCGTGTCCAGTCAACCAGCTCGTCGCGAATGTAGAGCCGGCCGTTGGTCGGCCGCACGACGCCGGTCAGCACCTTGATGAGCGTCGATTTGCCGGCGCCGTTGTCGCCGATGAGCCCCACGATTTCGTTGCGGCCGATCGCGAGGTCGATCCCCTGCAGCGCGCGGATCTTGCCGTAGGACAGGCTGATGCCGTCCGCCCTGACGATATGCTGGTACGGCCGGACAGCCGGCGGCTCCTGGTCCATCCTGTCGGTTCCCCCGTTTATGCCGTGGTCAGGCCCCCTATCCGGGGTCTCTGCCGGGTCTTCTAATTATCCGACTTTTGAATGGTCGGACGTTACGAAGCGTCGGGAGAGCTGTCAAATGGAGTTTGCGGCGCGGGCCGACGGCGGCCGGACGATGCACCCTATTTGTGCCGTTTTAAGCCCCGTTTCGGCATCGTACACTCGGCATGCGAAACGGAGAGGGGATGACGGCAGTCATGAAGCGGATGCCAGGCTCGGCCCTCTGTGGCCTCGCGGTGGTTCTCCTGGTCTCCGCCCTCGCGCCTAGCGCGGCAGAGGCACGGTATTGCCGGAGGCCGGGCTACCCGCCCGGCTGCGTCGCGCATCCGGTGGCAACGCCCGGCGCCGGTGCGCCCGGCGTCGGCGTCGTGCCCGGGGCGGGCGCGGGTGCTCCCGGTGCCGGTGTGGCGCCACGGCCAGGGGTCGGCGCCTATGGCGCGGGGGTCACACCTGGTGTCGGCTACGGCGCGCCGGGTGCGGGCGTTCAGCCCTACAACGCCGGCGGCCCGGTCAATCGGCCGGGCTACCGCTGATCCCGCCTGAGTTCGTGCGGGCGGTGACGCGCGCGGCGATGCGGTCCAGCATCGGGTCCGACAGGCCAAGGGCGGCGAGTGCCGCGACCGTGTCGAAGAGATAGGCGGCACAGGTGCCGAGGATGCCGGAAGCGCTCGCCACCCGGTCGGCAATCTCGGCTTCGTCCAGCGCGCCCGCATAGCGGGGATAGGTGCGGTCGATGACGAAGGTGAGCGCCCGCACCGGCCCCTTGGGTGTCTCCGCCGTCACCCATTCCGCGCAATAGGCGCGGCCCGCCATCTCCCGCCGCCAGACCAGGCGCATCTCGCCGATCATCTGGGCGCGCGGGATGCGAAAGGCGACGCCGCTGCACGAGCCGCCATGATCCAGCGCCAGCATTAGGCCGGGGTTTTCGGGTGAGCCGCGGCCGAGATGCAGCCACAGGCAGTAGCTGCGGTGATAGCCGTGGATGGTCGCGACCCGCCGCTCGGCATAGTCGATGACCGGGTTCCAGATCAGCGAGCCATAGCCGAAGAGCCAGAGGTCCTCGCCCTCGGGCAGGGTGCCGAGCGTCCTGGCGAGATCCGCATCGAGCTCCGCATCGCTGGCGAAGCGCATGGCCTCCGGGGAATTGGTGCGGATGTAGCTGAGCAGAGAGCCGTCGGTCAGGTTCTCCCGGGTGATGGCATATTGCTGGCCCTCGGGCGGGGGCAGGGCGGCGGGGGCCTCGGGCGGCGCGCGGTGATCCGTCATTGGGGGAGGCTAGGGGGGTGCCCGGCCTGGGGTCAAGCCGCGCGGCCGGCTCAGCCCTGCCGGGCGGCCTCGTGATGCCGGATCACCTCGCGGATGACGAAGGTGAGGAACTTCTCGGCGAAATCGGGGTCAAGGTCGGCGGCCTGGGCCAGGCTGCGGAGGCGGGCAATCTGCTGCTCTTCCCGCGCCGGGTCGGCGGGCGGTAGATCATGCGCCGCCTTCAGCGCGCCCACCGCCTTGGTGCAGCGGAAGCGTTCCGCCAGCATATGGATCATGGCGGCGTCGATGTTGTCGATGCTGCGGCGCAGTTGCAGCAGTTCCACCATTGCCGGGCTAGAGGACGGGGTATCGGCCATGGGTCATGCCTCCTGCGACGAAACGGGAATGATGCGCACGGCGCCCAGAGCTGGCGCCGGGGCGGAAAGGTCCACCGGCCGGCCTTCGGCCAGAGCGGTGAGGATTTTCAACGGCCCGCCATGGGTGACGAGCACCTGCGCTTTACCCTGTGCCGCGATCTCCGCCCAGAGGCTAGAGACACGTGCGAGAAGATGGGCGCCGCTTTCGCCGCCGGGCGGGGCAAAGCCCAGGAGGTCGGCCGCCCAGTCATCCAGCGCCGCGCGGGGGACCTCGTCCCACACCCGGCCCTCCCAAGCGCCGAAATCCATCTCCTGCAAGCGGTCGTCCAGGCGCGGGGGCGGCGCCTGCCAAGCCGCGGCAATCGCCTCGGCGACCGCGCGGCAGCGACGGCGCGGGCTGGTCCAGATCGCAGCACCTTGCAGCGGCGCCAGGGCGGCGACCATCGGCGGGATGTCGGCGGGGTCGGCGAGCGGCAGATCGAGCGCACCGTAGCAGCGGCCGGCGCCACCCGACACGGCCGGGTGGCGCACCAAGGCGAGAGGCCAGGGCATGGGCGGAGCGGAGCGGCCGAGGCCGCCCTTTCGGGCTCAGGCCAGCTTCACCCAGGTCGACTTCGACTGCGTGTAGCTCACCACGCTGTCGAAGCACTTGTCGCGGGCGTCGCCCGACTGCTTGTAGCCACCGAAGGGCTGCGTCATGTCGCCCTCGTCGAAGCAATTGACCCAGACCGTGCCGGCTTCGACTTCCCGCGCCATGCGGTGCGCGGTGGTGAGATCGGTGGTCCAGATGCCGGCGGCGAGGCCGTAGATGGTGTCGTTCGCCACCGCGATCGCATTCTCCACGCCATCCACCGGGATGAGGGCGGCGACGGGGCCGAAGATCTCTTCCTGCGCGATGCGCATCTTGTTGTTGACGCCGGTGAAGAGCGTCGGCGCGACATAGGCGCCCTTTTCCAGCCCCTGCGGCACGTTGCCGCCGAAGGCGAGGGAGGCGCGGTCCTCGTTCTTGCCGATGTCGATGTAGTTGAGCACGCGCTTCTGGTGCTCGAAGGTGACGAGCGGGCCCATGTTCGTGCTTTCCAGCAAGGGATCGGCCGGCTGCCAGGCTTCGGCTTCGCGCATGAAGCTGAACAGGAACTCGTCGTGGATCTTCTTGTCGATGAGCAGGCGCGAACCCGCGTTACAGACCTCGCCCATGTTGTTGTAGATGCCCCAGGCCGCGGTCTTGGCGATGGCGCCGACGTTGCGATTGTCGCCGAGGATGATCTGCGGCGTCTTGCCGCCGCATTCCAGCGCGACCTTCTTCATGTTGGACTGGCCGGCATAGACCAGCATGAGCTTGCCGATTTCGGTGGAGCCGGTGAAGCTGACCTTCGCGACGTCCATGTGCAGGGCGAGGGCGCGGCCGGTGATCTCCCCGGGGCCATTGACGACGTTGAAGACGCCCGGCGGGCCGCCGGCCTCGACGAAGAGGCGGGCGAGATGCACGGCGGAGAGCGGGGATTGTTCGGCGGGTTTGAGGATGACGGAATTGCCGGCGGCAAGCGCCGGCGCGATCTTCCACACCGCCATCAGCAGCGGATAGTTCCAGGGGACGATGCAGCCGACCACGCCCAAAGGCTCGCGCGTCGTGTAATGCAGCACGTTCGCCGGGCTCGCCGTCGTCGTGCCGGTGATCTTGTCGATGCATTCGGCGGAAAAGCGGATGGTGTGGGCGGCCGAGGGCACGTCGATCGTCACCATGTCGTTGATCGGCTTGCCCATGTCGAGCGTGTCGAGCAGGGCGAGAAGCTCGACTTCCTTTTCGATGAGATCGGCGAAGCGATACATCACCGCCATGCGGTCCCGCGGGTCCATGCGCGACCAGCTGCCGCTTTTGAAAGCTTTCAGGCCATCGGCGACGGCGCGGTCCACGTCGGCTTCCGTCGCGATCCCGATGGCGGCGAGCACCTGGCCGTTGGCGGGGTTGATGGTTTCGAAATGGCCGCCGCTCATCTCGGCCATCGCGCCACCGATGAAGGACCGCGTCTCGAAGGTGAGGGCGGCCGCTTTCTCGTGCCAGCTCGGGCTCGTCATGGGTCTCTCCATCCTGGGGTGTGTGGCGCCGAGCCTATCACGGCTGCCGGGTGCGGGAAGGGGGCGAAAACAGTCCGAATACTGGAAACGATACGAATCTTTCATCGGCGCGCAGCACGGGTGTAGGATTCGCCCGCGGCGGAGATTCTGCCGCCCAATCAAAGCGATCCCGGGCGCAGGCATTCGGGACGATGGGAGAACGACATGAACAAGCTTGCCAATCCGGCGCCCCTCGGGCTCGTGGGCTTTGCGCTCACCACCTGGATGCTCAGCATGGTCAATGCCGGCTGGTATCCGGCGACCAGCGTGCCGATGGTGCTGGCGCTGGCCTTCGCCTTCGGCGGCACGGCACAATTCGTCGCGGGCGTTCTGGAACTGCCGCGCGGCAATACCTTCGGCTTCGTCGCCTTCTGCTCCTACGGCGCCTTCTGGTGGTCCTTCGCCCTCTTCGTGCTGTTCTTCGAGGCCAAGGTGCCGCCCGCCTTCGTCGGCTGGTATCTCTTCATGTGGGGCGTCTTCACCTTCTACATGTGGATCGGCAGCCAGGCGCTCACCCGGGCCGTCTCTTACATCTTCCTCGCCCTCTGGATCACCTTCCTGCTGCTCGCGCTGGGGGCCTGGGGCATCGGTGCCGCCCACATGATCGGCGGCTATGCCGGCCTCGTCACCGCGATCCTCGCTTTCTACGTCTCGGCGGCGGAGGTGATCAACGAGACCCATGGCCGCATCGTCCTGCCGCTCGGCAACCGGCTGGCGCCGGGTGACGTGCGGGCCGCCCAAGTCATCTGATGCAGGTCGTCTGATCCGGACGGAGGGGTGATTTGACTTGCGGGGCATTTGCCCCGCAGGTGATGGACCGACCGGCTGATCGCGCGGGATGACCCGGCGCCAGGCAAGGCGCCGGGTCAACTGCGTCTGGGGGCCGAGGATCAGGCAAGAAGAGAAAGAGGGCGGCTTTGACCAAGGAACGAGTGGGATTTATCGGCCTCGGCCATATGGGCCGCGGCATGGCGCGCAACATTCTGCGTAAGGGCTGGCCGCTCGTGGTGATGGGCCATCGCAACCGCGGCCCGATTGAGGAACTGGTGGCCGAGGGTGCCACGGAAGTGACGAGCGCGCGGGCGATGGCCGAAGCCGCCGACGTCGTGGTCCTCTGCGTCACTGGCTCGCCCGAAGTCTCGGCGGTGGTGGAGGGGCCGGAGGGCCTGGCCTCCGCCGGGCGGCCGCTGGTGATCATCGACTGCTCGACCTCTGACCCCGCGCAGACCATGGCGCTCGCCGCGCGCCTGGCCGAGCGCGGCATCACCCTGATCGACGCGCCGCTCAGCCGCACGCCGAAGGAGGCCGAGGCGGGCACGCTGGACGTGATGGTGGGGGGCGCCGAGGACGTCGTGGCGCGGGTGCGGCCGATCATCGATTGTTTCGCCGGCCGCGTGGTGCAGACCGGCCCCACCGGCACCGGCCACACCATGAAGCTGCTGAACAACTTCCTGTCCATGGGCTATGCCGCGCTCTATGCCGAAGCCCTGGCGCTGGGTGCCAAGGCGGGCCTCACGCCGCAGGTCTTCGACCAGGTGATCCGCGGCGGGCGGATGGACAGCGCCTTCTACCAGACCTTCATGAAATATGTGCTGGAGCGGGACCGCAACGCCCATCTCTTCGCCATCCGCAACGCGCTGAAGGACATGACCTATCTCGCGGGTTTTGCCGCGGCGACCCAGTTCGCGAATCCGATGGGGGCGGCGGTGCGCAATTCCTTCGCGGCCGCCGTGGGCGCGGGGCGAGGCGAGGACTACGTGCCGATGCTGTCGGACTTCATCGCCGAGGCGAACGGCGTGTCACTGGTGGAGAAGGGCTGAGGCAGGGTCAGCCCCTCACTCGTCGCCCCTGAGATGCCGTTCGGCACGACGGAGGTCCGCCTCCGTCGTGATCTTGAAGGCGTCTTCGGAGCCCTGGACGATGGCGACGGGGATGCCGAGTGCCTCGGCGACCGAGGCGTCATCCGTCACCGGCGGTAGATCCCGCCGTTCGGCGACCCGGCGGTGCGCCTCCAGGATCACCGGAAAATGGAAGGCCTGCGGCGTCTGCGCCCGCCACAGCACGGCGCGGTCGATGGTCGCCGTGATGATGCCGCCCTCCGCCCGCTTGATCGTGTCGAAGACCGGCATGGCCGCGATCGCCGCAGGGCCTGCATCGAGCGCGCCGATGGCGGCAGAAATCGTCTCGGCGGTCACGAACGGCCGCACGCCGTCATGGATCAGCACGCGATCGGGCGCCGCATCCCCCGCGAGCGCTTCCAGCCCCAGGCGCACCGAGGCATCGCGCGTTGCGCCGCCGATGATGGGCGGCAGCAGGGACAGGCCGCGCACGGCCTCCTCATAGAGCGCCCCGTCCTCGGCATGGATGACGACGGCGACGTCGGTGACGGCGGGGTGGCGGAGGAAGGCTTCGGCCGTGTGGCGCAGCACGGCGGTGCCGCCCAGCCGGCGATATTGCTTGGGGGCGCCTGGCCCCATCCGGGTGCCGCGCCCGGCGCAAACGATCAGCGCGGTCACTCTCATCCTGCTCGGCCCTTCTCCTGGCGCCGCTGGGCGGCGTGCCGCCGCTCATGGACCGGACGCGGCCAGGGCTCAAGCCCTGGCGGCGAAGAGCCGCGTTACTGCGCCGTGCCGTAGCTGCGGTCGCCGGTGGAATCCGAGCAGTAGCAGCCCGAGCCTGGGGCGCGCGCGACCGTCATGGCGCAGGACATGGTGGGCGTGATGCAGCTCCGCGCCGCGGCCGTCGCGCTCTGCGGCTGCGGCGGGAAATAGGGCGCGGGCGGCGCCGGATAGACCACGGCCGGCGGGGCATAGACCACGGGGGGTGGCGCGTAATAGACGGGCGGCGGCGCCACCACCACCGGCGGCGGGTAGACCACCGGGGGCGGTCCCCAATAGGCGGGCCCCGGCCCCGCGACCCAGACGCCGCCGCGCCACCAGGCATGAGCCGGGGTCGCGCTCAGCGTCAGGCAGGCGAGCAGGGCCGTCGCGCCCGCCGCGCTCGCGGCGAGCATGCGCTTGCTCCGAATGGCTGCGATCATGAAGCGTCCTCCTGCGCATGTTATGCCGCCGAACTATGCGCCCAATCTCATGACCAAATCGAGGCGAGGCGGCATCGGGACTCAGGCGCGGCCCTCAGACGTGGGTGAGGTGCAGCACGCCGTCCTGATGGGTGACGCGGAGGCCGGAGAGATCCGGCACCCAGAGTTCTCCCTTGCGGTCCAGCCCTTCGGCCGACTGGGTGGAGGCGACGGCGACGATCTGCGCCCCGGCGGCGCGGCCGGCGGCGAGGCCGGCATCGGCATCCTCGAAGACGATGCAGTCCCGCGGGTCGAGGCCGAGCCCTGCGGCGCCGAGCTGATAGCAGCGCGGGTCGGGCTTGCCGCGCTCCACCGACTCGGCGGTGATGAAGACGCGGGGAATCGGCAGGCCGCAGGCGGCGAGGCGTGTGCGCGCCAGCGCTTCGTCGGCCGAGGTGACGACGGCCCAGGACTCCGCCGGCAGAGAGGCGATGAGCGCCCGGGCGCCGGCGATTTCCAGCAGACCCTCGGTATCCAGCCGCTCCGCGTCTTCCAGCTTGCGCGCCTCGGCCTCGATGTCGAGGATGCCTTTGCCGAACATGGCGATGGTCTCGACCGCGCGGCGGCCATGGGCGACGGGCATCAGCCCGTGCACGTCCAGCCCTTGGGTCGCAGCCCAAGCGCCCCAGACGCGCTCCACCACCGGGCCCGAATCGACCAGCGTCCCGTCCATGTCGAAGAGGAAGCCGCGCGCCGTCAGAGTCCGTCCCGCTTCAAACCGCATGCCGTGTTCCGATCATTCCTGGCCTGCCGTGGCCGGCGGGCGCCTTTCCTCCAGGCTCTACCGGCCTCCCGGCGGATGCGCAAACGTGATCTGGGAATACGTCTGTGATGCGCGGCAAAGACTGCGTGAGCGGCCGGCCCGGCGCCGGGTGCCATGGAAGGGTCATGGAAAGGGATGCTGCGGCCGTGCTTTTTATGGCAAAACGGGGCCGCACCCTGGGGTGTGACGCAAGACCGTCATGAAAGCTTAACGGACTTCCCATGGTTCCGCCGGGGTAGCTCCGCTATGTGCGCGCTTGATCCAGGCGGGATCGGTAAGGATTCGGTCAATGTCCATGGAAAGTAATGTCGAGATGCCGGTGACTGAGCAGATAAGACCGACCGCGAACAACCTCGCCGCAACCACCAATGCACAGCAGCGGACCCGCATCGCGATCCGCGACCTGAATTTCTACTATGGCGAAAATCACGCCCTCAAGAACATCAATCTGAGCGTGGATGAGCGCCGGGTGCTGGCCATGATCGGGCCCTCCGGCTGCGGCAAGTCCACGCTGCTGCGGGTGATCAACCGCATGTACGACCTCTACCCCGGCCAGCGGGCGGTGGGCGAGGTGATGATGGACGACATGAACATCGTCGGCGAGAAGATCGACCTCAACCTCCTGCGCCGGCGGGTCGGCATGGTCTTCCAGAAGCCGACGCCCTTCCAGATGTCGATCTACGACAACATCGCCTTCGGCGTGCGCCTGCACGAGAAGCTCTCCCGCGCCGAGATGGACGAGCGGGTGCAGTGGTCGCTGAGCCGCGCGGCGCTGTGGGACGAGGTGAAGGATCGTCTGAAGGCGCCCGCCACCGGCATGTCCGGCGGTCAGCAGCAGCGCCTCTGCATCGCGCGCTCCATCGCCATTCGCCCCGAAGTGCTGCTGCTCGACGAGCCGACCAGCGCGCTCGACCCCATCAGCACGCTGAAGGTCGAGGAGCTGATCGACGAGCTGAAGAAGGACTTCACCATCGTCATCGTCACCCACAACATGCAGCAGGCAGCCCGCTGCGCGGATCGCGTGGCCTTCTTCTATCTCGGCGAGCTGGTGGAGGTGGATGCGGCCGCCTCGATGTTCACCAATCCCAAGGAGCGGCGGACGCAGGAATACATCACCGGTCGGTTCGGGTGAGCCCCATGGACCGCAACGAGACCGAAAGCGAGCACATCGTGAAGAGCTACGAGCAGGAGCTGGGGCGCCTCAAGGGCTTGCTCACGCAGATGGGCGGCATGGTGGAGGCGCAGGCTGCCAATGCGACGCGCGCCGTGCTGGAGCATAATGCGACGGCCGCCGGCTTCGCCGTGCAGGACGATCTGGCCGTGGATGCTCTGGAGCGCGACATCAGCGATTTCGCCATCCGGCTCCTGGCGCTCCGCCAACCCGTCGCCTCCGACCTGCGGCTCATCGTCTCCTCCCTCAAGATCGCCGGCGACCTCGAGCGGATCGGTGATTATGCGGCGAACGTCGCCAAGCGCAGCCTGGTGCTGAACGAGATCGCCGTGCCCTTCTCGATGAGCGGCATCGCCCATATGTGCCGCCTGGTGCAGGAAAACCTCAAATCGACGGTCGACGCCATCGGTGAGAACAATGGCGAGCGGGCGGTCGAGGTGTGGCGGTCCGACAGCGCCATCGACGACGTCTATTCCGCGATCTTCCGCGAGCAGATCACCTATATGATGGAAGACCCGCGCAACATCACGCCCTGCACGCATCTGCTGTTCATGGCGAAGAACCTGGAACGCATGGGCGACCATGCGACCAACATCGCCGAGACGGTCTATTACGCCATTACCGGCCAGACGATGCCCGCCAACCGCCCCAAGGGCGAAAGCAGCTTCGCGCCGAGCCGCCCGGTGGGCGGCTGATCTTTCAAGGAAAGACAGACGTGGGTCCTGACAGCGTTTCCTCCCTCTCCAACAAGCCGCTCGTCCTCATCGTCGAGGATGAGGCCGCGCTGATGACCATGCTGCGCTACAATCTCGAAAAGCAGGGCTTTCGCGTGGAGGAAGCGGGCGACGGCGAAGAAGCGCTGAGCCGCATCAACGAAGTGAAGCCCGACATGGTGCTGCTCGACTGGATGCTGCCGCATCTGTCGGGCATCGAGGTGTGCCGCCAGATCCGCCGGCGCCCCGCGACGCGCGAACTGCCGGTGATCATGATCACGGCACGGAGCGAAGACCAGGATGCGGTGCGCGGTCTGAACACCGGCGCCGACGACTACGTGACGAAGCCCTTCAGCACCGAGGCGCTGGTCGCGCGGATGCGGGCACTGATGCGCCGCTCCAACACCGTGCCGGCCAAGGGCGAGCTGCGCTTCCACGACATCGTGCTGGATCTCTCGGCCCATCGCATCATGCGCAACGGCCGGCAGCTGCACCTCGGCCCCACCGAATACCGCCTGATGGAATACCTCATGCAGCGCCCGCGCCGCGTCTTCTCGCGCGAGGAACTGCTGGACGCGATCTGGGGCCCCTCGATCCATGTCGAGCCCCGCACCGTCGACGTGCATATCCGCCGGCTGCGCAAGGCGATCAACGGCCCGGGCGAGCTGGATGTGGTGCGCACCGTGCGGGCTGCCGGCTACGCGCTGGATACCGAGAACACCTGACGTATCGTCCGGTCGCACGCGGATCCGGGCGGGTGGGCCTCGGCCCACCCTCTAAGTTCAGCCGCGCAGGTAGGAGAGGTCGCCTGGCGGACGCGCGCCCATGCGGCTGATGGTCTCGGCGGCCGCCCGGCTGCCCCAGCGTCCGCAAGTCGCGAGATCCTTGCCCGCCGTCAGTGCCGTCATGAAGCCCGCGGCATAGGCGTCGCCCGCGCCCGTCGTGTCCACCACCGTCGTTGGCACCGGCGCGATTTCGACGCGCTCATCGCCGCGGAAGATCACGCTGCCGCCGGAGCCGCGCGTCAGCGCCGCGATGTCCACCTGGCCGCGCACGGCCTCGGCGGCGGCGTCGAAATCGGCGAGCCCGGTGAGGGCCGCGAGTTCCTGTTCATTGGCGAAGAGAATGTCCACATGGTCGCGCACCATGGTCTGGAAGGCCTCGAGATTGCGCTCCACGCAGAGGAAGTCGGAGAGGCTGATGGCGACCTTCCGGCCGGCGGCATGGGCGATCTCCGCGGCCTGGCGGCTCGCCTGCGCCGATTCGGGCACGTAGAAGAGGAAGCCTTCGAGATAGCTGATGGCACTGTCCCCGATCAGCGCATGGTCGAGATGGTGGGGCGCGAGCGTGCTGGAGACGCCGAGGAAGGTGTTCATGGTGCGCTGGCCGTCCGGCGTCACCAGGATGAGGCAGCGCGCGGTGGGCGCCGTGCCACTGGCCGGCGGCGTCGCGTAATGGACTCCCGAGCCGCGGATGTCGTGGCGGAAGATGCTGCCGAATTCGTCATCCGCGACGACGCCGATGAAGGCGGCGCGGGCGCCCATCTGGCCGGCGACGGCGGCGGTATTGGCGACCGACCCGCCGCTCGTCTGCACCGCGGGCGGCATCTCGGCATAGAGCACGTCGGTCCGCGCCGCGTCGATCAACTCCATGGCGCCTTTGATCATGCCCTGATCGGCCAGGAAGCCATCCTCGACCTCAGCCAGGATGTCCACAATGGCATTGCCGATGCTCAAGATGTCGAAGCGAGGGGATGTCATGCGGATTCCTGTGCGAAGTCTCTGAAATTCGGCCCATCCGGTAGCAGTGGCCTCGGCCGCTGGCAAACCTCGGCTAGCATCCAGGGGTTTAACAAAAGGAACACCTTGGGTTGTTCACGGCACTAAGTTCATGATAGGCCCGCGACTTCGCCAAGGCAGGGACGAGACGAACGTGTTCAAGCGCCGCAGCACAAAACCAGAAGACGACCTCAAGCCTGCCGGGGGACTGCCCCTCGGCGCCGGACTGAAAACGCAGCCCCAGGGTGCGGCTCCGGCCAAGCCTGCCGATACTGGCCTCGGCGTTCCGCCCTTCCGCCCCGCTCCGCCCAAGGACAAGGACCCTTCCGACATGGCTCGACCGCCCTTCGCTCCGAATCCGTCCAACAGCGTCCCCAGCATGCCGCCGGCCCCGGCGCGCGCGCCGGCCGCGATGGCACCGGGCCGCGCCCCCGGCGCGACCGAAGGTGGCGAGCGCCGCACCCTGGTCGTCGGCCGCGGCATCAGCGTGCAGGGCACGATCACCGATGCCGAGCGCCTGGTGGTGGAAGGCACGGTGGAAGCCAGCATGATCCACGCCGCCGAACTCGCCGTCATTCAGGGCGGCGTCTTCAAGGGTGAAGTCGAGGTCGAGGAAGCCGAGATCGCCGGCACCATCGATGGCGTCGTCACCGCCCGCACCAGCCTGGTCGTGCGTGCCACCGGCCGTGTGCTGGGCCGCGCCCGCTGCCGCCGCCTGCAGGTGGAGGATGGTGGCCAGATCACCGGCCAGATCGAAATGCTGACCGACAACCCGGCGCCTTCCGCCACCGCGACGCCGGCCCCCGGCGTGGCCCCGGCGCCCGCGCCGGCCCCGCCGATTACCCCGACCTCCGATCTCGACCGTCCGGCCGCCCCGAACGAGGTCTGATCGCCGCACGGCGGTCAGATTTCTACGGAATGAACGTCATGCCCGGCCTGGCCGGCCGCGCTTCATGCCGGGCATCCACCCGTCTGGGCGCTGCAGCGGGTAGGTCCCCGGGTCAAGCGCGGCTGGCCAAGCCCGGCGATGACTGCAGGAACTGTGCTTCAATCAAAACCTCACCACCCCTAAACGCCCAAGGCGCGCCGCGCGAGGCCGATGATGCGATGCGCCTCGCTCCATAGATCGTAGCGCGCGAGATCGCCGAGATCCGCCCAGGTGACCTCCGCAGCGTCCGAGAGCGCCTGCGGCTCGCCGCCTTCCCACAGCCCCGCGAAGTCGAGAATGGTGTAGTGGTAGCGCACGCGGCCGGCCTCGTCCCGGTCGATGCTGTCCACGGTGCCGGCGAGCACCAGAGGGCCGACGGTGAGGCCCGTCTCCTCCCGCAGTTCCCGCCTCGCGGCCTCTTCCGCCGTCTCGCCCAGCTCCTGGCCGCCGCCGGGCAGGCCCCAGGCGCCCAGCATCGGCGCGCGGCCGCGCCGGATCAGCAGCACCTCCTGCGGCGGACGCAGCAGCACGATGCCGATGCCGACGATGGGGCGCGCGGGATATTCCCGGCTCATCCGGCGTGGATCAGACGCACGCTGTCCTCCTTGTCGAAAAGCCGCAGCAGCAGGTCCGCCGCACGCCCCCGCGGGCTCTGCAGCGTGGGGTCGCGGTCCAGCAGCATGTCCGCGTCCTTGTGCGCCGTGAAGCGCAGCTGGTCCTGGTCCGGCACGTCCGCCACGCGGTAGCCGGGCAGGCCGGATTGCTTGGTGCCGGTGATGTCGCCCGCGCCGCGCATGCGAAAATCGGCATCGGCGATGATGAAGCCGTCCTGGGTTTCGCGCATCAGGCTCAAGCGTTCCTGCGCCACCTGGCTCAGCCCATCCTCGTGCAGCAGCAGGCAGAAGCTATCGGCGGCACCCCGGCCCACCCGCCCACGCAGCTGGTGCAACTGGGCGAGACCGAAGCGCTCGGCATGTTCGATCACCATCACCGTCGCCTCCGGCACGTCGACGCCGACTTCGACGACAGTTGTCGCCACCAGCAGGCGGGTACGGCCGGCCGCGAAGTCGGCCAGCGCCTGCTCTCGTGCGGCCGCATCCTGCTGGCCATGGGCGAGGCCGACCTGGCCGGGGAAGCGGCGGTCCAGGAGCGCGAAGCGGTCTTCCGCGGCGGCGAGGTCCACCGCCTCGCTCTCCGAGACCAGCGGGCAGACCCAATAGATGCGGGCGCCGCCGGCAAGCGCGCGTTCAAGGCCACCCAGCACCTGGCCGAGCGCGCCGAGCCCATGCAGCGTCGTGCGGATGGCGCCGCGGCCGCGCGGCTTCTCGGTGAGCTGGCTCACCTCCATCTCGCCATATTGGGTGAGACGCAGCGAGCGGGGGATGGGCGTCGCCGTCATCACCAGCACGTCCGTCGCGTCGCCCTTGGCGCCGAGGCTCACGCGCTGCTCCACCCCGAAGCGGTGCTGCTCGTCGATCACCGCGAGGCCGAGGTCGCGGAAGGCGACCGCCTTCTGAAAAAGCGCATGCGTGCCCACGACGAGGGGCAGGGCGCCGGAGGCCAGCCCCTCCAGCACCTGGCGCCGCGCAGCCGTCGGCATGGAGCCGGTGAGCAGGCCGACCGGCACGGGGGAGAGGGCGGAGAGGGTGCGGAAATGCTGCTGCACGAGAATTTCGGTGGGCGCCATCAGCGCCGCCTGGGTGCCGGCCTCCGCGGCACGCAGCATGGCGAGCAGTGCCACCAGCGTCTTGCCCGAGCCGACGTCGCCCTGCAGCAGCCGCAGCATCGGCCGGGGAGCAGCAAGATCCGCGTCGATTTCGGCCAGCGCTCGGGTCTGCGACGGCGTCGGCGGAAAGCCGAAACGGGCCAGCGCCTCGGCACGCAGATGGCCGTCGCCCGTCAGAGATCGGCCCGGGCGCCGCTTCCAGGCGATGCGCCGCAGGCCGAGGGCGAGTTGCTCGGCGAGCAATTCGTCATAGGCGAGGCGTGTGCGGGCCAAGTCACGGCCCGCGGCATCCAGCTCCGGCGCCTGCACGCGACGCAGTGCGGTTGAGAAATCCGGCCAGCGCCGGTGCGTGACGAGGGAGGGCTCGATCCATTCCGGAAAGGCGGGCAGGCGGGCCAGCGCCCCGCTCATCGCCTTGCCCACCACGCGGTTGGTGACGCCGGCGGTGAGTGGCCAGATCGGCTCGATCTCCGGCATCTCGCCGGCGCGGGCCAGTGGCAGCACGTAGTCCGGATGCGGCAGAGTCAGCGTATCGCCGAAGCGGTCGAGCTTGCCCGAGACGATGAGCCGGGCGCCGACCGGCATCTGCGAGAGGCGGGACTGATGGAACAGCACGATCTCGGCGAAGTGCGTGCCGTCCGTCACGATCGCCCGCCAGGGCTGGGACTTGCCGCGCGGCTGCTCGTGCCGCACCACCTCCACCTCGACCGTGATGATGCCGCCTGGCCGCGCCTGGGCCAGCTTCGGCCGCTCCCGCCGGTCCAGATAGGTGTCCGGCATGTGCAGCAGCAGGTCGCGGATCTGTGGGCCGGCCAGCCGTGTCAGCCCCTCGGCTAGCCGCGGCCCTATGCCGGGCAGGAGGGTCAGCGGCGCGCGCAGGGCGGAGAGAGGATCGGGCGTCAAAGGCTGACTCTTCGGCGGCAGGTGACTATAGCTCGCATCCGCCATGAGTGAATCTGTTCCTGATCTCGATCCGCGCCGCCGGCGCCTCCTCTTCCGGGCCACCCATCGCGGCACGCATGAGCTCGACCTTCTGATCGGCGGCTTCGTGTCATCCCGGCTCACCACCTTCACGGAGGACGAGCTGACGGAGATCGAGCGACTCCTCGACCTGCCCGAGCCCGATCTGGCCGACTGGCTGACCGGGCGTCAACCCGTGCCCGCGGCGGTGGATCACCCGCTGCTGCAGGCGATGATTGCGGCGGCCGGCCGATGAGCCGCCTCACCGTCTATGGCGCGCCGGAAGGCTGGGACGCCGCGCTGCTGGTGCGGCGCGCACTGGAGGCCGATGGACCGGTCATTCATGTCGCGAAGGACGACCAGCGCATGGCGCGGATGGCGGAGGCTCTGGCCTTCTTCGCCCCCGAGCTGACGCAGCTGCGCTTTCCCGCCTGGGACTGTCTGCCCTACGACCGCATCTCCCCCAATGCCGCCATCGTCTCCGAACGCATCGCGACGCTCGCGACCCTTGCGGCGGGCGGGCTGCGCCGCGGCGTCGTGCTCACCACCGTCAACGCCTTCGTGCAGCGCGTGCCGCCGCGCGCCATGTTTCAGGGCACCAGCCTGACGCTGAAGCCCGGCGCCACCGTGCAGCCGGAGAAGCTCGCGACCTTCCTCGAAGCCCATGGCTATGCCCGCACCGGCACGGTGATGGAGCCCGGCGAATTTGCGATCCGCGGTGGCATCATCGATCTCTTCCCGGCGGGCGAGAGCGACCCCGTGCGTCTCGACCTCTTCGGTGACGTGATCGAGACGATGCGCCGTTTCGACACCGACAGCCAGCGGAGCGGCGAGGCGGCCGCCGCGATCAGCCTGCATCCCGTTTCCGAAGTGCCGCTCGATCCCGATTCGGTCAGCCGCTTCCGCACGGAATGGCGCGAGATGTTCGGCCAGGCCGCGACCGAGGACCCGCTCTATCTCTCGATCTCCGAGCGCCGCCGCCATCCCGGCATGGAGCATTGGGTGCCGCTGTTCCATGAGGCGATGGAAACCCTGGTCGATTACGTGCCGCAGGCGACCGTCGCGCTCGACCATCAGGCGGAGGAGGTCCTGGCCTCCCGCCTCGAACTCATCGCCGACCATTACGACGCCCGCCGCGTGCCGCCGCGGGATGGCGAGACGCCCTATCGGCCCATCCCGGCCGAACGCCTCTATCTCGATGCCGAGGCCTGGGCGGCCATGCTGGCCCAGGTGCAGAGCTTCGCCTTCAGCCCCTTTGCGCGGCCCGATGGCGCGGCCGGGGTGGATGGCGGCGGCCGCCCAGCCCCGCTCTTTGCCCCCGGCGGAGACATGCAGGCCGATGTCTATGACCGGCTGCGCGACCAGGCCGCGGCCTGGACCGCAGAGAAGAAGCGCCTCGTCATCGCCGCCTGGACGGATGGCTCGCGCGAGCGGCTGGGCGCGCTGCTGCGCGAGCATGGCTTCGACCAGTTGCAGATGGCGGCCAACGCCGATGCCGTGCGCAAGCTGCCGCCCTCGGCCATCGCCCTCGTCACGCTTGGTCTGGAGCGCGGCTTCATCGGTGACCGCATGGCCGTCGTCGGTGAGCAGGACCTGCTGGGCCGGCGCCTGGCCCGCCCGCCACGGAGGCGGAAACGCGCCGACCAGTTCATCGCGGAAGCGACCGACATCGCCGAGGGCGATCTGGTGGTGCATGAGGATCACGGCATCGGCCGCTATGACGGGCTGGTGACGATCCGCGTCAACGACGCGCCGCATGATTGCCTGCGCATCATCTATGACGGCGAGCACAAGCTGTTCCTGCCCGTCGAGAACATCGAGATGCTGTCACGCTTCGGCTCAGAGACGGCAGGCGTGCAGCTCGACAAGCTGGGCGGCGCGTCCTGGCAGAACCGCAAGGCCAAGGCGAAGGTCCGCATTCGCGACATGGCGGCCGGGCTCATCCGCATCGCGGCCGCCCGGCGGCTGCAGGAGGCGCCCAGCCTCGCCCCACCGGAAGGGTTGTGGGACGAGTTCTGCGCCAAATTCCCCTTCGTCGAGACGGAGGATCAGTCCCGCGCCATCGCCGACGTGCTGGAGGACATGGCCTCCGGCCGGCCGATGGACCGGCTGATCTGCGGCGATGTCGGCTTCGGCAAGACGGAAGTCGCCTTGCGGGCTGCCTTCGTGGCCGCGATGACCGGCGCGCAGGTCGCCGTCGTCGTGCCGACGACGCTGCTGGCGCGGCAGCATTTCCGCAGCTTCTCGGCGCGCTTCGCGGGGCTCCCCATCAAGGTGGCCCAGCTCTCCCGCATGGTGACGGCGAAGGAAGCGACGGCGGTCAAGGCCGGCATTGCCGATGGCACCATCAACATCGTCGTCGGCACGCATGCCTTGCTTGCCAAGTCCATCACCTTCGCCGATCTCGGTCTCGTCATCGTTGACGAGGAGCAGCATTTCGGCGTCGCCCACAAGGAACGTCTGAAGTCGCTCAAATCGGACGTGCATGTGCTGACGCTGACGGCGACGCCCATTCCTCGCACGCTGCAACTGGCGCTGACGGGCGTGCGCGAGATGAGCATCATCGCGACGCCGCCCGTGGACCGTCTGGCCGTGCGCACCTTCATCATGCCCTTCGACAGCCTCGTCATTCGCGAGGCGATCCAGCGGGAGCGCTTCCGCGGTGGGCAGATCTTCTGCGTCTGTCCGCGTCTCGAAGATCTCGAGCGCGTCGGCAATCGTCTGCGCGAAATCGTGCCTGACCTGCGGATCGTCGAAGCCCATGGCCGCCTGTCCTCCACCGACCTCGAGCGCGTGATGACGGAGTTCGGTGACGGCAAGTATGATGTTCTGCTCTCCACCAACATCGTGGAAAGCGGGCTCGACATGCCTGCAGTGAACACCTTGATCATTCATCGGGCCGACATGTTCGGCCTCGGCCAGCTCTATCAGCTGCGCGGGCGTGTCGGCCGCGGCAAGCAGCGTGGCTACGCCTACCTCACCTGGCCCGCGAACTTCCGCCTCTCCGCCGCCGCGGAAAAGCGGCTGGACGTGATGCAGACGCTGGATACGCTGGGCGCCGGCTTTACGCTCGCCAGCCACGATCTCGATATTCGTGGTGCGGGCAATCTGCTGGGCGACGAGCAGTCCGGTCATATCCGCGAAGTCGGCATCGAACTCTATCAGCAGATGCTGGAAGATGCGGTGGCGGATCTGCGCGCCGAGCGCGGGCGGAAGAGCCGGGCGGCCGAGCGCGACTGGACGCCGACGATTCAGCTCGGCCTGCCGGTGCTTATCCCGGAGACCTATGTGCGCGATCTGCCCGTGCGCCTCGGCCTCTATCGCCGCATCGGCGGCCTGACCTCGGTGGAGGAGACCGAGGCGATGGCAGCGGAACTCGTGGACCGCTTTGGCCCGCTGCCTGAGGAGGTGGACAATCTGCTGCAGGTGATGACGCTCAAGCGGATCTGCCGCGAGGCCGGAGTGGAGAAGCTCGACGCGGGACCCAAGGGCATGGTGCTGAGCTTCCGCGGCAATGCCTTCGCCAACCCGGCCGGGCTCATCCCCTGGATCGCCTCCCGCAGCGGCGCGATCAAGCTGCGGCCGGACCATAAGCTGGTGGTGGTGGGCGACATGGACATCGGCCGCCGCATCCGGCTTGCGAAGGACATCCTCGGGAATCTCGCGCGCATCGCGGGCCAGGCAAAGGCGGCCTGAGGGACGGGGGCGCCGCGCGCGGCGTCCCTACTTCCCGCGCAGGTTTTTGGCCGCATAGTCCTCGGAGAAGAGGCGGTCGGCGAAGTCCGGTGCGGAGGCTTTGAGCAGCGCGTCCACCGCCTCGTAATTCTTGTCGAAGACCCAGGGGCGGCGCGCCAACTCGCGGTCGTTCAGCCAATAGGCGTTCCAGCCCTTCGTCGTCTCGATGATTTCGCGCGCGAAATCCGGCCCGTATTCCAGGCCGCCCTCGATCACCACGTCGACATAGGATTCGAGGAGAGGATAGGCGGCGTCCGGCAGCGGCAGATCGACGCCCGGCGCCTCCTCCTCATGCTGTGGCACATAGACCCAGATCTTGCCTTGCAGCGGTAGCTGCTCCCAGGAAACTGCCTGGATATCCGCCCGCGGCACCTCCACCCGGGCATAGCCCTGCTCACGGGCATCGAAGCCGGCCATGTCCTCGCCCACCACGGGGAAGAGCACGCCGTTGATCGTCATCGCAGTTTCGCCCGGGCCGGGGCGGGCGAGGCCCAGGGCGGTAAAGCCGCAGGTGCACCGGTCGTCCCAGGTGCGGACATAGCCGAAGGCGGCCGAGACCCGCACGGGAATGGCATGGATCGGGCTGCTTGCCGTGGAATTGCGCGAGGCCGAGTTGATCAGCGAGCCATAGCCAAAAATGTAGTCGGTGGGCTGATGGGGCAGCATCCGGCCCCAATAGTCGGCAGCCTGTGCCGTGAGCGACAGCGTCATCAGGGCGCAGGCCCCGAGAAGAGAGGTGATGACCCGCATGATCTGATCGCTCCGTTCCGCCAGGGATGCGGGCGGAGGTTAGACCGCTGCGCCGCGCGCGGCCAGACAATGCTACGAATGTGGAATAATCAGACTAAATAATTGATACTATTTGGTTTCCGGGCGCGACTTCCGTTGCTGAACAGAACGGAAAATGCGACAGTGAAGGAAAGATCGGCGCCGGTGGACCGATAAGACACCGATAAGCCCAATCAGGGCCGCCGCACCCGCCTGGAGGAGACGCAGATGACGACGTTCACGGTGACCAATCTCGACGACACCGGGCCAGGCTCGCTCAGGGATGCGATCGAGGCCGCCAATAGCGCGGGCGGGCCCTCTACCATCACCTTCTCGGTCAGCGGCACCATCACCCTTGCGAGCGCGCTGCCCTCCATCAGCCAGAGCGTCACGATCGACGCGACGAGTGCCCCCGGCGCCACGGCGGGCGGCCCACCTGTCGTGGGAATCGACTTCGGCGGCAATGCCGGGCTCACCTTCGCCGCCGGCTCAGATGGCTCCACACTTGAAGGGGTCGCGGTCGGCGGCGCCTTCGGCAACGGCATCACCATCGAATCGAGCCAGGTCACCATCGCCGGCGATTATGTCGGGCTGACGACGGCGGGCACCGCCCTCGGGAACGGCGCCGCCGGCATCTACATCGCGTCCACCTCCTCGGACAATACGATCGGCTACAACCCGACGGCGGCCTCGGGCGTCGTCTCCAACGTCATCTCCGGCAACGCCGGCGATGGCATCGTCATCGACGGCAGCTCGGACAATACGCTGGTCGACAACTACGTCGGCACCGACCCGACGGGCACTACGGCCATCGCCAATGGCGGCAGCGGCATCGTCATCATGAACGGTGCGGCCAACAACCTCATCGGCGGCACGGCCTACACCGATTCCAATACCGGGGAGGAGAACAACCCGACCGGCACCAAGGGGACCGTGCCCGCCGTGATCGTGACGCCGCCCCTCGGCAATCTGGTTTCGGGCAATACCGGCAACGGCGTCCTCATCGAAAGCGGCTCCAACAACAACGTGCTGAGCGGCAATTTCATCGGCACCACGGCGAGCGGCGACGCGGCGCTGGGGAATGGCCAGGACGGCGTCGCCATCGTCGGCGCGAACAACAACTCGCTCATCGGCTGCACGGCGCTCGATCAGCCCTTCGTCTACTACAACGTCGTCAGCGGCAATGGCGGCAACGGCCTGCGCATCACCGATTCCAACGACACGACGGTGCAGGCGAACTTCTTCGGCATCGGCGCGAACAACGCCAGTATCGTCGCCAATGCGCAGAACGGCATTCTGGTCAACGGCTCCTCTTCCAACACCCAGGTCGGCGGCGTCATCCCGCTCGGCAATGTCTCCGCCGGCAACGGCGCCAATGGCATCGAGGTTGCCGATACCGCGAGCCATTTCATCAGCTTCAATACCTTCGGCGGCCTCTACGCCTTCCAGGGCGCCGCACCGAACGGGAATGACGGCATCCTCATCACCTCCACCGGTGGCCACAATACGCTGCAAACCAACGTCTTTTCCGGGAACGCCAATAACGGCATCGAAATCACGGGCAATGCCTCCGGCGTGACCGTAGACCCGAACATCGTCGGGCTTGATACCGAAGGCACGGCGCTGCTCAGCGGCGGCGGCAACGGCAATGACGGGCTGAAGATCGGCGGCACCGCGCATGACATCACGGTCGGCGGCAACCAGCAGTCCGTGATCCCCGAGAACGTCTTTTCGGGAAACGGGAATTACGGCATCGAGATCACGGATAGCGCCTACAACAACCAGATTTTCGACACCTATGTCGGTGTCAGTTCCCTCGGCAACCAGGGCTTCGGTAACGGCACCGGCGGCATCTCCGTCTCCGGTACGGCGCATGACAACACGATCGGCGGCACGGTGCCGGCGGGTGACACGGCAACGAACGTGATCAGCGACAATCACGGGCCGGGCGTCATCTTGGGCGACGGCACCAGTGCCACCACCGTCACCAACAACATCATCGGCTATGGTGCGGACGGCATTCAGCCGCTGCCCAACCAGGGCCTGCCGATCAACCCCGGCCTCAGTACCGGCAATACCATCCAGGACAATCAGACCTTCGCCTGCTTCGCCCGGGGTACGCGAATCGCGACGCCGCGCGGTGAGGTTGCGGTCGAGGACCTGCACGAAGGCGATCTCGTCCTCACGTTGGATGGCGAGGCCGAGCCTATTCGCTGGATCGGCCTGCGCACGGTCGATTGCCGCCGGCACGCGCGGCCCGAGGCGATCCTGCCCGTGCGGGTGCAGGCGCATGCCTTCGGTCGCGGCCTGCCGCACCGGGATCTCGACCTCTCGCCCGACCACGCCGTTTTCGCCGAGGGTGTGTTCATTCCGGTGAAATACCTGATCAACGGCCGCAGCATCCGTCAGATGGAGGTCGCCTCCGTCACCTATTTCCACATCGAGCTGGATGGCCATGCGGTGATCTATGCCGAGGGCCTGCCGACGGAGAGCTATCTCGACAGCGGCGACCGCGCCTCCTTCGTCAATGCCGAGGGGGCGGTCGCCCTGCATCCGGCCTTCGGCCAGGCGCGCGCCGATGTCAGCCTGGTCTGGGAAGCGCGGGCCTATGCGCCCTTGCGCGTGACGGGACAGGAGGTTGCCCGCGTGCGGCGGAAGGTCGCCGCCGCCGCACGTCGCGCGGCGGCGGCGCGACGCGCCGGGTAAAAGGCTCGTGGCCTGATGCGCGGGCCCGGCCACGTGCCGGGCATCGCGGCGGCGTTGGCGTGCCACTTGT
Organism: Acidisoma sp. 7E03; assembly: GCF_054665075.1. Classification (NCBI taxonomy): domain Bacteria; kingdom Pseudomonadati; phylum Pseudomonadota; class Alphaproteobacteria; order Acetobacterales; family Acidocellaceae; genus Acidisoma; species Acidisoma sp. 7E03. The sequence continues at coordinate 91,266 of NZ_BAAFHE010000014.1, forward strand.
CTCTGTGGCAGGCTAGGCCGCATGCATCGCAGCCCCTTACCTCCGGACAGCCTCCTCGCGCCGCTTTTCGCAGGCGCTGATTTGGCGGATGCCTATGGAACGGCGTTGCCGGCGCGCACCGCCGGCTTGCCGATCGAAGACCTGGCGCGACGGTTCTTCGCGAAACCCGCCTGGTGGTTTCGCGCGCTCCTCGGCATCCGCGATGCGGTGATGACACGGTTCGGCATCAAAACCTCCCGGCAGATGCGCGCGGCGCTGATCGGCGATGGGCGGCCGCGGGTGGATTTTTTCCCCATTCTGGAGACCAGCCCGGATGAGGTGATCCTCGGGGAAGACGACCGGCACCTGAATTTCCGGGCCTCCATCCTGCGGCGCAGGAGGCCGGGCGGGCAGAGGACGGAACTGATCGTCACCTCCGTCGTCCACTGCCATAATGATCTTGGGCGCACCTATCTCGCCCTCATCCGGCCCTTTCATCACGCCGTCATCCGCTCCAACCTGCGCCGCGCAGAGCGAGTGGGCTGGGCCGTCCGCTGAGCGGGGCAGGTCTTCGCCACGCCTCGCAGCGCCGCTATACCTTTTCCCAACCACCCCGACATTGATGACGGACCATCATGATCGTTCGGCCGCGTTTGGGCTTCCGCGAAATCTTCATCTTCCGGCATGAGACGGTGCTGGGTGAAATCTGGCGCCCGCTGCTGGGCTTCGGCCTCTGGGCCGCCCTCGTGGTCGTCATCCACGACACGCTGCCCCGGGTCCTGCGCGGCCATGCACCGGGGCCTTACGCGCTGATCGGCGTCGCCTTGTCGGTCTTCTTCAGTTTCCGCAACAACGCCTGTTACGAGCGCTGGTGGGAAGGGCGCTGCCAATGGGGGCACCTCATTCTCTCGGTGCGCAACTTCGCGCGGCAGACGCTGATTTTGGAGACGGGGGCGGGGGAGGAACGCCGTCACTTGCTGAGACTGACGGTGGCCTTCTGCTACGCCCTGGTCAGCCATCTCCGCCCGAGCTTTGCGCTAGCGGCGTCGGACCGCTTCCTCACTCCCGAAGAGGTCGACGCCCTTCGCACCGCGCCCAACCGGCCGAATGCGATTCTCCAGCGCATCGGGCAGAGTCTGGCGGCATTACGGGCGGCCGGCACGGTGAGCGATATCGGCTTTCAGCTGCTCGATCATAGTGTGCAGCAATTCGGGACGACCCTGGGCGCCTGCGAGCGCATCCGCTCCAGCCCCGTGCCCTTCTCGTACCATCAGCTGCTGCAGCGCACGACCTTCCTGTTCCTGCTCGTGCTGCCCTTCGGCTTCCTCGGTATCCTCGGCTGGGCCGATATCCTGGCCGAGGTCATCATCGCCTATGTCTTTCTGGGCCTCGACGTGCTGGGGGATGAGCTGGAGCGGCCCTTCGGCGACCGGCCCAACAACCTGCCCCTCGCGGCCCTCGCGCAGATCATCGAGATCGATCTGCGCGCGGCAATGGGGGAGACGGATCTGCCCCCCATGCCGAAGGCCGTGGACTGCGTTCTGATGTAGCGGTCGTCCCGTCAGTTGCGCTTCTGCGGGCCGTGCAAATCGGGCCCCATCGTCTCGAACACGCCGTCCTGCCGGACGAGGGCGTGGAAGAGCGCGGCAGCGACATGCAGCAGGATCAGCGCGAAGAAGAGGAAGGCGAGGTAGCGGTGCGCATCCCATAGCAGGCTGTGCAGCGTGTCGCTCAGCGGCAGAATCTGCGGCAGGGTGATCGTGCCGAAGAGCACCACCGGATAGGCGGCGGCCGAGAGCATGGCCCAGCCCAGCAGCGGCATCACGATCATCAGCCCGTAGAAGACGACGTGCGAGAGATGCGCGGCGAGCTTCATCGGTGTCGGGAAATCATGGGGCAGGGCCGGCGCGCCGAAGCGCAGACGCAAGGCGATGCGGATCAGCACCAGGATGAGGATCGCAAGCCCGAGCGGCTCGTGGATCTGCACCAGCGTCAGATACTTGGCAGAGATGGTGGAGACCATGCCGACGCCGATGAAGAGCATGGCGAGAATGCAGGCGGCCATCACCCAGTGCAGGAAGCGCTGAGGGGCGGCGAAACGGTCACCCGGCGTCGTCATGGCGTGGCTCCGGCAGGGGTGTGGGGATAGTCAGCCGACTCGGCAGTGCGGCGGTTGTAAGAGACGGCGTAGGCCGCAGAACGCGCGGCCGGGAAGGGATCGTCCGAGGTCGCCATGCCGGGGGGCAGCACCGTCGGGTCGAAGTTGAGGTCGCGGCACGGCCCGTCCGGCTCCGGCTGGATCTTGTCCACGGTCAGCGTGCCGGCATCGACGACGCGCCGGTCCGCCGGCCAGGCCTTGGTAGGATCGGCCGTCGGGTCGCCGGGCTCGGCGACGGTGATCGCGAGTGTCCAGCTCTGCGGAGCCTTCGCGACACGGGCGGTGATGTCCTGCTCCAGCGCGTCCGGGCCGCGCTTGGCGAGATCGGCGGGCGCGATGGTCTCCGGCGTCGCGGCCGGAATCCAGGACCAGCGGACGATGTGGCGCGCGCCTTGGGCATTGGTGAAGGTGAAGCTGTCGAGGCTGTTGAAACGGTCCTCGGCGTAGCTCGGCGTCCAGGTGGCGGATTGCACCCAGGAGAGGAATGGCAGGAACTCGGGATGCGCGCCGACGAACTGCTTCATCGCCGCGGGATCTTTGGCATGTACCGCCGTCTGCAGGTCATAGAAGCCGCGCGGGGTCGAGACCGCGAAGATGGGGGCGGTGATCATCGCCATGCGCCAAGTCGCGCCCGGTGCCGTGATCTGCAGGCCGAGGCCGCGGATCGGCACGGTTGCGTCCGGCACGGGAAATTCGGAACTCGCCAGGTTGAAGCGGCCGATCGCAGGGTAGCTGCCGGCCGCCAGCATGGGGGCGGAGGAGAGCGCGGCCCCCGCACCGTTTGCCTGGAAGCTGCCGGTGAAGCAGATGCCCTTGCTATGGTTGCGCCGGTGGCCAAGCGCCGGCCCGCCGGGCGGCGCCAGGGAATTCACGACTTTGACCGGGGTGATCCGCCCCGGGGAGAGCCAGCCTGCCGTATAGGCGAAGGCACCCGCACCCAGCACGACGACCGCACCGATGATAAGGAAACCGCCTATGCCCCCGGCCGCGCTCTTACTCTGTGGTCTCGCCATTCAAAACCTCGCATGTCCGGCCCTTGGAAACTGGACCATCCGTCTCCTACGATGAAAGCACCCCCGCGGTTACGCGGTGATCCCGCATCGATCGCGACGCTCTCAGAACGAGCGCCACTGTCGGTGGAATTGTCACGGAAAGCTAGGATAAATCTGCTGTCGGCTGAGACAGGCCGGATCGGGCAGGGTCGCGCGGCCTGTGAGGCCGCGCGGCGGTGGCCTGCTCACCCGAACGGCGTGAGGCAGAGATCCGGCAGGTAGGGGTGATTGGGCCGGTCCAGCGGGCCGGGCAGCGGATCGCGCGCGAGGCCGGGCAGGGCGTCCAGATCGCGCCGCAGGAAGGAGAGTTCGAGCACCGTCGGCACCGGCACGCCCTGCACCACGGCGAAGCGGCCGTAATTGTTGGCATGCAGATGCACGGGCGCGTGGCTCGCCGAAAGCACGTCCAGCAGCGCCGTCGCCCGGCGGAGGAAGGCGGTTTCACCCAAGCGGTCGAGATCATGAATCTCGCAGGCGATTACTGGGAAGTCTGCGAGCAAGGCAGGGTCGATGCGCGCGAAGGTCGCGTATTCGGCGCCTTCGATGTCGAACTTCAGCAGCGGACGGCGCGGCTGCTCGCGCGCCAGCAGGCTGAGAATCTCGGCAAAGCTCAGCAGATCATCGCTGGATTGGGCACCGAGGCCTTTCTTGTGGAACCGGAAATTCGCGTGCGCGGTGGGCGGGCGTTCGACCGTATGGTCGAACTGCAGGATGATCGCGCCACGCTCGGCCATGGCCAGGTCAAAGCTCACGTCGTGGCCGACGCCGATGGAGAGGACAACGTCCGCCTCCGCCGCGATCTGCGGCAGCACGTAGCCGCCGTCATAGTCGTTGCCGATCCGTGTCTTCGCCATGCCTGTCATCTGCCAGGGGCGCAGGCGCTGGACGAAGCCGAGGACGTCGCCTTGCGTCAAGATGGCGGGCGCAGCCGCGGGCCGGGCCGCATCTTGCCCCACGCCCTCGAACAGCGCCGCGATCTGGTCTGCCGCCGCAGCCCAGGAGAAGCGCGTAAGCACCGTCTCGCGCAGCGACGCCATCTCCTGAGGGCGGGGGGCTGCACCATCGCAGATCCGCCGCATCGCCTCCAGCAATGCCTCGCCATCCGGCTCGATATAGCGGCCGGGCGCGCGGGACTCGAAGTCGGCAAGCGTGGCCTGCCGGCCCGGCACGCGCAGTGCCAGGCCTTCGGGGCAGAATTCCTCGGTCGCGCCGCCGGCGGTCACGATCACCGGCGTGCCGCAGGCGATCGCCTCCAGCACCGGCAGGTTGAAGCCTTCGGCGCGATAGGGGGAGACATAGGCATCCGCCATCCCATAGAGGTCGCGGAGCTGCGGGCGGGTCAGGTGGCCCGGGATGATCGAGATGGCGGCGAGGGTCGCCGCGTCGAAGGCGCAGGCCCCGCTGTCGGTGAGTTCCTTGACCACCGTTTCCGCAGTGCGGCCGTAGAGGTCCCGCTGGTCCTTGAGCAGCAGGCGGATGCGGGGCCGGCTCTGCTTCAGCCGGCAGAAGGCGGTGAGGAGAAGGTCCAGCCCCTTGTTCCAGAAGGCGCCTCCGACATTGACGAAGACGGTCTCGTCCAGAGCAAGGCCCAGCAGGGACCGGCGCGCCCGGCGCTCCTCCGCCGTCAGCGGCGAAAACAGGTCGCGATCCGCACCGTGCGGCACGACGGAGACCTTCTCCTCCGGGAAGCCGAATTCGACGATGCGGTCGCGCGACCAGCGGGAGGGGGTGACGATCCGGTTGTCGTCGCGGCAAAAGAACGCGAAACGCTCGGGGGACGGTGCGAAGTTGTGGAGCGGCAGCCCGAGCTCCGCCACCATGAAGGTGATGGTGCAACGATCGTCCTCGGGGGCGCCCGCGTGTATGGGCGCGCCGATGCGATAGACGTAGTCGATCGGCCTGTCCCCCGGCGGCGGGATGGCGTCGATCAACGCCTGGTCGGTCGAGGGAAAATCCGCGCCGTTGCGCGCCCGGCTCCAATCGGGGTGGAGAAATGGCAGGTCGCGGGCAAACAGGTCGAAGGTGTCGGCGGCGAGCCATTCCCGCAGCTGATACTGATTGACCAGCGCGTAGGAGTGGTTGATGCCGCGCCAGCCTTCCACCAGCAGTGCGGGTTTGGCATGGGGCGGCATGGGGACCTCTCATCTCCTGCAGGCGGAACGGCGACAGCCGCCCGATCCGTGCTTGTCGCCCGAGGAGTCTCAAGAAAGTCTTGCTCAGGCGGTGGCCATGCCCTCGGCATGAAGGATCTCGACCATGCGATGCGCCAGCGGATGGCCGGCAGCGTGGGCGCGCTCGAACCACTGGCAGGCATCCTGCCGGTCCACCGCATGGCCATGCTCGCCCATGGCGAGCAGACCCAGCATGAACATGGCGCCAGAGCGGCCGTTCTGGGCTGCCATCAGCAGCCACCGGCGCGCCTCGGCGAGGTCGGCAGGCAGCCCACGTCCATGCAGGTAGCAATCGGCGAGCGCCAGCTGCGCGTCGGCCTCTCCGGCGGCAGCGGCGCGGGCAAAACAGGCGGCGGCGCCGGCCTCGTCCCGCGGCACGCCGCGGCCTTCGGCCAGCAACCGGCCGTACCAATATTGCGCGAGGGGCAGGGAGGGGGCTGCCTTGGCGAGCAGGGCGGCTGCCTCGGCGTCATCTCCCGGCCCGCCGATGCCCTGCAGGCGGCAGACGGCATAGTTGAAGGTCGCCAGCGCATCGCCTTCGGCCGCCGCCTGCTGCATCCAGCCGAGTGCGGCCTCTTCGTCCCGCGGCGCGCCCACGCCGTGCAGATAGAGCATCGCGAGCTTGTGGGCCGCACCGGCATGGCCGTGTTCGGCGGCGGCGCGGAACCAGGCCATGGCTTCGGCGTAGTTCGGCGGCAGTTTCGGGTCGTCGGTGTAGAAGGCGCCCACCAGGGCGGCCGCCTCGGCATGGCCGGCCATGGCCGCGCGGCGCAGCCAGGTTTCGGCCTGCAGCCGGTCGACGGGGCCACCCAGCCCCTCCAGCATCATATAGCCGAGCCGCGCTTGCGCAGCCGGCACCCCGGCCGCACCGCCACTCTCGTAATGCCGCCGCGCCTCCGCCAGATCGCGCTTCGTGCCCAGCCCTGCTTCGGCGCTGAGGCCGAGCAGATAGTGGGCCTCCCCGACGTCTGCCTCAGCGGCCTGCTGCAGATAGGGGCGCGCCTCCTGCCAGTGGCGGCCTTCGGCGTCATGCAGGATGAGACTGAGCGCGAAGCCGAGGCAGCCGCGCCCAAAACCCTGCTCGGCCGCGCGCCGGTACCAGGTGGCACTTGCCGCGGTATCCCGCATCTCCGGCGGGCCATGGGCGTAAAGATAGCCCATCAGCGTCTGCGCCTCCGGGTCTCCCGCTTCGGCAGCGCGTGTCGCCCACTGCAAGGCGGCGGCGAAGTCCGGCGTGCCCAGCCCGTCGTTGCGGACGAAGAGGGCCGGCGGCGTCGCGACCGAATCCGGGGTGATGCCGCTGAGCGCGAGCTGAGCCAGGCAGCGGGCGGCCACCTGCTCTCCGCGCAGCGCGGCGAGCCGATACCAATAGGCGGCGGAGGCGAGATGCCTGGGCACGCCGCAACCGTCCCGATAGCAATCGGCGAGGCCGCTCAGGGCTTGAAGATGGTTCCTCCGCGCGAGGCGGGTGAACAGGCGGACGGCGCCGACCGGATCGGTGGTGCGGCGCCTGGCGGCGAGACGCAGAGCGAGCCCGGGCAGCGCGAAGACGAGTGCCGTTTCCCACAACTGGGCCGGATGCGGCAGCGCGGCCCATGCCCGGCGCATCTCAGACGGCCCGGTCGCGGTACATCACACCGTCTCGTCGAGACGAGGAGCCGGCGCCGCCCCGCGGGAGGCGGCCAGGCTCTGCAGATCCCGCAGGATCTGCGTCATGACGTCGGACCAGTCTCGCCCCGGCCGGCCTTGGCGGTAGAGGCGGAGGGAGGGGTACCACGGCGTCCCTGCCTGATCCAGCGGCCAGGTGAAATGCGGCGCGAAGGGGATCATCCCCCAGGCGGGTAGGCCGAGCGCGCCCGCCAGATGCAAGGGCGCCGTGCAGGAGCTGAGGGTGAGGTCGAGTTCCGCCATGATCGCCGCGGTATCCGCGAGGTCTCCAATCTCCGGCCCGAGGTCGAGCACCTCCGGCGGCAGCGCGAGACGGTCGATCTCCTCCCGGCCCGGCCCCTTCTGCAGGATGACGAAGCGCACGCCCGATGCGTCGAAGAGCGGCCGCACCGCTGCGAGCCCGGGGGAGCGCAGGTAATCCCGCTGGACGGCGGGATTGCCGGCCCAGACGAGCCCAACGTTCAGGCGGCCATCCTGCGGCAGCCGGCGGCGCCAGCGCACCCGCTCCTCGAATTGGGGGGCGAGATAGGGCGAGGGACTCTGCGGTAGGGGGCCGCGCCGGGATAGTGCCCAAGGCAAGCTGAGGATGGGACTGTAGAGGCTGGGAGCCGTCGCCGCGGCGTCGGCCGGGTTCACGATGTCCACCCCCGGCAGGCTGTGCAGCAGGCGGCGTGCCGGTTCGGGGGTGGCCACCACCACGCGCGCTGCCTCCGCCGCCAGAAGCGGCAGGTAGCGCGCCGCGAAGATGACGTCGCCCAGACCTTGCTCCGCCGTCACGAGAAGGGTGCGATCGGTGAGAGGCTCCCCCTGCCAGCGCGGCGCCGAGGCGTGGGGCAGAACGAAGTTCGGCATCTGCCAGCGCCATTCGTACTCCGCCCAGCCGGCGGCTTCCTCGCCCAGCAGCAGGAGGAGCTGCGCGCGATGGAAATGATACTCGGCTTGTTCCGGCAGCAGCGCGATGGCGCGATCCACCGCCACAACGGCCTCCTTCAGCCGGTTCAGGCTGCGCAAGGCGTGGGAGAGGTTGAACCAGGCGGCCGCCATCCCGGGTTCGGCCGCGACGGCCCGCGTCAGATGCGGCAAGGCGGCCTCACCCGCGCCAAGCTCCGCCAGAAGTCCGCCGAGCGTCGCCTCCACCAGCGGGGCGGAGGCTGGCAGGGCGTGTGCATGCTCCGCGACGGTCTGCGCCTCGAGCGGAAGGCCGAGGTTGAGGAGGCATTTGCCCAGGTTGCAATGCGCCATCACCGAATCCGGCAGCAGAGCGACCGCCGCCTCTGCGGCACGCCGCGCCTGCGGCCAGAGGCCGAGTTCCATGAGCGTGGCGCTGAGATTGGCGGCGGTGATGCCGCTCGCCGGGTCGAGCGCCGCGGCCCGTTCCAGCACGACCTTCGCCTCCGCAAAGCGCCCGAGATCGTGCAGGGCCTTGCCGAGATTGCTGTGCCCGAGCGCATTGTCCGGCCCGTGGTCGATCGCTTTGCGGTAGAAGGCGACGGCGGCATGCGGCCGGCCGAGCCCGAGCAGCGCCGTGCCCATGTTGAGGTTGGCCTCGGCGAAATCCGGCTGCAGCGTCAGCGCCTGTCGGTACTGCGGAATGGCGCCGGCGGCATCGCCTGCCACGGCGCGCGCATGCCCGGCCGCGAAGGCGGTGAGCGCATCGGCGTGCCGCGGCGTCCCGGCGGAAGCGGCCGCGGCAGACGCCGCCTGATCGCGCCCTGCGAGGGTTAGCAGGCTCGCCTCGTAGCGCTGCATGAAGCGCGTGGTATCACCGATCGTCTCCTGCCAGGCAGCGGGCGTAATGCGGGCGCGATAGGCTTGGTGCGCGGCCTCGTCCACCGCGAAGCGGCAGGCGAGGTCGACATACTGGTGGCGGTCCGTCGCAATCCCCTCATGTGCGTCGAGCGCATGCAGCAGGCTGGTCGCCATGCGGGAGGCGAAGGCGCGACCGCAGAGGGTGACGATCGGCAGGCCCATGCGCAGCGCATCGCTCGCGACGGTTCCCGCATTATAGGGGAAGGTGTCGAGAAACAGGTCTGCAAGCCGGAACCGCCCCATGTAGCTTGCCGGGTCAACCCGCTCTGAAAAGATCAGACGCTCGGGCGCGATGCCCGCGGCCTCGGCCTCCGCCCGGAGATTGATCTCGGAGGCCTCATTGTCCCGCGTCAGCCACAGGACGGCGCGCGGCGTGCGCCGCAGAATCTCCATCCAGGCGCCGAAGACCTCTTGCGTGATCTTGTAGTGCTTGGAGAAGCAGGCATAGACGAAACAATCCGCGGGCAGGCCGTCCTCCGCGCGGGTGCGCTCTGCGCCCACGGCCCGCTTGCTGTCATTCGCCTGATAGAGCGGCCCCAGCACATGCGGCTTCGTCTCATAGGCCGCGACATGCTCGGGCGGGATGACGACGCCGTCGCAGAAGATGTAGTCCAGCTCCGGCAAAGGGATGGGCCCGACGAAGCCGAGATAGGTCGCCTGGATCGGTGCCGGCCGCCAGCGCAGGACCGGCAGCCGGCTGCCGTCGGTGATGCCGTTGAGATCGACGAGGATGTCGATCTCGTCTTCACGGATGAGCAGGGCCGCCTCTTCGTCGCTCAAGCTGCGAATCGGCCGATACTGGTCGAAGCTCGCGAGCAGGCGGCGCCGCACCGCACTGCCGTCCTCGAGCGTTGAGCAGTATCCATAGACCTCGAACCGGCCGCGGTCATGCCGCTCGAAGACCTCCGCAATGAGATAGGCCATGGCATGGCTGCAGAAATCCGAAGAGAGATAGCCGATGCGAAGGCGTTCATGCGCATAGGGCCGGGCGGGCGCCAGATGCCGCGGGGCCGGCGAGGTCTTGCGTTCGATCCAGCGGCGCGCTGCCTCGCGCTGCGCCACGATGTCGTCCGTCAGCGCCATGATGCCGAAGGGGCCGGACTGGGCGAGGTCATAGCGGCCGTCGGACGGAAGCACCGGCCAGCGGCAGGTCTTCTGCCGCAGATGCAGCCAATGATGGCAGACGTCGAGCTGCGTCGGGTCGAGCGCCAGGATTTCGGCGAAGACGCGTTCGGCTTCCGCATAGCGTCCGCTCGCTTCCAGCAGCCGGCCGCTATGGGTTTGCAGCGCGATGCGGGCCGCCGCCGGCTGCGTTGCCTGCGACCAGATGGTGATGGCCAGCTCCGCCTGGCCCTGGGACTCATAGAGCAGGCCGAGATTGACGGCAGCGAGATGAAAATCCGGCTTGATGCGGAGCGCGGCGCGGTAGGCTTCCGCTGCCGCATCGGGGCGGCGCTGGCGCCCGAGGCCGACGCCGAGGTTGAACCAGGCGGCCGGCAGCAGCGGATGTTCCGGATGACCCTCGATCCAGCCGCGGTAGAGGGCGAGTTCGGCGTCCCCCGAGAGACGTGGGACCTGGGCTTCCCGCAGCGCGATCAGCTGGTCCAGCGGCATGTCGCGCAAGGCGGCAGCGAGGTCGGGGATCAGCGTCTCGGGCTGCGCCGTGCCCAGCAGCCGGTCGAGCCAGCCGAGATCGCCCTCGCGCTCGCGCTCGGCGTCCTGCGGCGTGTCCTCAACGTGCACGTCTGAATCCATGAGGCGAAATCCTGAGCGGCAGGGAGGCGTTCCGCATCTCTAGCCGCCCAAAGCTTAAGGCTTTCCCTCGGCCGGGGGGCCGGCCCGGCCTGCGCCGGAGCCGGCCGCGCCCGGATCAGAGGGCGTTGATCTGCGCCGAGGTCATCGCCGCCAGCTGGGTGTTCGTCAGGTCCTGAACCTGTGTGTTGCTCAGGTAGCCCAGTTGCACCGTGCTGAGGGCGCGGATCTCCGTCGTCGTCAGCGCCTGGATCTGCGCCGAGGTGAGGGCCGAGATCTGCACCGAGCCGAGGGCCGAGATTTCCGCCGTGGTCAGCGAGGCGATCTGCGCCGTTGTGAGCGAGGTCACGTCGGCGCTGGTGAGGCTGGAGACCGTCCCCGTGGTCATGCTCGCGATCGCCTTGGTGGAGAGCGCTGCGAACTGGATGGGCTGCAGGTTCAGCAGCGTGGTGCCGAGCGCCGTCACCTGGGTCGAGGTCAGACCGCCGATCTGGGTGGAGGAGAGGGTGCTGATGCCCGTGCCCAGGGCGGCGATGGCGGTGGTGCTGAGACCACCGACCTGCGCCGAGGTCAGGCCCGAGAGCGTCGCATTGGTCGCGGCCGAGAAGTTGTTGCCGAACCCTCCGATGCCGGTGGTGGTGAGCGCGCCGAGCTGTGTCGAGCTCAGGCCCGAAACCGCCGCCGTGCCGAGCACGCTCGCCTCCGCCGAAGTCAGGCCGGTGAGGGCCGCGGTGGTGAGCGAGTCGAAGGTGGTGCCGAGCGCGGAGGTATCGGCGGTGCCGAGCACCGCGACCTGGGCGGAGCCGAGAGCCGCCACCTGCCCGGTGCTGAGCACCGCGGCTTGCGCGGTCGTCAGACCCGCCAGCGCGCCAGTGGTCAAAGCCCCGACGGCTGCCGTGCTGAGGGCGGTGACGGCGCCGGTGGCGAGCTTGCCGAGATCGGCGGAGGCCAGCCCCTTGATCTGGGTCGCGCTCAGCGCGCCGGCCTGGCCGGAGGTGATCGCCGCGGCTTCAGCCGTCGACAGGGCGGCCACCTGCGCGGAACTCAGCCCGGAGATCGCCGTATTGGTGACGGCGGAGAAATTGCCGCCCAAGCCCGAGATCGCGGCGGTGGTGAGTGCCCCGAGCTGCGAGGAACTGAGGCCGGAGATCGCCGCCGTGCCGAGCACGCTCGCTTCGGCCGAGGTGAGGCCGGTGAGCGCCGCTGTGGTGAGCGAGTCGAAGGTGGTGCCGAGCGCGGAGGTATCGGCGGTGCCGAGCACCGCGACCTGGGCCGAACCAAGGGCGGCCACCTGGCCGGTGCTGAGCACCGCGGCTTGCGCGGTCGTCAGACCCGCCAGCGCGCCAGTGGTCAGAGCCCCGACGGCCGCGGTGCTGAGGGCGGTGACGGCGCCGGTGGCGAGCTTGCCGAGATCGGCGGAGGTCAGCCCCTTGATCTGGGTGGCGCTCAGCGCGCCGGCCTGGCCGGAGGTGATCGCCGCGGCTTCAGCCGTCGACAGGGCGGCCACCTGCGCGGAACTCAGCCCGGAGATCGCCGTATTGGTGACGGCTGAGAAATTGCCGCCGAGGCCGGAGATCGCGGCCGTGGTCAGCGCACCCAGCTGGGAAGAGGAAAGACCAGAGATGGCGGCGGTGCCGAGCACGCTCGCTTCGGCCGAGGTGAGGCCGGTGAGCGCCGCTGTGGTGAGCGAGTCGAAGGTGGTGCCGAGCGCGGAGGTGTCGGCGGTACCGAGCACGGCGACCTGGGCCGAACCAAGGGCGGCCACCTGCCCGGTGCTCAGCACCGCGGCTTGCGCGGTCGTCAGACCCGCCAGCGCGCCAGTGGTCAAAGCCCCGACGGCTGCCGTGCTGAGGGCAGTGACGGCGCCGGTGGCGAGTTTGCCGAGATCGGCGGAGGTGAGCCCCTTGATCTGGGTGGCACTCAGCGCGCCGGCCTGGCCGGAGGTGAGGACGGCCGCTTCCGCCGTGGACAGCGCGGCGACCTGCGCGGAACTCAGTCCGGAGATCGCCGTATTGGTGACCGCCGAGAAATTGCCGCCGAGGCCGGAGATCGCGGCGGTGGTGAGTGCCCCGAGCTGCGAGGAACTGAGGCCGGAGATGGCCGCCGTGCCGAGCACGCTCGCTTCGGCCGAGGTGAGGCCGGTGAGGGCCGCGGTGGTGAGCGAGTCGAAGGTGGTGCCGAGCGCGGAGGTATCGGCGGTGCCGAGCACCGCGACCTGGGCGGAGCCGAGGGCGGCCACCTGGCCGGTGCTCAGCACCGCGGCTTGCGCGGTGGTGAGGCCGGCCAGTGCGCCCGTCGTGAGCGCCCCGACGGCCGCCGTGCTGAGGGCGGTGACGGCCCCCGTCGCAAGTTTGCCGAGATCGGCGGAGGTCAGCCCCTTGATCTGGGTGGCGCTCAGCGCACCCGCCTGGCCCGAGGTGAGGACGGCCGCTTCCGCGGTGGACAGTGCCGCGACCTGCGCGGAACTCAGCCCGGAGATCGCCGTGTTGGTGACGGCGGAGAAATTGCCGCCAAGGCCGGAGATCGCGGCCGTGGTCAGCGCGCCGAGCTGTGTCGAACTCAGGCCCGAAACCGCCGCCGTGCCGAGCACGCTGGCTTCGGCCGAGGTCAGGCCGGTGAGGGCGGCTGTGGTCAGCGAGTCGAAGGTGGTGCCGAGCGCGGAGGTGTCGGCCGTGCCAAGCACCGCGACCTGCGCCGAACCAAGGGCGGCCACCTGGCCGGTGCTCAGCACCGCGGCTTGCGCGGTCGTCAGACCCGCCAGCGCGCCAGTGGTCAGAGCCCCGACGGCTGCCGTGCTGAGGGCGGTGACGGCGCCGGTGGCAAGTTTGCCGAGATCGGCGGAGGTGAGCCCCTTGATCTGGGTGGCACTCAGCGCGCCGGCCTGGCCGGAGGTGAGGACGGCCGCTTCCGCCGTGGACAGTGCCGCGACCTGCGCGGAACTCAGCCCGGAGATCGCCGTACTGGTGACGGCGGAGAAATTGCCGCCCAAGCCCGAGATCGCGGCCGTGGTGAGCGCGCCGAGCTGCGAGGAAGAGAGACCGGAGATGGCGGCGGTGCCGAGCACGCTCGCCTCCGCCGAAGTCAGGCCGGTGAGGGCCGCGGTGGTGAGCGAGTCGAAGGTGGTGCCGAGCGCGGAGGTATCGGCGGTGCCGAGCAC
>NZ_BAAFHE010000015.1:0-89755 GCF_054665075.1 Acidisoma sp. 7E03
GAGGCCGAAGCACGCTACTATGCCAGCCTTGAGGCCATGTCCTTAGCCGCGTAACTTAAACCAAATGGCCTCCGGGAAACCCGGTGCGGTTCACTGCCCATGCTTCGTCCGACAACCAGAACAGCGCCATCCTGACACTCCCGTGACCCACAACCACCGTGAATCACGAAATCCACTACGTATCAATCTGTTTTGATTTAGTTTTGACCCTAGAACATCTGCGCCCCGTAATCGATCGACTTCTTTGCGGCCCCACGCGCCCACCCACCGAGCAAGAAGACGGGCACTGCGACCAGAAGCCAGGTCGCCGTCCCGCCCGATCCGCTGAGCAAGGTATAATTGCTGAGAGTCAGAAAGCCGACATAAACAAAGCCCACCACCGAAAGAACCGGAGCGATGACATTGGACCACCAACCATCGGGAACTCCAGCCTGTAGAAAGAACACCACGATCGAAATCGATGTGAGGATCAGGATCGAGATGAAGGACGCGGTGCCGAGCGCGGTAAACCAAGCAAAAACCACAGCGATCGGGTCGGCGCCTGCCAGAAGCCATGCCGCTACAATCAAGCCGGTGACCACTCCGTTCACGATGGCCGCGACCGAGGGCGCGCCCTTGGCAGAAACTGCTGCCAGTCGAGTCGAGAGAACGCCAGCCCGTCCGAGCGCGAAAAGGTACCGCGCAAACATATTAGCAAGGCCAAGCATCATTGCCACGAAGCTAGTGACGACCAGGACTTGCATGCTTAGAGCCAGCAGGTTCCCGGCATTTGTCTTCGCGAGGTCGAAAATGAAGTTCGCCGGATTTTTGGTGGCCGTCTCACGTATGGCGTCTATACCAACCGCGCCACCGATAACCCAGGTCGATATGCCATAGAAGGCGGCGACAAAAGCAATGGCTATGTAGAGCGCGCGCGGGATCGTCCGACGCGGGTCGCGGGCCTCCTCCGAGAAAACCACCGTCGCCTCGAAAGCGGTGAAGCATAGAAAGGCGAAGAGCAACGCCACACCGAGTCCCGATCCAAACAGGTTCTTGGCAGTGAAACCGGCGATACTGAACACACTGAGACCATGATGCGCCACGATCGCTACCAACAATATGGCGATGATCGCTGTTTCTAAGACAATCAACGCACCGAGCAGCTTCAGGCTTGCGTCTACACCTTGCGCTGTAAGGAGCGTCACAAAAACGATGAACAAAACAATCCAAAGCAGCGGCGGCGTGTTGGCCCCCCCCAGAGTCGCTATCAGTACCTGTGCAAAGACGCCGAACTGGGCCCATAAGCCAACCTGGAGTGCCAGATAGGTCAGGATGGCGAGGCCGGCGCCCGCAGTTGCCCACTTGTTGCCTATACCTTTTGCAATATAGGCAACAAAGCCGCCTGCATTGGTGATCTGTAGGCTCATTCGCAAGTAACCGACGGCGAAGAGCCCAATAAGGATGGCTGCCATGATATAGGTCAAGGGTGCGGCGGGTCCGACAGCCGAAAATATCACCGGGCTCGCTCCGATAACCGCGGCCATGGGAGCAGCCGCCGCAATTACAAAAAACGCGATCGCCAGAGCGCCCAGCTTGTTCTTGGCGAGATGCAACGTAACGGGTTCGTCAATAGGCAGGGGGTGTGCGTCGTTTCCACCTGTGTAGTGCATTGTTCAGCCTCCATAGCCTATGCGCGGGATGAAGATGGCAATTGACAAACTGCACCAGCTCTGACTAGCGATACTGGCACCGCATTCGTTCGATCAGCCAGGCGATGGTCGGACTTCGTCAACCCCCGGCACTCTGCCGAAGTCAACCGCATACGCACCCATCGTTATGTTAACGAGATTACCGGTCGCCTGGTCTAATCCAAATTGAATGCCTACCGTTCGCCGAGCCGCAAGATCGATGAGCACCATGCCTTCGACGCCCACATTCTTTTCGAGCCATGAGAAGAGATACGTCTGCTCGCGCAACTTCCAGTAGATGCTTGTGTCGGTGTCACCAACTCCCAATTCTGCACCACCCATGCAGATCCAAGTGAACAGGTTCTCGTTCAGGTAAACGTGGTCATATACATCGTCCCTACTGTATGCATATCGAATTCGGCGGCCGATAAGCTCGAGGGTCCGTTCATGTGAACTGGCACCGGCGTGACCGGTTCCGACGACATGCCCCTGGAACCAATCTTGACGCGCAAGATGAGGGCTAGGCCCAAGACCGAGTTTGCCGACGGCCCCGGTTACCTGACCCGTGACCATATCCAAGGCCATGGTGACGACTACGGGATGATCCTCCTCCGTACGCCGATAGTGCAGAAAGAAAAGTCCCTGCTGCATTTCGAAGAGCTCGTACGACGACACACCGCGTTTGACAGTCGAAGACTCCTCGGACGTCCAC
Organism: Acidisoma sp. 7E03; assembly: GCF_054665075.1. Taxonomy (NCBI): domain Bacteria; kingdom Pseudomonadati; phylum Pseudomonadota; class Alphaproteobacteria; order Acetobacterales; family Acidocellaceae; genus Acidisoma; species Acidisoma sp. 7E03. The sequence continues at coordinate 2,380 of NZ_BAAFHE010000015.1, forward strand.
TCAACCGCTTCGTCACAAAACGAGTGTTTCAGCCGATGGGTGACGTCAGGATGGGAGACTGATCGGCAAGCGAGCTCGATCACCTGTCCCGACAGTTTTTTTGACAGTGGCGGCCGGTACTCATCAAAGCCTTCTGCCATTTCGCTTAAGCCGGCCCAATCATCCTTATTCCAGCTGAAGCTGTTGATTGTGTTTTGCATATTTCCTCCCTATTCATTCACCGTTCATGCGGCTGTCATGTGCGTCTGCGAGGCTCACCAGATGGTCAACCTTTGATCACGTCCCTCACTGGCCTGCCCAGACTTAAGCTTGAAGCGCGGCCCACATTTCGCGGTCGCGCTCGGCAGTCCAAATACGCGGAGTTTCAATCCCGAGCGCTTCGTCATAAGCGCGGGCGACATTGAAGGGCAGACAATGCTCGTAGATCGCGAATGAACCGAAACGCGCGTCACAAGCCGAGCGGCAAGCCGCCATCGCCTCTTTCAACGAACCACCGCGCGCGGCGACAGCAGCAACCGAGCGATAAGTGGCGGTAACGAAATCCCGGGTCGCATCTAGTGCGGCGGCCACCTGCTCAGCACCAACCAGCGCATCGCCGCGGCCAGGCGCGATTGCCGTCGGCTGGAAGCGGGCGATCGCGTCGAGCGTCGCCGGCCAGTCATTGTAATGGGCATCTCCGCAGTAGCAGGCGGAATGATATTCAACGATGTCACCCGTAAACATTACACCAGCATCGGGTACCCAAGCCACGATGTCGCCTGCCGTATGAGCGCGGCCAAGCTGCATCAGTTCCACCCGGCGGGCGCCAAGGTAGATCGACATGCGGCCACTGAAGGTCAACGTGGGCCAAGTGAGCCCCGGCACACTGTCAGCTGCCTGAAACAGGCGCGGGAAGCGACCGAGCTCGCTCGCCCAATCCTCCTGCCCCCGTTCATGAATCATGCCTCTGGTTTTCTCGGAAGCAACGATCTCTGAGGCAAGATACGCGGAAGCGCCCAAAACGCGCACTGCGTGATAGTGCGATAGCACGACGTACTTGATCGGCTTGTCGGTCACCGTTCGAATTTTCTCGATTACCCGTGCCGCCATCACCGGCGTCGCCTGAGCATCTATGATCATGACACTATCGTCGCCGATGATGACACCGGTGTTAGGGTCCCCTTCCGCCGTGAAAGCATAAAGGCCAACGCCAATCTCGGTGAACGAAACTTTTTTCTCTGCGAGATCACCGGTCGAGGCAAAGCGGGATGTCGACATGTTAATCATCTTTCTTCAAAATCAAGTTGCCGTTCGGGCGCAGCATCGGCGAAAGCTTGGAGCGCGAGAGCAGCGCTCTCTACTGCAACGAGACGCGGATAGGATGAGAGGTCGAGACCAAAGCGACGCGCATTGTAGAGCTGCGGTACAATACAGAGGTCGGCGAGGCTCGGCCGGTCGCCGATCGCGAAGCGCCCGGCCGTCTTGGCCAGTCCACTTTCGATGGCGGCGAAGCCCTTCGCCATCCAATGACGGTTCCAGGCAGCGCGCTGCTCGACACCGGCGCCGAAAGTCTCGCTCAGTTGATCGAGCACGCGGAGATTGCCAATGGGGTGGATGTCGCAGGCGATGGCGAGCGCGATCTCGCGTGCAGCGGCGCGGCCGACAGGTTCTGTCGGTAGTAGCGGCGGCTGTGGATAGGTTTCATCGAGATAAGCTACAATGGCCAGCGATTGGCCGCATGTGATCCCGTTACTATCTTGGAACCACGGGACAAGCCCGTAGGGGTTGATACGCTGGAAGGCCTGGTCACGCTGTTTCCCCCTGCGGAGGTGAACAGGCACCATGCGGACAGAGAGACCTTTGAGGTTAAGGGCGATCCGCACCCGGTAAGCAGCACTGGAGCGAAAATAGCCGTAAAGAACACGGTCAGTCATCGCGCCATTCCTGGCGAATCGGGAAGGGAGCAGGGTCGATCTGGCCGAGGCAACTGCCAAACCCTATGCGGTAGCCCTCACCTTGGGCGAAGCCAGTCAGCGTGAGAATGTCCCCATCCTCAATAAAGCGCCGCTCAATTCCACCGCCGAGGCTGATGGGCTCTCGCCCACCCCAAGTGAGTTCAAGGAGCGATCCGCGATTCTCCCGAGCGGGGCCGGAGATTGTGCCGGAGCCTAGCAAGTCTCCCACCTGCATTCGGCAGCCGCCAATCGCGTGGTGGGCCAACTGCTGAGCAGCCGAGTAGTACATTTCTCGGTAATTGGTACGTGCGATTACAGTATCGGCATCCTGCTCTGCCGCGCGCATCCGTACCTCGAGCGCAATGTCATAAAGCATTGGGCCTGGCTCGCGGAGATAGGGCAACAGCGGCCGCTCTCGCTGTGGACCCGACACACGGAACGGCTCCAGCGCCGCCCGCGTCACGATCCAGGGGCTAATGCTGGTAGCAAAAGCCTTCGACTGGAACGGCCCGAGCGGCTGGTACTCCCAGGCCTGGATATCGCGAGCCGACCAGTCATTCAGTAGAACATAGCCGAAGATCAAGGCGTCCGCCTCAGCCACGCTAACTGGCGAGCCAAGCTCCGTGCCTTGACCGACCACGGCGCCCAACTCGAGCTCGATGTCGAGCTGTCGGCTCGGTCCGAAACTTGGCAAGTCGGCTTCTGCAGCCTTGGTTTGACCAAGCGGACGGCGGATCGGCGTACCGCTGACAACCACAGTCGAGGCACGACCGTTATAGCCGATCGGAATACTCAGCCAATTTGGAGGCAGCGCGTTCGCGGATCCGCGAAACATGGTGCCGACGTTCTGTGCGTGGTGGCGTCCCGCATAGAAATCCGTGTAGCCGGCCACCGTGAAGGGCAGCCGCATACGAAGCTCCGCCTGCGGGATCAGTGCGGTGTCAGCAAGTGCGGCGTCCTCTCGCAGCGCGCTCTCGCCGCCTTCGGCTAACAGGCTGGTCAGCTTTGCCCTCACCTCAGCCCAGCAGGCCGGTCCCAGCGCCATAAAGGCATTGAGGGAAGGTTCGTGAAACACTTGTGTTCGAAGTAAACCTTTCCGTTCTAGCGCCATGAGATCAAGCGCCAGGTCACCAATGGCCACGATGCACCGCGCCGGCTCGTCTGCGCGACCGCCAACGCCAAATGGCAGGTTGTTGAGCGGAAACGCTCCTTCAGGTGCGTTTGCACTATAGATCCAGCTGCGTAGGAGCATCACTTTAGGCCCGGCGTGCCATCAAACTTGCGAGCCAGCCCCGCCCAACATTCCGGATAATCGGGTCGCAAGGTGCTGAGATCGGCCGCAAAGCGAGTCAAAAGTTGCGGCAGGCGCGTCTCAAACATGAAGGCCATGGTGTTGGAGAGCTTCTGTGGCTGCAGTTCCATGCTGCTGGCTTTTTCGAAGGCCTCGGCATCAGGTCCGTGCGGCAACATGCAGTTGTGCAGGCTCATTCCGCCTGGAATGAAACCGCTTTCCTTTGCGTCGTAACGGCCGTAAATCAGCCCCATGAATTCGGACATGATGTTGCGATGAAACCAGGGCGGCCGGAAGGAATGTTCGGCAACAAGCCACCTCTCGGGGAAGATCACGAAGTCAACATTTGCAGTTCCCGCTTCGCCGGAGGGGGCGGTCAGCACGGTGAAGATCGACGGGTCCGGGTGATCAAACAGGATAGCGCCAACAGGTGAAAAGGTGCGCAGTTCGTATTTATAGGGTGCGTAGTTGCCGTGCCAGGCGATGACGTCCAACGGGCTATGATCGATATCGGACGCATGGAATTCGCCACACCATTTCATCACCAAGCGGCACGGAGCATCTCGATCCTCGAAGGCAGCTGTAGGGGTTTTAAAGTCGCGCGGATTGGCAAGACAGTTGGCGCCGATCGGGCCGCGTTCCGGTAGGGTGAATTTGGCGCCGTAATTCTCGCAGATGTAACCGCGGGCGGTGCCGTTCAGCGGTTCCACCGAGAAGATGAGGCCGCGCGGCAAGATGACGATCTCGGAAGGCCCCGCCTCGATCTCGCCGAGCTCGGTCTTAAACAACAGACGTCCTGACTCTGGCACTACCAGGAGTTCGCCATCGGCGTTCGAGATGTATTCATCCTCCATTGCGGAGTTGATGAGATAGACATGGGCCGCCATCCCCATCTGGGAATAGACATCGCCCGCAGTAGTCATGGTGCGGAGTCCGGTGAGGAATGTTGTTGGCTCGGTCGGCATAGGTACCGGATCCCACCGCAGTTGTCCTAGCGGAAGATCATGCGATATGATGTGCGGTGCACTCTTCCACAGGGGCAGTTCAATACGGTGGAATCGGCCGACATGCCTCACCGATGGGCGGATGCGGTAGAGCCAAGAGCGTTCATTGGCGCCGCGCGGTGCGGTAAAGGGCGAACCCGAGAGCTGCTCGGCATAGAGTCCATAGTTGCAGCGCTGCGGAGAGTTCTGTCCCTGGGGCAGTGCGCCAGGTAGGGCCTCGGTTTCAAAGTCATTGCCGAAGCCGGAAAGATAGGTACGTGACATGGCAATATTTCCTGGAAGCTTGTTCATGTCGTGTCAGACGCTTGCGCGGGCAAGATGCAGCGCCTCGCGCAAGACCGCGCGGTCGCCTATGTGGTTGGCCAGCAGAAGCACGAGCTTGCAGTTCATCATTGCGGCCGCCGCTTCATCCATACCGCGTTGGCTATCGATGAGTTCACGATAGAATCCGTCAGGATCGAGGATGTTTAGCGTTTGGATATTCATTCTTCTTGCTCCCGGTCGACCGCGATGGCACGTGCGAGTGCGGCTTCGATCAGGCTACAGTCGAAGCAACGCCAACGGGCGGCAACATATTGGTCCGGCCTGATGAGATAGGTGGTTCCTGGCTCGCCGTCATAGCGGGTGGTAAGCAACCCCTCGGAGTCCGCGATATCTTTGCCGACTGTGATAATTGACGCGGTGACGCGTCCAACGCTCACCGCGCTTACCGTCGGCTGTCTGCCGAAGGTCAGGACTCGGAAGCCGCCGCCGAGCGTGCTCAACAGCCAACCGGCCTCACCAGCAATGGTGATAGGCGCATCGGGGCAATTGGTGCCGGGTTTGACACCGCCCGCGAAAATATCACGGTCGGAGGTCGTTAGAGATGAGTCATCATAGGGGGTAGGCATCGACAGCCGACCGCTATTGACAAGCCGGCGGGCGAAGGGGGCGGTATGTGCGAGCTCGAGCGTCGCGTCGCGAAAAAGGCGGCTCGCCGGTGTTTTGGGCGAGATGAAGTCAGTCGCTTGGGTCGAGTTACGGATGTTGTCATCCGCTGCGAAAGCGCGTTCCTCGTGATAGGTGTCGAGCAGCGCCTCTGGCGCGTCGCCTTGCACGACAAGCTTGAGCTTCCAAACTAGATTGTCGGCGTCCTGCATACCGCTGTTGGCACCCCGCGCGCCAAAGGGCGAGACTTGATGAGCGGAATCCCCCGCAAAAATTACCCGCCCATGCCGGAACTGATCGATCCTACGGCAAGCGAATTGGTAAACGGAGGCCCACTCCAGCGTGAAGGGCCGCTCATCGCCCAGCATCGCCCGCACGCGGGGGATAATGCGATCAGGCTTCTTTTCCGCTTCGGCATCAGCATCGGGGCCTAGCTGGAAGTCGATCCGCCAAAGATTATCCGGTTGACGATGCAGCAGAACCGATTGGTGCGGGTGGAAAGGGGGATCAAACCAGAACCAACGCTCGGGAGGGAATGCTGCTTCCATCACAATGTCGGCTATCAGAAAGCGGTCATGGAAGACCTCTCCCGCAAACCGCGCACCAACCATCGACCGTATCGAGCTGTTCGCCCCGTCGCAGGCAATGACCCAATCGGCCTCAAGCGTGAAGGCGCCGTCCGGCGTTTCGACCGTCAGCGAGACATAGCCGTCGTGCTGGTGTAGGGCAGTGACTCGATGCTTCCACCGTAGATCGACGCAATCCGAGTCTGCCAAGGCGTCTACGAGATAATGCTCAAGATAATATTGCTGCAAGTTGATCATCGCCGGCATTTTGTGCCCAGAATCCGGCAGCAGGTCGAACTGATAGGCAAGCTTATCCTTAAAGAAGACTTTGCCAACTTTCCATTCAACACCTTTGGCGACCAGCCTGTCGCCGCACCCCAAACGATCCCACACTTCAAGCGAGCGCTTGGCATAGCAGACGGCACGAGAGCCGACTGAAACGGTATCATTGTCGTCAAGCAGAAGGGCGGGCAAGTCCTGCCGAGCGCAATCAAGTGCGGCGGTAAGGCCCACCGGCCCAGCCCCAACGATGACGAGGGGAACACGGCGTATTGTTCTATCCCGCTGCTCAGCGGATTGGCGATAGGTGAACCGAGGCTGTGTATAGGTCGTTGTCATGGCGGAGGTAGCGGTTCCGAGGGTTAGGGCCTTGACTGCCACAGCTCAGACCAGGACGGTCTGAATCGTCGTCATTTCCTTCAACCCCTCAATGCCGAATTCGATGCCTAGACCGGACTGCTTGACACCGCCAAAGGGCGCATTGGGTTGCACGGCGCCATGCTTGTTGATCCAAACCGTGCCGCATTCGAGGTGCCGGGCAACCGCTTTCGCCTGTTCAACGTCTCGGGACCACACAGAGCCGCCGAGGCCAAATTCGCTGGCATTGGCACGCGCCAACGCTTCATCCAGATCACGGTAACGCACAAGTGGGAGCGCTGGCCCAAACTGCTCCTCGTCCACAAGTCGAATACCATTATCGACGTTTGTTACGATGGTTGGCGCATAGAAGAACCCCTGATCGCTGGTGCGCCTACCCCCGGCGACGACGCGACCGCCGTGACGGCGTGCATCCTCCACCAAATCCTCCACGAGGTCGCGCTGTTTGGCGTTCTGTAATGGCCCCAGAACGCTGTCTTCCTGCCGTCCATCACCGACCTTGATGCCTTCTGCGATCGCAACCAGAGCATCGGCAACATCTTTATATAGACTCTCATGAACATACAGGCGCTTCAGCGCCGCGCAGGTCTGGCCGTTGTTGATGAAAGCGCCCCAGAAAAGCCCCTCCGCGATTGCTGCGGGATCGGCATCGGGAAGAACGATGCCGGCGTCGTTCCCACCCAGTTCCAGCGTCAGCCGCTTTAGTGTCGGGGCGGCGGCGCCCATAACCGTGCGGCCAATTCGTGTGGAGCCGGTAAAGACGATCTTGTTGATATCCTCGTGCGCAGCCATCTGCCCACCGAGCTCGCCTGGGCCCGTTACGCAATTGACAACGCCCGGCGGCAGTACCGTGTTTATGATCTCGACGAGGCGCATGGTGGAAAGCGGCGTGAGGCTTGATGGCTTGATAACAAGCGTGTTGCCTGCGCGCAGCGCGGGCATTATGTGCCAGCACGCAATCATCACCGGCCAGTTCCATGGCGTAACAGAACCGACGATGCCGATCGGTTTGCGATGCAACTCGACCCGCCCATCAGGCGTGTCCTGAAGGACCTCGACCGGAAGATCAAACTCTGCGGTCGCCCGTGCCCAAGCTTGGGCGCCCCCGAGTTCGAACCGAGAGCCGAGGCCGTTCAGCGGCTTACCCTGCTCGAGGGTGAGCAGAAGTGCCAGCTCCTCAGAGTGGAGTGCGATCGCATCTGCAAGCCGGTCAATGATAGCCGCAAGCTCGCCGCTCGATTGCGCGGCCCAGCAAGGGAATGCCGCGCGGGCAGCGACCACGGCACGGTTCAATGCGTCTTGATTGCCAAGGGGCATTTGCCCGACGAGGCTTCCATCAGCCGGATTACGGATGTCTATGGATTCTGGAGCAACGACACGGCTGCCATCAATGACCATAGCATAATCGGACATGGCGCTTCTTCTCCCACTTGCTTTTGAGAGAGTTTAGCGGCGCAGCTAGGATAAGCGTCTTGGATTGAGGCGCGCCAATGATTGGACTCAGACGCGGCGCGCTTAGAATTTCTATCTCTGTCTTTGAACGAAAAGGGCGCCAGGAGGGCAGCCGAATTCGGCGCGAAAGCAGCGGTTGAAATAGGAGATGTCACTGAAGCCGCAGTCGAAGGCAATGGTGCTAATACTTAAACCTCTATCAGGGGCACTCGCGTGGGCAATGAGCCTCTCTCGCGCGAGGCGCAAGCGTCGCGCGCGGATTGTAAGCGCACAGGTCGTGGCAATCGCTTGAAAGTCTTCTTGAAGGCGCCTAAGCGAGACGCCCAAGCTTTCCGCTACAAAAGGTGGGGTAAGTCCTGAATCCGTGAGGTTACGGTCGATTAGCTCCAACGCTCGGTCGAGTCGGCTACGTGTTGCCGGATCAATCCACGCATGCTCGGTCGGTTGCGTGAAAGAGAGACGCACGCTGCTCAAAACGAGCTCGCGCAATGTCCGGGCTGCGGTGGCCGTTGTTTTGGTGTCATCGAGCAAAGTTTCTAGCAAGCCGCTTAGCACTCCCGACATCGCGTCCCGCCGTTCGAGCACCCTACCAATAGCCGGAACACTGCCCGACGACAGTAAGATCTGCCGTGGCAAGTGCAGCGAAAGCTGATCCGAAAGAGCGCCCGAAAAGCGGAAGTCGAGCGGTAGAGTAGAGTCGATAAGAACTACGTCCCCTCGGTTAAGTCTTACCAAGCTTCTACCAAGATCCATCTCGCAAGTTCCTGCCTTCTGCAGGATCAGGAAGAAGTATTCGTTTTGATCACGCCGGATGTCTTCCTGGCTGCGAGAGATACGAGGCGCGTTGTGGATGATCCGCGCGCAATCAAGCCCACCAGCCGATTTCCGGGTCGCTCTGCCACCGACACCTTCACTACCCGTTGCAACGGGCTCGAACCGGCCGCAGATAGACTGAAGTTCCGCACGCCAGTCATCAAGATCTAGGCGGCGAAGCTGTCTTGATCGGGATGCTACATGTGAATGCACGGGCCAGAAGCCTAGTGGCGTGAGCTTTTTGAAACTCTAGCATAACCTTGTCACGATTGCCATCCTAATTGGGCATTGTCACGGTAGCTGGCGGGCGGCCCGGTTCTGGGCAAGGATAGAGGAATGAAGAAGCCGCCCGACCCGCACTATCGCCATCGCTTTCCGGCCGAGCTGATCAGCCACGCGGTGTGGCTCCATCAGGTCTTCAGCCCGAGCTTTCGGGATGTCGAGCTGATCCTGGCCGAGCGTGGCGTGATCGTCTCCTACGAGAGCATTCGGCGGTGGTGCCTGAAGTTCGGCGCGGGCTTCGCGAACAGTCTGCGCCGGCGCCGACCCAGACCCGGTGACAAATGGCACCTGGATGAGGTCTTCATCCGAATCCAGGGCGAACTGCACTACTTGTGGCGCGCCGTCGATCAAGACGGCATCGTGCTCGATATCCTGGTGCAGCGCCGCCGCGACGCCGGGGCGGCGAAGCGCTTCTTCAGGCGGCTGCTGAAGTGTCTACGGTATGTAGCGCGTGTCCTGATCACCGATAGGCTGGGAAGCTATAGCGTGGCAAAGCGTGAGTTGCTGCCTGATGTCGAGCATCGGAAGAGCCGCTACCTCAACAATCGCGCGGAGAATTCCCACCGACCAACCCGCCGACGAGAGCGGCAGATGCAGAGGTTCAAGTCGCCATCGCAGGCGCAGTGCTTCCTGTCGGCGCATGCTTTCATCTATGGCCACTTCCATCCCCGACGTCACCGGAGCACCGCCAGGAACTACAGGGTCGCGCGTCTCGCCGTCCGCCGCAACCCTTACCAGGACTGAAGCCCTGAAATCGAGGTGCCGATCGTCTTCCCCCAGCACAAGCTCCCGCTCCGAACGCGACAGGACAGGAAAGAACGCCATGGTCGCGAGACCTTCGGATGCGGCATCCTTCCGTATCCGCCGGGAGGATTTTACGCCACCCACCGACACGACAGCGTCGCGAATGCCAAGCAACTCCCGAAACCAGGCCGGCGGATGTTCCAAAGCCTCGCGCGCCAGGTCTGGCCGCCCGGCTGTCCGAGCGGCTCGACGCGCTTCACGAGGCACGCGAGACGGTGCTGCGGGCCAAGGAAAGCCGCGGCACCGCTCTCGTCCTGGCCAAGCAGGCGACGGTTGCAGCCGCCTTCGCCGAGACGAAGATCAGGCTGCAGGCCCGTCAGAGCAGCGCGACCATCTTCGATCGGCGGGCTTTCGCGACTGGGCGACAGGCGGGAGATGGCATCAACCTCCGCCGGCCCCTCGAAGATGGGTCGTCGCTGCTGCTGCGGTGATGGCATTGGCACGGGACTATCAACGGAGCCGCGTCTATGCCTGGGAGCGAGCGGCGTTAGTGCCGCATGACCCGACGACCATCGCGCGGAGCCAGGCGCAAGCCATGGTCAACGCCATCTGGGCGGACCTCGGTCGTAGCTATCCGCCCAAGGTGCGTCCGCTGTCGTGGCACGCAGCGACGCTGCTTGGCCGTGCTGATCGGCTGACCATCGAGCTGCCACCGCGGTGCCCCTCATGGTGCCTGCTGCATGAATTGGCTCATACCATGACCTCGACCCTGGAGGACGACAGCGACGGCCACGGTCCCAACTTCATGGCCGCCTATATCACATTGCTCACCCGCTACCTGCGCCTTGATGCCGCGGCCCTCCGCAGGCGCGCGGCAGAGGCGGGTATCGACGTCGCTTCCTCGCCGGAAGCATAGGCCCTGCTGCCTCCCGCTGTCGTGGCTGCGGGAGCACACAATTGCTAACGCGGAAAAAGCCCGCACTCCACGGACGATGACCCAGAGCACGATGCCAGCGGGTAGGAAGGGCTATCGGTTGGCAAGAGCAAGGCGCAAGAGACAGTCTTCTAGCAGCTTCTAGCGGGAAAGCAGTTCGCGATCAGACGCGACGATTTCGGCAGGTCGACGCGGGAGAGCAGCGGCCATTGATGCCAGGAACGATGCAAAAGAGGCTCTAACGTTCGAGAGTTAAACAATTTATTCATGAATCGCATAAGTCGTATCCGTGTTCTAATCTTGAAAAGCTCCTCATATATTACCGTTCGACGGGTGATCATCACCCAGACGGACCGAAATCGGCCCTTCGAACTCTTAGGAGCTGAGCGATGAAAAGCATGTTTGTGGTGGGTGCGCTGACTATCGGTATGGCGAGCGCCGCTCTCGCCGGGCAGACTGCTTCGGCAAGCAGCCAGGGTGTCGTGATGCCGAACCAGCGGGCTTCCTATCTGGCTCACTACACGCTCGCGCAGAACGATGTGGTGATGCCAAACCAGCGGGCTTCCTACCTCAAGCACTATGATCTCGCCTAACGGCCTCCGCCTTAGGCAGGTTTTGCGGAAGCCCCCCCTTGCGGGGTCTTTTGCGTTGGAGGGCGCAGGGCTTTCAGCTGTAGGCGTGCGGCGAGGACAGGATACGCAGGCAACAATTCAGTGCCGGCTCGCCGACGTTCTAGTTCCGCAGTCATAACGGAGCACAGCGGCGCTGCCCCAGGTCAGCCACAGACCGGCACGTAGCTTGGGCGCATCTCACGGGCTCCATGGGCCCAGGAGGCACCCTGAGCATGTCGAGGCCAGTCTCACCCCATGGCCGGGGTAAAAGAGCCTGCAGCATCGCCGGAATTCGGGCGCACGCGGGAGGATGTCTACCTCATCGAGTGCCACGGAACGCGGGGCGAGGTGTATAGGCCTGTACCGGTGAGGGGAAAGACGAGGGATATTTCCATCAAGAGTTTACACCGTAAACCTCGCAGAAGAGTATTTATGTTAAATGGTTGAGGCGCGGGGCCGCCGATCGAATTCCATCGAGTGCCCAAAGTTTATTCGGCAACAATCGGGCTCATGTAGTCCCGAAAGCGCTTCACTTTGCCGCTGACATGCGTGATGAACCAGACATAGCCGAGATCGAAGGGTTCATCATCAGGTAAGCGGTGGTGGCTGCCACGGGCCTCGACGATCAGCTCATCACCAAGTTCGCGCACGGAAAGGATGCGCATTGTGCCGAACCGAATGAGTGTAGGTAGACGACCCATATAGGCCGCGATTTCGTCACGGCCTTGCAGACGCTGCGGTCTTCCTGCCGGCGCAAAGGGAAATTCATGGACGCCATCGGAGGCATAGATCGTCATGTAACTCTCGATGTCGCCGATCTTCAGCGCTTGCAGTGCATCGGCGAGCCAGGCGGGCAAGGTAGGGGTTGGCGACATGAGATGCTCCTGGTAAGAATTCCGGACTATGAGTCCGTCATTCTCCTCTTTATCGGACTTTGAGTCCGAAACTGTCAAGCCCCGCAAGGGACGGCCTGCGAACGCGCCGGATAGGCTGCTGTCCGCGGCTGATGTCGTGTTTGCTCGTTCGGACACACCATTCAGCGTCACCATGGACATGATCGCGACAGAGGCTGGCGTCGGGAAGGCCACTCTGTTCCGCGCTTTCGGTCATCGCGATGGGCTGCTTGATGCGCTCTGGGCGGCCAAGCTGGGACCTCTCGCCAAAGCGGTCGAGCACGGCCCACCTCCCCTTGGGCCACACACTGATCCTGCAACGCGCGCTATAGCCTTCCTTGAAGGGCTGCTGCGCTTCAAGCTTGCGAATCGCCATCTCATCAAGGCTCGCGAGATCGGACCAAACTTTCTCCAGTCAGAACGCTATCGATGGATGCATGGCCTGTTGACCGAGAGCTTGCACCAAGCGGCGCCGGAGGCTGGATCTCCGCGTTGTGGCCACGCGGCTCATACGCTGCTGGCCGGGCTGCATATCGATGTGCTGGACGAGAGCCTGGCTGGTGGAATGACCGTTCAAGAATTGGAACAGGCGCTTAGAGATCACGTACTTGCCATGCTCACAACGCTACGCCGAAAAACCTCGCCCAAGGCACGACAACCCTTCGAGCGGAGCCGGCGACCGACCGTGCCGAAGCGGTGGGAAACTGCTGACGCCAGCGAATGACCGAACACGTCCGACACCGCCCACCGATCCTGACAAGGGCTCCCGAAACGCGGAGATGCCGAATGGCGAGCATTGGGAACGACGTCATCCGTACCCCAAGATGCACGGGGATGACGGTCGTCTTGCGTGCACGCCCGGTGGGGACCGAAGGGTATATGTGCGTGGCCATGGCTGATCCGGAGGCGAGAGCGGCGTGACCGAGGTTTCCCCTTCTCTCAGCACACCCCCGGTCGGCTATACGGATTGGCTGGCCGAACTGAAGGGGCGCATCCATGCCGCGCAACAGCGCGCGGCACTCGCCGTTAACCGCGAGCTCGTGCTGCTTTACTGGCAGATCGGGCGCGATATTCTCGGCCGACAGGCGGAGCAAGGCTGGGGCGCCAAGGTCATTGACCGGCTGGCAGCGGATCTGCGTACGGCCTTCCCCGATATGAAGGGATTTTCCCCGCGCAACTTGAAGTATATGCGCGCGTTTGCCGAGGCTTGGCCAGACGAATTATTTGTGCAAGGGGTGCTTGCACGATTGCCCTGGTATCATCAGCTCGCACTGCTCGACAAATTACCTGGCCCCGAGACCAGGCGATGGTACGCCGCTCAAGCCATTGAACACAACTGGTCGCGCAATGTGCTCGTGATGCAGATCGAAAGCCGTCTGCTCGAGCGTAGCGGCGTTGCCATCACGAATTTCCCGGCCACGCTGCCTGCCCCACACTCCGACCTCGCTCGTGAATCGCTCAAAGACCCATACCGCTTCGATTTCCTTGGCCTGACTGACGAGGCACAGGAGCGCGACATTGAGCATGCGCTCGTCAGGCATGTAACGGAATTCTTGCTAGAGCTTGGCGCGGGGTTCGCCTTTGTCGGACGACAAGTCTTGCTGGATGTGGGCGGTGAAGAGTTCTTCATTGACTTGCTATTCTACCATCTCAAACTGCGCTGCTATGTCGTCGTTGAATTGAAGGCGGGCAAATTCAAGCCCGAGCATCTCGGGCAACTGAGCTTTTACCTCACGGCGGTCGATCGCCAGGTCAGAGACGAGCATGACAACCCGACCATCGGTCTGCTGCTTTGCAAGAGCAGGAACAAGGTGGTCGCCGAATACGCACTGGGGGATAAATCACAGCCTATGGGCGTCGTCGAATACAAGCTGGCCCAATCGCTTCCAGCCGAACTGCAAACCAGCCTGCCTAGCATCGAGCAGATCGAGCGCGAGCTCGCTGGAATGGATGCTGAAGGAAACTCCCGGGAGTAAGTGGCGAACGCTTGATGCGCTTCGGCGAAGGAAGGACGAGCCATGAGCGACAATCGTGGGCTGCCGGACACCATGGTTTGTGAAGCGTGCGGCACAACGGTGCCAGAATACGACGTCGTGAGCTATGGCTCGATTGAGTGCGGCTACCGTGCGCTTTGCACAAACTGCTTTAACGCCGAGGTTGCAGGCGCTTTGGGTCTGGAGCACTTCGAGCACACCCCGCTCGCCCCCGTGGTGATGACCGACTGCGCCGGGGACCAACATGAATTTCATTTCAGAACGAGACTTCTGGGGGAGATCATGGTTCTCGAGGCTTTTGAACTCGAGGCCGATGTGCCGGGTGGGTACCAATTCGAAATCGTGGGTGAACCAGCGGACGAACCATTGGTCCTGCTTGGCCGCCTGATCGAGCGGATGCGCCGCAGCCTGTCCGTCCGGTATCTTGAAAACGGCGAGCACGGCGTCCAAATCACTGATCGGACGGTCTGCGGCCGGATCGAATGGGACGCAGCCGAAGAAGGCCGGACGCCGCTGCTCGTAATCGACGGCCAGGAAATCTCCTGGGACGACTTCGGACGCTCACTGATGACTTTCGAAGGCTGGCAATTTCGCCTGGAAATCCGCGATCGGAGCGAGGCACCTTAACTGCCCCCGCGCGAGTGACTGACGTCCGCTATGTCGCGACGGGTCTGACGCCGCGCGACTATCGGCTTTCGGCGCTGGGAAGAAGGCTGATCGCCCCACGCAACCATGATACGCGCCAACTCAACTCCGTCGACCAGAAATCTCGATCCGCTTTGCCAATCTGGTCCTGCTACGCCCGCTGCGCGGGCGCGAAAACATTGCGAGTCACGTATATCCAACGTCCACGCTACAGATTTTCCAGCGCAGGGTGGCAATCTGCCGGCCTTGAGGTATTCTGCTCCTTCTTTCGTCGCCCAGGAGAATCGTGTGGCCCTTCCCGCCCCTGACACCGAACTCGGCCATCATGTGTCTGCCATCGTGTCATCCTATGCCGGGAACCACCAAATTGCCGTGCTTGAACTGCCGGCGCTCATTCAGTCAGTTTACGACACCTTGGCTCAGCTAGCGGCGGGCACGCCGGAGCCCGAGGCCCTTACCCAAGAGCCGGCTGTTCCCATTAGGAAGAGCGTTTTTTCCGACTACATCATCTGCTTGGAAGATGGCAAAAAGCTACTTATGCTGAAACGGCACTTGCGGGTGACGTACAATATGACCCCTGAGGACTATCGAGCCAAATGGGGTCTACCGGAAAGCTATCCTATGACCGCACCGCGTTATGCTGAGAAGCGCTCTGCTCTCGCTAAATCGATAGGTTTGGGGCAAAAAAAGGTGCCAGTGCCCGCTACCGTCTCGGCACCTGAAATTCAGAAAATTCCTCAGGGACGTCGAGGAACGCGGCGGCCGCGATCCACTAGCGAAGCATGAGGAATGGCCCGACTGCATCGGGCCTTTCTCACCAAGGAAACGCCTAGTTTCAAATTCGGTGTCTGAAGGGCGGAGCCCAACGAGATTGTAGGCCAGCTCTTGCTATCGAGGTGTCCTATAAGGTTGTGCTCAGCCGCCCCGCGACGGTGATGACAGCCATTCCCCAAGCTTGCTCCAGCGCCGGCGCGAGTTGCTGTTTTTGACGGCAATGGCCAAGGCCCGACGCTGTCCCACGAGGACGACGAGCTTCTTGCCGCGTGTTACCCCGGTGTAGATCAGGTTCCGGGCCAACATCGCATAGTGCTGGGTGAATACCGGGATGACGACGGCCGGATACTCGGAGCCCTGGCTCTTGTGGATCGTCGTCGCATAAGCCAGCACAAGCTCGTCAAGCTCGCCGAAACTGTAGGTCACTTCACGGCCGTCGAAGATCGCAACCAGTTCGCCCTCCTCCGTATCGATCTTTGACACGACGCCGAGATCACCGTTGTAGACCTCGCGCTCATAGTCGTTCGCGGTCTGCATCACCTTGTCGCCGGGGCAGAATGTCCAGCCGAACCGCTCCACCTTGATCTCGCCTGGTGGATTGAGCGCCTTCTGAAGCTCGATGTTCAAAGAACGGGCGCCCATTCCGCCCCGGTTCATCGGGCACAACACCTGGATGTCTCTGATCGAATCAAATCCGAAGCGGGCTGGCACCCGTCGCTGCACGATCGCGAGCAGCTTGTCGACACCATCGTCGGGATCGGCGGCGTCGACAAAGAAGAAGTCTGTCGCATCCTGCGGCTGTGGCTCGGGCATGAGTCCGCGATTGATCCGATGGGCATTGACGACGATCTGGCTTTCTGCGGCCTGCCGAAACACCTCGGTCAAGCGCACAACGGGGATGCTGCCGGAGTTGATGATGTCAGCCAGCACCTGACCGGGTCCGACGGAGGGAAGCTGGTCAACGTCACCGACCAGCAGCAGCGCCGCCGTATCAGGCAGCGCGCGGAGCAGGGCCCGCATGAGCGGTACGTCCACCATCGAGCTCTCGTCCACGACGAGAAGGTCGCAACTCAAGGGATTGTCCTCGTTGCGCTTGAAGCCACCGTTGCTCGGATCGGCTTCCAGCAGCCGATGGATGGTTCGCCCCTCCAGCTTCGTGGTTTCGCTAAGCCGCTTGGCAGCCCGTCCGGTGGGCGCACAGAGGGCGACATCGATCCTCTTGGCCCGAAGGACCCGTAGAATGGCATTCACGAGGGTGGTCTTGCCCACACCCGGGCCGCCCGTGATGACGGTTACCTTCGATGCGACGGCGAGTTTGAGCGCTTCTTGTTGGCTGGCGGCCAACGCCAAGCCGGTTCGACCCTCGACCCACGGGATCGCTTTCGCCGTATCGATCGCGGACCAGGGTGGCTGGCCCGTGGCGAGGGCTTCCAGCCTCGCGGCGATTGCCTGTTCCGCGCGATAGAGGCCGGCGAGGAAGATGCAGCGTTGCTCGCCGAGACTGTCTGCGATAAGATCGCCGCTTTCGAGTTCCAGCTGCATGGCGGTCATCACGAGAGGGGGCGTCACCTCCAGCAACTTGGCGGTCGCAGTGACTACCTCAGCCTCTGGGAGGCCGCAATGTCCTTCTCCTGTGGCCTCGGCCAGCGCGAAGGATATACCCGCCCTCACCCGGATCATGGCCGTCGGCTCGATCCCAAGCTTCTGCGCGACCTGGTCTGCGGTCCGGAAGCCGATTCCTCTGATATCGCGGGCGAGCCGATAGGGGTTTTCGGTGATCAGCTGCACCGCGTCGGCGCCGTAGGTCTTGTAGATCCGCACGGCGCGGGAGGTGCCGACCCCGTTCGTGTGGAGGAACAGCATGATCTCCCGGATGATCTTCTGTTCGGCCCATCCGGCGATGATGCTGGCCGCGCGTTTGGCGCCGATGCCCGTGACCTGGCGGAGCCGGTCAGGTTCATCCGTGATCACATCGAACACCGCCTCGCCGAAGGCCTGCACCAGCTTTTTCGCGTAGACGGGACCAATACCTCTGATCATGCCCGAGCCGAGATATTTCTCGATTCCTTCTCGGGTCGTCGGCTGAGTTGCTTTCAGGAAGTTGGCCTTGAACTGCAGGCCGTGGGTTCGGTCGTTGATCCAGGTGCCGGCCATCTGGATCCATTCGCCCGCGGAGATCGAGGCGGCGTGGCCGAGGACGGTTATGAGGTCCCGGTGGCCGCGGGCCTTCACCCGCAACACGCAGAAGCCATTGTCGGCATTGTGGAAGGTCACCCGCTCCACGGCGCCCGCCAGAGACTCAACGGGTGGGGACGAGGATGGACCCGTCATATAGGGGTGTCGCCAGAGAGGCGATGCCGGTGACGGGTGATAGGGAAATGCCGATCGGCGCTCCGCTCGAGGACGAGACGATCGCTGGTGTCAGAAGAGGGAGGAACAGGGTACGGCATCGCTCGCATGCGAACTCTCAGGCGAGGCGTCATTCGAGGCCGATATCCGTCACGGTGCAAGCGGCCGCAGGTTCGTGAAAAGCTCCATATCGCCCTGCTCGTCTTGCTTAGCGCCTCTCCCCACGATCCTTAGGCTTCCGTCCGGCAAGGGTCGCTGAAGCCTTAGCGCTTCGAGTGCCGGAGCAGACAGCCAATGGTCCACCTCGTCGGGCGTCCGGAGGATCACGGGCATGGCCTTGGGATGGATGGCGCCAACCTCCGCATTGGGCTCCGTCGTCAGGAAGCCGAAGATGTCGGCTGTGACCTCGCCCTCCTTGAGTTTTCGAACGGAGGTCCAGCGGGTCCAGATGCCGGCGAAGAAAGCCAGAGGCCGGCTCTCGTCGAACGCGAACCAGACGGGCGGCTTGGTTCCGTCAGGCAGGCGTTCATTCTCCGAGAAGCTGGTCCAAGGCACGACGCATCGGCTTTCGACACCAAGCCAGCGGCGCCAGTGCGGCGACTTCGTGTTGCGGATGTTGGTCACGCCGATGTCGGTCTTCCGGTTGCCGAGGAACTGCGGCGGTGTCGGCATGCCCCATCGTGCCAGCGCCAGTTCCCGTCCGCCCTCCGCGTTCCGGACGATCGGGGCGGCATAGTCTGGGAAGATGCCGGGCATGGGCGGGAGGTTGCCGGTCAGATCCGTGACAGCGCGCGTGAACTCTCGGATCGCTTGCTGGCCCTTGGTCTGCGAGTAGAGATTGCACATGCCCGTCTTCCTCCGGATGGCGTGCCATCAAGGTTGGCATGGCGAGCATCATGCCTGCTCCAGGGCCCGACGCGCTACTCGCCTTGTGATCCGCCGCCTCAATGAAAGCGGCGAGACAAGCGAGCCCTGCACGGCTTTGAGTCCGTTGAGAATCCGTGTCGAGCTGCAGAGCGGCCGCTTCAACGCGCTGCGCTCGCACGATTCTTGTTCTTGTTTTGTTCGAAGAGTCCGCATAGCTTCCGGCTATGGCCGACGACCCCCTTCCTCCTGTGCAGATCACGGACCTTGCGGCCGCCTCGCCCGACGAGATCGCCGAAGCCATCTCCTATGCGCTGCGCTTTGACGAGCGCGGTAAGCCCCGGAAAGGCGGGTGGGATTTCGCGGCAGGGCTCGCGGCGGAACGGCTGGCGGAACATCTCCGGCGCTCCGGCTTTATCCTGTTCAAGACCCGGCCGGGCCGGCCCCATTCGGCTGGCTGAGATCCTATGTCATGCCACAGGATCTCGATGCTCTGAGAGCCGCCGTCGCCCGCCTCGAGCGGCACGAGGCGACACAGCCCGCGCCAGGCATCGCGCTCGGCCCCGATCTTCCTCATCTCACCCTGCAGCGCGGCGCCTATCATGAGATCCTGGTGGCGGATCCCGGTGCAGCCCTCGGCTTCGCGGCCTGCGTCCAGGGGCAAGCACACGGAGAGTCTATCTGGATTTCCGGAAATCCAGATTTCTGGCCAGGCGGGCTCGCGGCCTTCGGCGTCGCATCCGGCCAGCTTGTCTTTGTCAAAGCGACGTCCTTGAAAGACGGGCTCTGGGCCTTCGAGGAATCCCTTCGTTCGCGCGGCATCGCCGGCGCGGTCCTCGTGGTCGACGGTCCCGCGCCCGATCTGGTCGCGGGGCGGCGCCTGCAGATCGCGGCCGAGACGGGGGGCGGGATCGGGCTGCTGCTCATGCCGGATACCGATCGCCTCTCGCCTTCCGCCGCTCGCAGCCGCTGGCGCCTCGGCGCCTTCCCCCGTGGATGGGACGTCACCTTGCTCCGTGGCGCCGGCGGCCGGTCCGGTCGCTGGCAGGTCGCCTGGGACCGAGAGTGCCGTGAGCTGCGTCCTCTTCAGCCGGCCCCGGATCGCCGGAATGCTGCCGGACACCGCGCGTGAGGGGGCGTCGGTATCTCGCCCTGCATTTCCCGCAGCTAGCGGCCGACCGCGTGCGGCGGCAGGAGCCGGCGCTTGCCGGGCGTCCACTCGCCACCTGGGCGATGCAGGGCAATCGCCGGCTGCTGACCTCTGTCGATGCGCCGGGAACCGCGCTTCGCGCCGGCCAGGCGCTGGCCGATGCGCAGGCAATTCATCCCGACCTGGTGCTGCGCGACGCGGACCCGGATGGAGATGCTGCCTTTCTGGAGCAGCTGGCGCTCTGGGCGCTCCGCTTCACGCCGATCGCCGCCGTCGACGCGCCGGATGGCCTGATCCTCGACGTCACCGGCTGCAGCCATCTCTTCGGCGGCGAGGCGGCTCTCCTCGACCGGATCTCCTTGAACCTCCGCCAGTCCGGGCTCACGCTCGCCGGCGTCATCGCCGATGGCGCAGAAGCGGCCGCCAGCCTCTCCCGCGCCGGGATGGATGGCCTGACTGTATCACCGGGTGGCGATGTCGCCGCCGTCAGCCCCCTCCCCCTCGCAGCGCTCCGCCTGCCGGCGGACTGCCTGGTCGCTCTGAACCGCCTCGGTCTCCATCGCGTCGGGGATCTGTTGCGCCAACCGCGGGCTCCCCTCGCGCGCCGTTTCGGGCGGAGCCTCATGGATGTGCTCGACGCACTGACCGGCGCGCGGCCGCGGCTCCTCGCCTCTATCCGGCAGCCCCCAGAATTCGTCGAGACGGTGGAGTTTCTGGAGCCGATCGTGACCCGTCTCGCGATTGACGTCGCGGTCGACGCGCTGCTCGACCCCCTGTGCCGTCAGCTGGCCGATGCCGGCCAAGGCGCGCGCCAGGTCACGCTGCGCGCCTTCCGGGTCGATCGGGTGGTGCAAGAGATCACCGTTGGCACGGGCCTGCCGACGCGCACGCCGGCGCATCTGCGCCGCCTCTTCGCGAACGAGCTCGAACGTCTCGAACCGGATCTCGGGTTCGAGCGGATGAGCCTCGAAGCGGGTTCCACGAATGACATGATCGCGGATCAGCGAGGCCTTGCCGAAGACGGGCTCGATTCAGCTGGGCGGGCCGAAGCGCTGGCACAGCTGATCGATCGTCTTGCGCAGCGGCTGCCTGTCTGGCGGCCGGCGCCCGTGGAAAGCCATTGGCCCGAACGCGGGGTGACATGGGCTTCACCCTTCGACGCCGTTCCCGATCTGCCGGCACGGTCGCCCCTTCCCGCGCCCGTGCGCCTCTTGCACCGGCCGGTGCCAATGATGGTCCTGGCTGAGATCCCGGCCGGCCCGCCGCTCCGGCTGCGCCTGAATGGGGCGGTGCATGACGTGGCCCATGCCGAAGGGCCCGAGCGCATCGAGCCGGAGTGGTGGAAGGACCCGGAGCGTCGCAGCGGCCGGGACTACTACCGCGTGGAACTTGCCTCCGGCACGCGTCTCTGGATCGGCAGGATCGCGGCCCTGCGGCCGGATCGGCCGCTGCGCTGGTTCCTGCACGGCTACCTCCCATGAGCATCGGCTTCGCCGAAGTCGGGGCGCGGACAAACTTCACCTTTTTGGATGGCGCCAGCCACCCGGCCGAGATAGTGGCGACCGCCGCGGCGCTCGGGCATGCGGGGATCGGCATCTGCGACACGAACAGCCTGGCGGGGGTTGTGCGCGGCCATGCCGCAGCGAAGGAGATTGGCCTCCCCTTCATTGTCGGCACCCGTCTCGTTCTGCAGGATGGCGCGGCCTATCTCGTCTGGCCCACCGACCGCGCGAGCTATGGGCGCTTGACGCGCCTGCTGTCCCTCGGACGGATGCGGGCGCCCAAAGGCACCTGCGAGATCACCCGCGCGGAGATGTTGGAGCACGCCCAGGGATGGGCGATGGCCGCGGTTTCCCCTGCAGCGCCGGATGCCCCCTTCGCCGCACGGCTGGCAGAGGATGCGGCCGATCTGCGAGACCGTCTGGCGCGGCCGCTCTTCTGCACGGCGCCGATCCTCCTCGATGGCGCGGATCAACGACGCCTCGCCATCCTCCAGCGAATGGCGACCGTCGCAGGCGGCGGGCTCCTGGCGACGACGGATCCGCGCTTTCATCATCCCGATCGGCGCCGGCTGGCCGACGTGCTGACGGCCATCCGTCTCGGGTGTCCGGTCGATCGCATCGGCTTTGCCGCCGAGCGCAACGGCGAGCGCTGCCTCAAAGGCATGGTCGAGATGAACCACCTGTTTCAGGATCATCCGGAAGCTCTTGCGAACACCCTTCGCGTGCTCGAAGCTGGGCGCGGCTTCTCGCTCGACGAGCTGCGCCATGAATATCCGGATGAGATCCTGGAGCCCGGGCGCCCACCCCTCGCGACGCTCACCGATCGCGTGCACGAGGCCGCCACCAGGCGTTGGCCGGAGGGTGTGCCGGCGGACATCCAAGCCCGCATCGATCATGAGCTGACGCTGATCGAACAACTCGACTACGCCGCGTACTTCCTGACCGTCGACGAGGTGGTGCGTTTCGCGCGGAGTAAGGGCATCCTATGCCAGGGGCGCGGCTCTGCCGCCAATTCGACGATCTGCTACGTGCTCGGGATTACCGCCGTCGATCCCTCCAAGCACGACCTGCTGTTCGAACGCTTCGTCTCGGCGTCGCGCAACGAGCCGCCTGACATCGACGTGGATTTCGAGCATGAGCGGCGCGAGGAGGTCATCCAGCACATCTACGATCGCTATGGCCGGGACCGAGCGGCAATCGTTGGCACCGTCATCCGCTATCGCGGCCGAAGCTCCATTCGCGAAGTGGGCAAAGCGCTGGGGCTATCGGAGGACGTGACGGGCCGGCTGGCCAAGGCGGGATGGGGCCCGGGCCGAGATGACAGCCTCGCCGATCTCGCGCAGCAGGAGGGGCTCGATCTCTCGGATCGTCGGCTGTCGATGACCCTGGAGCTTGCGGCCGAGATCCAGGACTTCCCACGCCACCTGGCCACCCATGTCGGCGGCTTCGTCATGAGCCGGGGACCACTGACGGAGATGGCCGTCATCGGCAACGCGGCGATGGCCGGTCGCACGGTACTCGAGTGGGATAAGGACGACGTCGACGCGCTGCAGCTGCTGAAAGTCGATATCCTCGCCCTCGGCATGCTATCCTGCCTGCGGCGGAGCTTCGAGCTAATGCGCCTGCATCATAGACGCGACCTGGATCTCGCCGGCGTGCCCCGTGATTGCCCCGAGACCTATGCCATGCTGCGGCGGGCGGATTCCGTCGGCGTCTTCCAGGTCGAGAGCCGGGCGCAGATGGCGATGCTGCCGCGCCTCCGGCCCGAGGTATTTTATGATTTGGTCGTACAGGTGGCGATCATCCGTCCCGGCCCGATCCAGGGTGACATGGTCCACCCGTATCTGCGCAGGCGATGGGGCCTGGAACAGCCCGTCTATCCCAAGCCGAGCCCCGAGCATGGGCCTGCGGATGAACTCAAGAACGTCCTCGGCCGCACGCTCGGCGTGCCACTCTTCCAAGAGCAGGCGATGCGGCTCGTCGTGGTCGCCGCAGGTTTCACGCCGGACGAGGCGGACAGACTGCGGCGCGCCATGGCAACCTTCAAGCATACCGGCGGGGTGAGCGCGTACCGGGAGAAAGTCATCGGCGGCATGGTCCGCCGCGGCTACGATCCAGAGCTTGCGGAGCGCGTCTTCAAGCAGATCGAGGGGTTCGGCTCCTATGGCTTTCCGGAAAGCCATGCGGCGAGCTTCGCCCATCTCGCCTATGCCTCCTCCTGGCTCAAATGCCATCACCCCGCGGTCTTCGCGGCGGCGATCCTGAACAGCCAGCCCATGGGCTTCTATGCCCCGGCGCAGCTCGTCGAGGATGCTCGGAAGCACGGCGTCGAGGTACGGCCGGTCGACATCAATGTGAGCGACTGGGATTCCACGCTGGAGCGCGAACCGACCAGCGCGGACGACCACGCTCTGCGCCTTGGCCTCCGCCTGGTGGCGGGGCTTCCGGAGGAGGATGGGCGCCTCATCGTCAAGGCCCGCCGGACGGGCAACGGCGTGCCCTATGGTTCGGTGGAGGATGTGTCGCGGCGAACGGGCGTCGGCCGCCGCGCGATCGAGGCACTGGCCGAAGCGGACGCCTTCGCGAGCCTAGGCCAAGGCCGGCGATCGGCCATGTGGGATGCGAAAGCGGTGGAGCGACACATCCCGCCGCTGCTGCGCCTGGTCGAGAACACCGTCAGCGACACCCCTCTGCTGCCGGAGCCTGCAGCGGATCTGCCCTCCGAAACCTCCGGCCAGGCGATCGTCACCGACTTTGCCGCGACGGGTCTCTCACTGCGGGCCCACCCGCTTTCGGTGCTGCGGCCGAAACTGGCCGCCCTCGGCTATCACGACACTCGCCGGCTCAACTCCGCCCGCCCCGGGACATCGATCCGCTTGCCCGGCCTTGTCCTGATGCGCCAGCGGCCCGGCACCGCGAAGGGCATCGTCTTCTTGACGCTGGAAGACGAGTTCGGGATCGCCAACCTGGTCGTCTACGCAAATATCGGCCAGCGCGATCGCGCCGCGCTGATCGGGGCAAAGCTCATGGTGGCAGAGGGCCGCATCGAGCAGGAGACGGAGCATTCCGAAGTGCCGATCACCCATCTGATCTGCCGCAAGCTGCTCGATCGCAGCGACCTGCTGACTCGTCTCAATCAGAGCGCGGATCGTGCCGCTGACCAGGGAGAATCAACCCAGCCACCCGTGCGCGGGGGACCCTCATACGCCTTCCCACGCAGTCGAGATTTTCACTGAGCGCGTTCATCTCCCCAGCTTCCGGCGAGGGCGACGCAGGCACCTCGGCAATGTCGAGGTTGGGGGGATTCCTGTCGGTCAGCTTGGGAGCAACCTGGCGGAAAAAGCGGACCTATCCCAAAGGCTAAGACTGTCGCATGAATCCTGACACTCGCGACAGACGAAATTGACCCAAAGCGGCCAATGGTCCTTGTGAAGCGACCGCACCAAAGCGGACGCACAATTGCCGCAGAATTTATCGGTTGATATGGTGAGGCCCATGCATCCTCCGACCTCATTCGAGACCGAACGTCTATATCTTCGTCCGGTAGAGCATGACGACGCGACACTGATCTTTGAGACTTACGCAGGCGAGGAGGAGCCAACTCGCTATATGGACTTCCCTCGACACCGGGAGTTAGCTGAGTCTGAGGCATTCACAGAACGCTGCGTTCGATGCTGGGCTTCCGGCGCCGCCTTTCCCTGGGCGATCTTTGCGAAGCAACCGATGAAGTTTATGGGGGTGATAGAACTTCGTCTCTCCCCGCCGAAGGCCGACTTTGGCTACATCATAGGAAAGTCTTTCTGGGGGCGGGGTTTCGCAACGGAAGCTGCGAAAGTGATCGCAGATTGGACGATGGAGCAACAATCTATTTATCGCTTATGGGCGACGTGCCACCCGGACAACGTTGCATCCGCCAGAGTGCTAGCGAAGGTGGGACTGATGGCGGAGGCGACGCTCGCTAATTGGGTTGCGCGGCCGCAACTCGGTGAAGTAGCCGGCCCGAGTGTTATGTTCGCTAGGTTGAAACAGGGATAGCTGATGGGCTGCTGCCAACGGGCGAGACAGAGGTTGTCGCGCTTGCTGTGAATTATGCGACATCCTCGTCGTTCAGAGGCCATATGATGTTCTCACGTCGCACATCATTGTCGCTGGATACGATCTCTTGCGACAGAGATGCGCGACGTCCAATAACAATGACAGCTTTCGGGTGCTGTCACCGCTAGAACGAGCGCCCGCAATGGGTCGATACCCGGCGTTCCGGTATCGTTGTGGACTGCGATTTACAATAGGACCGATTCTGGCTGGCCGTCAGAGGCTCCCCCAAATCATCATTTGAGGCCATCTCGTCTGACTACCAAAAAAGCGCTTTATACGCACCTTTCGTGCGCGGTTACCGTGACCGCTCGCAAATTCAGTGCTGTCAAAGGGCTGAAGCCGGCAGCCGCGCGTAATCCAAAAATTAGGGGGCGAAATCACCATCGTCGCAGCAGTGGGCGCGGTTCTGACCTGGATGAGCGCGTCTTGTCAGCGCCACATGCTGCGCATGCGCGCACCGATGTCGATCTTGACCTGGCTGAGGGCAGCCTGCCGTGCGACTTGGGTCGCAAGCACTGGCCAATTCATCTGCTCGAACAACGGTAGCAGGCTGGCGGGAATGAAGCGCGAGCGAGAGGCGTAAACGTGCCGGTCTCCGAGGGTCGGTTGGCCGTAGGTGAAGAAGCGATGCGGGGTGACCAGGTGCAGCGTGTCCTTGGCCCGCGTCATTGCGACATAGAGCAAACGGCGCTCCTCTTCGATCTCCGCTGTCGTGCCGGTGCCGAGATCCGACGGCATGCAGCCGTCAACTACGTTCAGCACGAAAACCGACTTCCATTCCTGGCCCTTGGCGGAGTGGATCGTCGAGAGGATCAAGTAATCCTCGTCCAGGAGCGGCACACCCGCCTGGTCGCTCGTGGCATCCGGCGGGTCAAGGGTCAGGTCGGTCAAAAAGCGTGCACGTGACGGATAGCCAGCGGCGATCTGCTCAAGCTGTAGCAAGTCAGCGTGCCGGACCTCCGCATCCTCATGCATGCGCTCGAGATGCGGCAGATACCAAAGGCGCGCCGCGCCTATCTCCGCCGGCCAGACTGGATTTGCCGAGCGCGACCGCAGGAGCAGTTGGACAAGGTCCGTCCACGCCTCTCCCGCTCGAGGAGGCGGCGCGATCGCGGCGAGCGAGCCGATCGGGTCCACCTGAGCAGCCATGGCGTCAAGGACGCGCTGCGCGGAGGCCGGCCCCACGCCGGGGAGCAGCTGGAGGACGCGGAAGCCGGCCACGCGGTCGCGCGGATTTTCGGCAAACCGGAGCAATGCCAGCAGATCCTTCACATGCGCCGCATCTAGAAACTGGAGGCCGCCGAACTTCACGAAGGGAATGTTGCGTCTCGTCAGTTCGATCTCGAGTGGGCCGCTGTGGCTGGAAGTGCGGAATAAGACCGCCTGCTGTTTCAGGTCCGTCCCACCCTCGCGATTATCCAGCACACGTTCCGCCACGAAGCGTGCCTGGTCTGCCTCATCCCGCACACTGACCAACATGGGCAGCTCAGCCGACTGCCGATCGGTCCAGAGGTTCTTCGTGAAGCGCTCGGCAGCCAGGCCAATGATCCCATTGGCCGCGGCTAGGATGGGTTGGGTGGAGCGATAATTCCGGTCCAGGGTGATGACGGTCGCTGGCGGGCTGAACTGTGCCGGGAAGTCGAGGATGTTCCGCACCGTCGCCGCGCGAAAGGCGTAAATCGACTGTGCGTCATCGCCCACAACCGTCAGGCCGGCGCCTCCAGGCTTCAACGCGAGCAGGATGCTCGACTGAAGCCGGTTGGTGTCCTGATACTCGTCCACCAACACATGATCGAACCGATCGCCGATATGCGCCGCCAGGGCGGGATCGCCGACCATCTGTGCCCAATAGAGGAGGAGGTCGTCGTAATCGAGTACCCCTTGGGCTTGCTTCGCTTCCACATAGGTCGCGAACAAATCCCGGAGCTGCGCCTCCCAGGCGCCGCACCAGGGGAAGTGCGCCTGCAGCACCGTAGCGAGCGGCATCTCAGCGTTGATGGCCCGGGAGTAGATGGACAAGCAGGTAGCCTTCGTCGAGAAGCGGCTCTCGGTCTGGGAGAAGCCCAGCTGATGGCGGAGCAGGTTCATCAGATCCGCCGAGTCTTCTCGGTCATGGATGGTGAAGTTGGGCTGCAATCCGATCTGCTCCGCGTATTCCCGCAGCAGCTTGGCGCCGATCGCGTGGAAGGTGCCCGCCCAGGTCAGCGCATCCGTCATCACCCCGGCCTTGGCGCCGAGCACCTTCCCGCAAATGCCTTCAACCCGGTGCGTCATCTCGGACGCAGCCCGACGAGAGAAGGTCATCAGCAGGATGCGGCGAGGATCAGCCCCATTGACGATCAGATGGGCGACGCGATGTGCCAGGGTGTTGGTCTTGCCGGACCCCGCGCCAGCGATCACGAGAAGTGGTCTTGCCGTCATGCCACTTGCCTCCCCCCCTGCCGGCACACCATGTTCGACGGCCTGACGCTGCTCTGGATTGAGTTTGGCGAGATAATCGAGGGGCATCTATGAGCAACCGGAGCAGAAGGGACCGCTAATCAAGCATGTTTCTTGTTTTGTTCACAAGGGCACTCGTCAGGCTAACGCGGTAGACGATGGGGCCGTCGGAGCCTCGGCTGGTGCCACCTTCAACGCGGCGGCCAGTAGCGGCTGGGCTCTGGCGTCGGTAGATCAGGAGGCACTGCGGCTTCCGTCGGCGACAATGCAGGGAAGGGATCAACGCCGACCAAGTGGCTAAGCGTGGCGATCGAGACGATACGGCAATCTGGCGACATGCTGTTGGTGCAAATCCAGGCACCCGATCGGCGTGTGCTCGGGTCATAGATGGCTTTCCAGGTCGCGCCCGGTATCTGCACCCGCCCATTCTGTGTCCACGCGTCGCCCGGACGGAGCCAGGGGCCAGTCACCATGTAAAGTTCACCGTCGCGCTCCGCGAGGCGGCGCACCGCGCTTTCAATCCCTTCCCAGATGCCGCGGTTCAAAGCGGGCGCTTGTGGCACGACATTCGCCATGGAGAAGGTCTCATCCTTGGCTCGTCGGCTCGCGACGTCGCCCGCCGGCGTCATGTGGCCTCTATCCCAGCCATGGTCATAGTCGCGCGGATATGCGCGATCCTCTGCGGAAAGCATTTGCTCGGGATGGAACGAGCCTGCCCGCGGCGTATGCGGCGCCCGCCGGGCATATCGGGCCGACAGGTGCTCGGCTGACCAAATGGGATCGCGCGCCACGCCCGAGACGAGGGCCGCGAAGGCGGTAAAGCAGATCTCTGTCCGCCGCCCCGGCTGCTGGGCGCTCGTGGTCGGTGGCTTTCCATCGAGAAAGAGCCGGGAGCAGTCACCTGCACTGGCCGTGGCTGGAAGCACGAGAAGTATCCAGACGACAACCAGTTGGAAGAGACGCATCACGCTACCTCACGCACCAGAGGCCTCGCGACGACACTGTCGAACCATGGGTGGCAGAAAGTTAGTCGGCTCGTCATCTTCAGCGTCGAGCCGTGTCATCGCGGACGCCGTGTGTTCTGCTTGTGCCGATTAGCTGAGCGGCTTTGTTACGAAACGCGTCCAACTCGCTCGGCCCCAGGCGGGCGACCTCTTGCACGGCGTCCCAGAAATTATCCGCGGTGCTATCGACAGTCGCAAGCTCGGCCACTCTTCGGGCACCTATGGAAAGCGAAGGGCTTCGCAAGCCATGAACGCAGAAGCGGGCGCGCTGACAATCGCGGGTGTCAAGCGCGTCGTTCAATTTAAAAAGCCAGTCCATCCCGCTGGTGACATACTCGTCGATGAGGGTCAGAAGACCGTCGTCATTGAACGCACGGCGGAGACGCTCAATGAGCTGGACGTCAAGCACCGAATCCGCGGTCATGGCATCGCTCGTTCCTTGCTCATCCAATGGCGGACGGCATCGAGCAAGTCCTCGCCACTAATTGGCCTGACAAGACGCGCAACAAAACCCACATCGAGGCAGCGGCCGAGGGTTTCTTCCGATGGATCCGCGGTGAGTGCAAGCAGCGGGATTCTCTGGTCTTCTGGCGTCGCTGCTCGATATGCCGCAGCAGCTTCAAGACCATTCATCTCGGGCATATTGATATCCAAGATGGCAAGGTCGAAATGAAGAGAGCTCAGCGCGTCTACGGCGGCTCGCCCCGTGTCCACGTCGGTCACCGCATGACCGCCCTGCTCCAGGAATTTGGTGATGACGGCTCTATTTATCGCGTTGTCGTCGGCCAAGAGGATATGGGACGGCTCTATCTCGTGGCCCCGCTCGCTCGGAGTGAAGCCGAATCTGACAGTGCGAGAGGAGATCAAGCGAACCATGCGCCGAACATCTTCGTCGTCTGCCGCTGGTGAAAGGGCGGAGAAGCACATCCGGTACGCAACGTCCGGCAGTTTCACTGAGTCGGCGACGATGACAATCGGTCGTGTGCGCGACAGCGCGTCCACAGTTTCGCTTTTGCTATCCTGGCAGTGTCTGAGGACCTGATCGTCGACAAGCAATGCATCCCATCGCTCTGCGACAAGGCTAGGGGAGATGGGAGCCTCGACGGCATCAAGCGTCGCCCCCGCGAGACGCAATTGCTGGCGAAGACCTGAAGTGAGCCATCTCTCCGGATCCACGGCGGCAAACCGCAAGCGTTTTTGGGGTTGATCGGAGGATTCTGCTCCTAACGGCAGGGGTAGACGGACCCAGAAGGTGCTACCCTGCCCGACCTCGCTCCTGACACCGATTTCTCCACCGTGGAGGCGGACTAGCGCTCTGCAGGTGGCAAGGCCGAGGCCCGCTCCACCGTATTTGTCAACAATCGTGGAGTCAGCCTGTGTGAAGGTGCCGAAGACCTTGTCGATCGCTTCTGGAGCGATGCCAATGCCGGTGTCGGCAACCTCGAACAGCAAGATGCTCTCGCCGGCAATGCTCACTTTCTCCTGCCCAACGGTCAAGCCGACGCTGCCGCCTGATGATGTAAATTTCACAGCGTTCGCGAGGAGATTGTTGATGATGATCGTCAGCCGTGCCTCGTCGCCGACGACCATCGGTGGAACTTCGCTTCCGACGAAGAGATTGAGACTTACCTGCTTTTCGTCATAGACCGTGCGGTTAATGGATACGATCTGCGTCAAAAGTCTCGGAAGATTGAAAGACGCGGATTTCAGAGTCAGTCCACCTGCCTCGATCTTTCCGAAGTCAAGCATGCCGTTCACGAGTGAAAGGAGATTGCGACCAGCTGCCGAAGCGGTAGCAAGCATCTCCTTCTGCTCCTGGTTAAGTGCGCTCCGTGCCAAAAGCTCGTTGACCCCAAGGAGAGACGTGAGAGGCGTGCGTATTTCATGACTGACGCCGGCGATCATCATTGTCTTGGATCTGTTGTCGGCGCTTAAAGCCTCGTTCGCCACCAATGCTTCTCGCGTGATTCGCTCATCGCGCCAAATGACCCAAAGAAGCCAAGCGAGCACCAAAAAAAAGGCGACGTTTACGAGGAAGGCGATCTCGAAGAGCTTTGTCAGCTCCACGAACGCTGCCTGCATATTCGTATCGACGGAGCTGTAGAAAAAGCTCGCATACCGCGTAACTTTATGTCTGAACTCTTCAAGAATGTCGATGATCTTGGCTGAGACGTTCGGCTCATAGACGTGCGGAATGAGTTGTCGAACAAGCTTACTCGCTGCAAACAGATCCTGGATCACCTTGATCTGAGCGGGATCAGACGCCGCGATTTGTGTGTACTGCGGACCCATCAGCTCCTTGGCGCGTCCCTCTAGGATTTGCGCCCATAGATTCAATTCTGCCAATGATCCACCCGGCAGATGAGCCACATGGAGTGCCACGATAGACTCGAGGCGGTAGACTTCGATTGCGGCCTGGCTTGCGTCTGCGCCGAGTTCGTATGCATTCGCTCGATGAACGGCGTGATATTGCCGTACGACGAGATACGACGATATGCCCGAACCCACTAGCAAAAGCGTTGCCGCTGTCGCGAGGGTCCAGCGAAGTCGGCTTCTGCGGCGCTTGCGGGTGGGGGAATCCTTAGGAGATGTCAAGACGCTGTAGCTGCCAAACGCTGCGGCCATAATAGAGGTTGTTGTTGAGGATCGGCCTGGAATCAAAGGGGTAAACGATCCAGAGAGGCCCGCGATCGACAACGTTGAGGTAGGAGCCGTCCCGCTTATAGGCGAGAAGCACGCCATACTGATGGAAATCAGAAACGGGAAGCTCGACAAAGTAGTCGTCAAGGCCGTAAGCGCGCACGTGCTGTCCGGTGCATACGACCTTTTGCATCAAGGCATCCATTGGCACGCCTTCGAACACACTTTTCCCAGCATCCCAAGGCGTGCCTGTCTTGAAGCTGGCGTCGCCAATCGCCTTCAGAGCCGCGAGGTCGAAGGACTGGGGCGAATGGGCGATCTTCCCAGTGATTTCAAGGATCGGTCCTGTCGGCGCGGTTACGGTGTCGGCATCGGCCGTGCGCGGAGCGAAGCCACGCGCGAGCGAGGCGGCCGCAACGAACGCGGACAAAAAACCCCGTCGAGCAAGCATGTTCCTATTGTCCCAAAAACTGCCCTTGTGCGACACGCTCCACGTGAGCGAGAGCGGCATTGGCGCCACGGGGAACACCCTTGAGCGTCACGTATCGATAGACCGGGCGGTTGTTCGAGACCCGGCGAACCAGGGCGACCCCGCTATGGTTTCCGTCGCACACCGCGTAGAAGCAGTGTTCGGGCTTTGCGCCCCAGGAGAGAGCAAGACGGTAGAGCGCGGCGGGAGGCCAAGGCCGAATATGCGTCGGGTCATCCCAGAAGCTGTTATAGCCCTGGCCTTCAACGTCCGGATCGCTTGAGAGTAGCAGTGTATCCTCACTCGGAGCTTCGACGTAGATCAGCCCTCCCGGCCGAACGGCTTCGACCCATGTGCCGAACACAGCCACTCCATCCGGACAGTGTTCCAGCACGTTGGAAGCGACGAGCAAATCCGCGCCGCGCAGTGGCAGCGACGCCGCCAAGCCCGCGAGCCGCATAAAACGCGCATTTTCTGGACGTCCCGGCGGTTCGCCGAATGGATCTACACCAACAATGTCCAGGTCCGTACGCCCGAGGGAGCTCGCAAGTGCCGCCACCGTCCAGTTGAAACACCCATAGTCGACGACGAAGGCACCATGGGGCAACTCCGCAATAGTCTGCGGCAGGAGGTCCGTCGGCTGCTGAAACCGCTCGAAGTTCGACAAGCGCTTTTCGCGAGGCAATGGGATCGCTCCGGCTATCGGAGCCATCTTAGCTTGGGTCATCAGGTTTCCCCTCTTCATCATCTGCGGCGCCTTGGAAGATAGGCAGCCTTTGCAGGAGGCGTCGGATAAGAGCCTTCTCCTTCGGGTCATCAATTCTGGCCGCAAGGCGACCAAGGGTTATGAGGTCCTCCAGTTCCGGCGGCACTGATTGTTCAGCGGCGGCTATCCCTGGTGGCTCAACCGGCTTCACCTGCGCGTCCGCGACCGTCGGGCTTGCGGACGGCTCGAGCTCGGTTTGGCTGCAGGGCGGGAGGTCCTGAAAGAAGTAGGCAATCGGGACGCCGAAGATGCTTGCAATCTCATACAGCCGCGCCGCGGGGATCCGATGTTTTCCATGCTCGTATTTGCTGATCTGCATGGAAGAAACGCCGAGGCGCTCGCTGAGCTGCACCCCGGTCCACTCGAGTTCCCGACGCTTCTTGCGCAGTCTGCTACCGACTGCGAGGTCGATCGCGGATGCCTCGCGGTCCGAGCTATTCAGGCTGCCCTTTTCCAAGTCAGTCATCACCGGGGTTCTAAGTCGTGATTTTACAGGCAACGGACTCTTCCAACGCACGGGTTAGCTGTTGAAGTTCATCTTCAAGGCAACGAAGGATGATGGGGCCGGTGGTCGAGAAATACCTCGGGTGAAAGTCATTCGCGATGTCATAGAACTCGCGAATGTTCACGCCGCCGAAGCTCAGGCTCGCGCTACTCAGACTGCGAAGCTGTTCGCGAAATGCTTGCGCATCTCCGCACTTGACGGCCTCGGTCATGTAACCAAGAGCACTGTCCACATCTGCCTTCCAAGCAGCGAGCAGTTCCTCATTGTCGACCATCCGCAGGATACTGCTGTGAGCATCGGGGAGCAGTCGGAGGCCTTTCTGGTCCGGATGGTTCTGCTTCTGCATGCGGATTAGATGTCGAACCGCCGCAGCAAGTGCGCCTTCCGGGAGCGGGTGCGTGAGAAAGGCATCGGCACCAACCTGATAAGCCTCGTCACGGAGGGATGGCGAGTCATCACCCGACATCAGAATCAGAGGCACGCGCGTGTGGCGCTGAGACTGGCTCTCTTCCTTGCGAATGAGGGAAACCGCATCCTGGCCGCCTATCCCAGGCATGAAGACGTCGATGACAGCGGCATCAAAGGGTTTACCCGACTGAAACCGTTCAACTACGTCCTCGCCCGACGACATCCTGACCGTGTCAAATCCTGCGACCGACAACGAGCGCTCAACGATCAATAGGTTGGTGCGATTGTCGTCAGCAACAATCACGGTTGGTCGAACATCCACACTTCTCTCCACTTCAGAGCCGGTGTCCTCGCCAATGAGTGGGTTTTCGCCCAGAGGCGTTTCACGATGCAACCTTTGCGAAGGAAATCTGCGCAGCTAGCTCCTCAAAAAGATGTGAACCCCATCGCGTTGCAGCGGCTAACCTCTCGGGTTAACAACTTGTCTTACGAAATCGGGGGCATTGATTGCATTTGTCAAGGTTTCGACCGATGTCGATGCAACAGGTTGATTTGCCTTTGTTCAGCACGCGATCCGCTTGGCGTCGCTTATGGCTGTGCATGAGGTGACGACGATCTCGGCTTCATGTTGCGGGAGAAGAGGAATCTATCCCTCACATCGGGGATAGCCGAGATGGGGCAAGGGGAGCGAGATGGGGAGCGTTGGCGAGAGCCTAAGCCGCATGGAGCGGATGGTGCCAGGCGATGAAAGGATCGTTGGGGCGCCATTTGAAAGGGGCGACGCTGCAGTGCTGAAGGCCGCACGCGCCGTTACCGCGGCGCAGATGCGGTGCATGGCGGCCTTCCTGGAAGACCGGACGGTAGACCCTGACTACGGACGCGCGGCGGCCGCCCGACTAGCTGCGTTACAGGCATTGGTTGCAGCACCTGCGGCGAGTGTCGCGGCGCTGGAAGTCAAACGGGACATTTTTGTGGAATTGGAAGGCTGGATTGGCCCTGAGGACTCCACGTTCTCGGGTTTGCTGATGCAGATCTTGCAAGAGGCGATTGGCCTTCTGAAAGCCGCTGAGAACCTCGATGAGACGACGACCGACGTGGAGAGAGCCACGCCCAGGAGCAATCCTGCGCGCTGGTTGATGGATGCTGCCGCAAGCGTGCCAGCCTACATAGTCGGCCGTCGCGACCTCGGCTGATCACGAAGCGCGCCATTCGCAAACTCTCCAGTCAGATTGGTCTCCTCACGAAGGAGCACTCTCATGCGCTGGACAGTAGGACTTTCCATCTTCCTCGCAACGCCCGCATTTGCCGCGGCGCCCGTCTGTGCAGTGCCGGGGCCCCAGCCTATGAGAAGCACGGCGGCGCCGACGACCTCGGAGCATGCCGCCATGGCGCCCGGCAGACCGGAAGCGCCGGGCACGAATCAACCTCCTTCTGCTACCACACCATCGGCAGCTGGCACGCTCCCGGCGTCATTGTCTCAGATACCCTTCGCGCGGCACGTCGCGGCCGCTGGCGCCGAAGTGCGAGATCTTGGTGCCATTCATGGGCTCCGTACCATCGCGGCGCGGAGCGGGTCGCAGTTCATGCTTTTCGAGGTGTCGCCGGATGGGGAAGCCGGGGTATCGGGCCTGCCCATCGATCTCTCGCTCGGTCAATTGCAAACGGTTGCTGCCGATAACATCACCGATGTCGGCCAATCGCATGGTTTGCGAGGCTACTTCGTCAGAAGCGGGGAGCAGTTTCAGGTTTTCTATGCCACCCCGGACGGCACTGGCTTGATCCCGGGCGTGATGTGGGATGCCTCGGGCAAGGACGTAACGCGCCAGCAGGTCGCTCAGATCCCAGGTGCAGTTCCAACAATCGAAGTCGGGACCGCGAATGGGCAGCCGGCGGGCGACGGTCAGGCACTTCAGCTTCTCCAGAAGGCAACCTACGGCACGATTGGGTCTTCCACTGCGCCAAAGGTGTTCATGTTGATGGACCCGCAGTGCATTTACTCGATCAGGGCCTATCAGGAACTTCAGCCCTACGTGCAGGCGGGCAAGCTCCAAATCGCGATCGTCCCGCTCGCCGTGCTGGACTACGAGGACCAGGGGCAGAGCACGCGCAGCGCGTTGGCGCTGCTGAGCGACCCGCCAGACCAGATTGCAGCGGCCTGGCAGGCAGGCGGTGAGACGAACGCCCCGGATCCTGCGGCCGGGGCACGGCTCGCCAACAACATGGCGATCGCCCATGCCTTGGGCCTCAAGGGGACCCCGATGTTTTGGTGGCAGAAATCCGATGGTTCCGCGGCCCACCTCGACGGGTTGCCGGCGAATGCCGCGAGCTTCGTCGCTTCTTTGGGGAGCTGAGGGATGAAGGATCAGGAACATCTCGACGTGAGACTGCGGGATAGCCGTGCAATCGGCGGCGACGCTTCGCCGCACGCCGGTACTGGTGCCACGCCGGGTCGGAAATCGCGCATCCGCAGGCTTGCCGGAGGTGTCGCGTGGCTATTCCAGTCACCTGCCGAGTGGCTCGGGTGGCGAGCAATTTCCGAAGGGGCTGGCGCGGTTCGGCGCCTTTACCGCGGCCCGCGTGAAGCCCAGAGGCGGGATCGCCGGTTCAAGACGCAGGAAAACCACCGGTTCGACCTGGCGGGAACGGCCTTCGCGTATGGAATATCAATCGGGGAGTTGGAGCGACGCCTGGCGGTTCGGCGGCGGCAGACCGCTTTGATGTCCTACGTGTTGTTCTCGATGGCCTGCGCTTTTGTGCTGGCATGGGTTTGGGTCGCACTGCGGACCGCAGGCGGCGGTGGACGAGTGGTTCTGCTTCTGCAGTTCCTCCCTTTTTGTGCCCTGTTTTACCTCATGTCGTTCTATCAGGCCTTACTGAACTTCCAGATCAGAACGGGGCGTGCCGCGAACTGGCGAGAGTATTTGGCAACGGAAACGGGGTTCTTGCCGCGATGGTGAACGCACTCATTCGGCTCTTCGTCTTGGGGACGGTGCTTGGGGTAGCCGGCTGCGAGCTGCCGCCTCCGAGCGGCCAGTCGGTGTCGGTCGTGTCGAGCCAGCAGGTATTGGGCCGGCTGGAGCCGGTCTACAATCCGCCGCCCGGAGCGCATTTCCGCTGCGTGAACACGCGCCGTTCGGTCGATATTTTCCGCATTCCGGGGGACGTCGATTCCGGGTTGCCCGCGGCCTTTGCGCCCGTCGCGACCTTGGGTTATCGGCGCGGGGATTGGCTAGAGGTGGTCTCCAAGACGGGCCTCATCGGCTGGATTTTTCTGCCTGTCGAACAGCCGATGTCTCAAAATGATTTCATCCGCTATTGCCACGTCTACCAGGACGCGCAGGGACGGATCGTCTTCGACTACAAATTCTGGAATACCCAGTTCTGAGCCGCGTTCCCGGCTCAGAGATGGCCGCTCAGAGCCGCGCTAGCCACTGAAGGACACCGAGGCCCGCGAGGTCGTGCAGGATGAAAAACGCGAAACATCCGGCGATCGTGGCGGCACCGGCGCAGGTCGCGAAATCCTGCACGGGGGCAGAGACCGGCCGACCCCGCGCCCATTCGATCAGGCAGAGAAGGAAGGCCCCTCCGTCGAGCACTGGGATCGGCAGCAGGTTCATCAGCGCCAGGTTGAGTGATAGGACCGCCGCCAGAGCGAGCAAGGCCGTCGTTCCAGAGGAAGCTGCCTCGCCGGCCATTTGAGTGACGCCGAGGACGCCGGTGAAGTCGCCGGCACCCTGGCCGGTTGTGAAGGCGGTCGCGATGCCGGTGACGGTGTCGGCCGTCACGCGCCAGGCTCGAGCGGTGCATAGAGGACGATCTGCCAGAAGTGTAGTGGCCGCTGGCCGAGGGCGTGGCTCTCGATGCCGAGGAAGCCGATGTTCTCTCCTCCGGCCGGCCGCGCCCCGAGGCGGGGGACCAGCTCGATTGTGCGTCCGTCCCGCCGGATCGTCAGCGCGACCCGCTGTCCTGGGCGCGTCCGCAGCTGAGGCAGAATCTCACTAAAAGTAGTGACCGGAACGTCGCCGACCGCGAGGATCTGGTCCCCCGGCTGAAGTCCGGCCGCAGCAGCGGGCGATCCGGGGAGGACGGTGCTCGCGACTGGCATAAGGATGGTTTCCCCACGGGCGGCCAGGATGCAGGAATAGAGGCCGATGGCCAGGCAGACGTTGGCGGCCGGCCCGGCGAGGATGACTGCCACGCGTGCGGGCGGTCGCAGGGCGGCGTAGCCGCCCGCCGGCGACCGATTGCCTCCGGCGTCGAAGGAGATGAAGCCGCCGATCGGCAAGACGGACAGGCTCCAGACGGTTCCCCGGCGATCCGTGAGGCGAAGCAAATTCGGCCCAACGCCGATGGTAAAGCGCTGCGCGGTCAAGCCGACAGCACGGGCGGCCAGATAGTGTCCGAGCTCATGACTGATGAGCAGCAGGTTGCCGATCATCAGGATAGCGGCGATCGAGACGATAACGCTGAAAAGCTGGGGCACAGGACCTCCAATCCGGAAGCCCACCGGCCTCCGCGGGGGTGGGACGGGTTAGAAAGGTGGAGCCGATTTGGGTCAGAAGGTTCCGGGCGGCGCGAACTGGGCGCCCCCACTGGCGCCGGTCGCCCAGGGCGCGGTCTCGTAGGAGGGCCGATCGTTCTCGGTTGACGGCTCGGAGGGTTTTACGATCGTGCCGTCGCGATCATAGACCGGCGGCGTCCAGGTGGCATTGGCGTCCCCGTAGCCGGCATAGGGGTCATACGTCGGGTTGTGCATTGGCGGAGGTGGGGGCGCTGAATAGTCCGACAACTTTTTGACGTTGCCGTGGGCGCAACCCACGAGGGCCAGGGCGAACAGGGGCAGAACGATGAGAGCGCGATGCATAACTAGGCTCCATGGTGTGTGGAGCCTATTGTCGCCAAATCACTTGCGAATGGTTAAGGCTGCTCGCCGGACTTCTGCCTCAACGCCCTGTTGTCTCGAAGCAGGATGTTGTAGTCCTCGACTAGGCGATTGTATTTCGTCCGGCTCTCTTCGGCTCGCCGTGTGGATGCCTCAGTGAGAGCATCGATTCTCGCCCGCAGCGCCGCAATTTCGTCCTGCTGCGCATTGATCTGCTCGCACCGCTGCGCATCGATCTTCTGCGCTTCCGCAAGAAGGGAGTTATGCTGCTGTTCGGCATAGCGGGCGTAATCGGCGAGCCGTTGGACGAGCGCCTGAAGGCGTGCGATCTCCACCGCATCGGTGTTACGAGAGCGCGCTTTCGCGAACAAATCACCAATCTGATAAGCATGCAACGTGTTGTTGATCATGCTGGCCGCTGCAAGAGCATCAGACATCGTTGTCTTCCCCTCCTCCGGTATCGGTGGTTGCTCTCAAGGTGGAGTCCATACCACCTTCATCAGTAGGCCCTTCGGGTCCAGCAATATACCTGGCGGAGTTCCCTGGCAACTTTGTCCTAGAACGTGAGTTATTCCCGTCGCGGATGCTTTTCAACGCAGAGAGAAGGCTTCCTTGCGCTCCGCTTGCCAGCTGGGCACCTGATCCCCAAGCTGCCTGATGATAGAAGGCCTCACCATCGACGCGGTTCGCCGGAGAAATGCCGATGAGACGAGGCAGGTGATGCGGCAGGAGCGTGACCATGCGGAAGCTCATCAGCGCCGCTGTGACATGCAGCATCACAAAAATGTTGAGAAGCACCACGAGCCCGATGAGGTTGGTGACAAACCATCCCCCGTCCAACACGAAACCCGATGCAATACCGAAGCTCTCGCGGATGAGCCACGACATACAGTCGTAGACGAAGTAGCCCAGGAAGAGACCTATCACCATCATCGTCGGTCGGAAGACGACATTGAAGAGAAGACCCCAGCCCTCGATGCCACGCCCATGGAGGCCGTCACCACCGAAGGTCATGTGCGCCAGCATCCAGAGCGGCACGGCGATCATTGCCTCGCAGACCAGAATGATCCAGCCGCAGACCCCCGCCATCCAGAGGACATAGGGGATCATGGGCAGGACATAGGCGATGATCACGCCCGGGACGAGGATGCCCGTGAGCAGCGTAAAGATCGGGATCGCCAGGAAGCTCACCAGTGTATGGCCGGCCACCGTTGCGGCGGCACCCCCCCATTGGAAGGTCAGCACCTGCCAGACTGTCACGCCGGTCGCAGCCGCTTTCGACGCGAGTAGGCCTGCTGCCACAAAGGCAACTAAGGCCGTGTTCATCAGGGTCTGCCCGAGGCTGACGAGGCTCCCGAATGGATCGGTCCAGGTTTGCGCAGGCGGTAGCAGGAAGTTGGCGATGTGGTTCAACGTCCACTGGGTCAAATGCAGGGAGTTGAAGATCTGCTCTAATACGCCGAGACCTTCCTGGGAGTTCTTGATCGAGGCGAGCGTGGTGGGCACCCCGGTCGGGGGTGCCGTTCCGTCAGCTGTTGTGGCAACGGTCCGCAGCGTGGACATGTAGGAACTTGCCGCACTCACCATCGGAGCAAGGTCGATCGACATCGCGTTTCCGACGCCTTCATAGGTGGGCGAGGTGATGTCCGGCGTGTTCTGCAGAAGCGACAGCGTGGCGGCGTTCAACCGCGCAATCTCCAGGTAGTAGGCGCCGGCTGAGGTCCAACCGAGTGTGGATTGCTGCACCTCGCTCGTCAGCAAGGCGGAATCTTTACCGCCCTGCTCCGCCGCCTGGGCGGTGAGAAGATCGAGATTACCCTGGCGGGCCGCTGTCGTATTGGCCTGAATGGCCTGGTTAATGTCTGATTCCTCGGTCGTCGCCGCCGTCGTCAGCTGTCTCGTGTAGTCACTGACAGCGTTCTGATAGACCGATTGCAGAGATGCGAGGGCAGAACTGTTCTTTGAAGTCCAGAGTGTGCTCGCTACTTGCTGGACCTGGTTGCGGATGTCGTTCCGAAGCACATCGTTGAGGACCGCTTGTTGGACGCCCGCCATATTGACGTTCAGGCCGGCAACGGTGCTCTGGTTTTGCTGTGGCTCCGTGATTGTGACCGAACCACAAACGGGGTTACCGGATTCATTCCCATCGGAAAGGCTATACCACCAGGAGACGAATGTTCCGTTCAACATGTCTTTGCCGGTGATCGGCTGCGGGGGCTTCACAAGCAACTGCCCTCCGGAATTTCCCGATCCGCCGGCGAGATTGACTAGGTCCATACAGAGCTCGCTGTCGATCAGTCCGGAGACGATGTCACCCGTGCCAGGAATTTGGGGCTGGGCGAGAACGATCGCATCCGGTCCGACGGCTTGCATGGCATTGGCATAGAGTACTTTCGCCATGCCGACACCCCAAAGCGCCCCCTGCTCCACTAGCTGTTGCCCCGCCGAAAAACCGCCGCCGAGCGGGAACATCATGATCGCGGCGAAGCCGACGCGGACCACGAAGATCCAGGACTGGCCGCTGCCGAGGATTTGGGAGCTCTCGGCCGCGCGATGGATCGTCATGAGGGTGTTGTAGACGACGAAGGCGCAGGCGATGGCGGCGACGAACCCGGTGAACTGACCGACAATCTGGCTGATGACTGTCGCTTCGTTGCCAGTGGTCGTAGTGGTGCCGGTCACACCATTGACGGGAAAAAGCTGCTGGACGACCTGCGCGGCCCAATCATTGCCAGGATTGAGCGCGCTCCAGCTCACATCATAGGGGTTGGTGGCTTGCGCGAAAGCAGGCGCGGCGATGACGGTTACAGCGAGCGTCAGGAGGATGAGCGAAAAAAAGCGCATGGCGACCTCGGGGTTTCCACCGAGGCTGCCACACGCGGATGCGAACGGCCTGTGCGAAGTGTCAGCTAGGAGATGGGCCGGGACCACTTGCAGCGGCACCGGGACGTGTGAAGACCGACTTGATGGCTTCCACGGCGTGCCGGATGATTTCGGCCGCCTGCTTCGAGATATCCTCGATCATGCTCTTGCCTTCGCGCCGTGAGGGCGTGCTCTCTGCCTTCTCGCCGATCTCGGCGTCCATCTGCTGGAACTTCGCGGTGAGATTGGCGGCGTCGGGGCGGCGGGCGATGATTTCCTCGACCCCACTGCGGGCTTCGCCGTATCGGGCGACAGATTCCGCCGCCTTGTCATAGGCGCGTGCAACGCCGGCCTCGTCATGCATGGCGTTGTTGAACTGCTGCCGTAGGTCCTGGTAGCGGCCGCCCTCGCGCATGCCGGAGAGGACCCCGGCTATCCCGTCAGGATCAGAACGCGCGGCCGACTGGATGCGGTTCATGATCGTGGCCCCCTCCCCTGTCCGGAATCCGTCGAGCGCTTCGATCGCTGCCCTCCCCGCCTTCTCGGCATGCTGCAGGCCGGCATCGTCGACGCCAGCTTGGATCCGAGATTTATACGCGGCCAGCCGATCGCCCAGGGGTTCAGGCTGGGCGTCCCATGGGGCAGGCTTAACGGCGGCAGAGACGCCCGCCCGCATCAGATCGAGGACCGAGTCTAGTGCGCTCCGCTGGTAGACCGCGGGATCGGCACGGCCATGTCCGCTTTGTGTCGAGGGCTGCAGGTCTGTGGGACGCGATGATCGCGGAGAGGTTGAGGTGGGCGCGCCGGTATCCAAGCGTTTGTTGTTTGCATCTGCTGCCCTCTCGGAGGGGGCGGAAGGAGCGGGTGGCGGTCCTGGGTCGGAGACGGGAGGCTTTACCGAGGCTGCCGGTTCAGGCACCCGATCGGCTTGCCGGACACGGTGTTCGAGCTGTTCGGCCTGGTTGCGAACCAATTCCGTGTTTTGGTCAGACTGCCGGCCGATCTCGGTTGCAGTGTGCCGGATTTGCTGGACAGTGTTGCGATCGGCGATACTGGCCGTTGAGTTTAGGAGGCTGAGAATACGGGCATTTTCGAGACCCGGAGCGGATCCTGCCAAGCGCTGCATCTCTTCGCGCGTCGGACCCGAGAGGGGCAGATGGTGGCCGAGCACCTTCTCAGTATCCTGCGCGGCGTAGGCGACCAGATGGTGCAGTTCGCGTTGATTGGCGCGGATCGGATCGCTGGCTTCCAACCTCAGTGACGCGATGTTCTGAGCAAGCTCGGGGTCGCGATCCTTGATCGTGCTGGCGTAACGGTTCATTGCCTCCAGCATCTCAGCGAGGGGGCCCCGCTGCGCTTCCTGCCCAGTGGCGGCAGGCGGTAATGGAGATGGCTTTTGACCACTGGTGTGTTCGGGCTCGGCCATAGATCGTCTTCCCTAGTTGTTGGCGACCGTCGGGGTGGGCATGGTGGAGGTCGGGAGGAAGTCATGCTCGGCGTCCACGGCGAGATGAGCGGCTTCCAGCGAGCCGCGCTGCAAGCTGGTTTTGTAGATCTGGAACTGGAGATAGTTGTTGAGCGCGAGCTCGGTGGCGATCTCGCGCTCCACGGAGGCCGGCGGCATGGCCTGGAGCTGGGCAGCCCAGTTGACGTCGGAGACGCGGCGTTCGGCCTCGATTTGGAGCACCTGCAGCCAGGAACCCTGCGTCTGCGCCGGCAGCCCAACATCCGAGAGATATTGTTGTTGTATCGTGGTGAGCGGCACGGTCTGTGACTGATAGCCGACGATGTTGTCGACGAAGGTTTGGGCTGCCGACATACGCGCGTTGTAGGCGCGACGCCGAACTTGGGCATCCTGACCGGCCAGCGAAGTAAGCTGGGAGCCTCGGAGAGGTGCAGGTGCCACGGGTTCGATCAGGTTCGTGGCGTAGTCCTTTGCTGCCGTCAGCGCCTGCTGGGTGGCGTAGGTACCGCTGCCGAAGAGCGTCGAGAAACTCTGGTCTATGTCGGCGGTGGCGGCACTCGCGGTGCAGGGGAGGCCAGCGGCCTGGTCGTTCGCGTCGCAATATCCGCCAACATGCTCCGCATTTGCAGCCGCATCGCCTTGGGCCTCACCGTAGTAAGACGGCATATTCGGCCAGCCTTCGTCGCGCTCGTCCTGCATGCGCGAAATGGTGGCGGCGACCTGGAAGGCGGAATGGGCGGCAGCCTGGGTGCTCACACCCCCGTCCAAGGCAGCACATTGGGAGGGGCTTGCGGTCTGCTGGTCGCGGATCTGGGCGTCCCGCATCTGCAGGTCGAATTGAGCCATCGATTCATTGGAGGCGTCGGCGATCTGCTCTTGGGCGCCGACGGCGGCTTTTGAATAGTTGGCGTTTTGGGTGAAACCTTCCCGCAGCAGGGTATTCGTGTCGCCGTAGGTGGTGCCACCGATGGCCGTGTTGATCTGCTGCATGGTTTTGGAGATGGTGTTCTGAACCTCGCTCATGAAATTGAGCACGTTCAGAATGCCCGTCTCCTGGACCAGTTGCTTGGCCTCCTCCGCGATCGAGGCGGGATCGATGACCGGCAGGTTGGCATAGGCTGGTGCGGCATTGAACAGAACCGCACCAAGGACGACGCCGACCGCCGCTGAGCCCCAGAGAGCGTATTTGTGCATGGCCATCTCCTAGAAGGTGCCGTTGATGTTCTGGAGCGCCGTGTATCCGGAGGGGAGCATGCCGTTCCCGGTGATGTAGAGCCCGGTGCCGGATCCGTTGGTGCCCGCGCCAAGACCGATTGTGCTGATGGGAGGTCCGCCACCGCCGAAGCTGAGCGAGGGGCAGGATAGTCCGCCGCCGATGCCGCCGAAGCCAAGATTGAAGCCGGTGACCGTTAGGCCGCATTGGACCTG
Organism: Acidisoma sp. 7E03; assembly: GCF_054665075.1. Lineage (NCBI taxonomy): Bacteria > Pseudomonadati > Pseudomonadota > Alphaproteobacteria > Acetobacterales > Acidocellaceae > Acidisoma > Acidisoma sp. 7E03. Next base: position 46,729 of record NZ_BAAFHE010000015.1, read on the forward strand.
ACCGAGCCAGGAGTTCCACGTCTGCTGAACGGCGTTGCAGATCTGACCTTCCACCGACTGCAACAAGCTTCCCGGATTGAGGAGGTTCGTCACAACATTAAGCCCGACGCCGTTGAAGAAGTTTCCAAGGCAGCTAAGGCTCGTGACGCTTTTGGGTTGCTGGATCGTGTTCTGGTCGGCCGCCATACGCGCGGACATGCCGTTGGCGGCGGCCTGGGCCAGGACAGCGCAGCCGACGCTACCAGTGCTTGTCGTGCTGGATTGTGCGAGAGCCGGGCCGGCGCCGAGCGCCAGGAAGCCTACGAGGGTGCAGGCGAGAACCCCTTTCATGTGGTCTTCTCCGGTGTGGCTGCCTGAGCGGCTACCGCGAGTTCGGCGAGCCGTTCTTCCGACATCAGGCGCGCCAGGGTGGCCTGTCGGGTGACGGTCGTGATGCAAGATCGGATCGCTCGAGCGGCGCGGGTGTCGCCGCGCATGATCGCGTTGCCGGCCGCAACACCCTCGGGAAGCGCGATTTCGCGAAGCCAGTGCGTGATCCGCATGGTGCGCGCGGCGCCCAGCTGTGCGACGGTCTCTTGGAGGCTCAAGATCGCGACTTCGGAATGTAGCTGGGCGGCAAGACGTGCCGGAGCCCGATCGGCCGCATCGTCTAAAACGCGCCCAAGCTCTCCAAGCAACGTCTCTGCCTCAGCAGTCTGCTCCACGAGCCGAATGGACGGCGGCCAGAGCTGCGCCGTCTCCACGGGACGCACGAGCTCAAACCAATCCAGGACGGTGGGTGTTCGCAAGTCCGGCATTGCATAGGTCCCCCAGTAGATAGGACCAGCATGAGGGAGCCGGTTGCGAATGGGGTCACTTTCTGATTTCCACGGCCATGCGCGTCATCATCAGGCGCAAGCCGAGCGGGGCCACCGCGTCATAGAGCACGCGATTCCAGGTGTTGCCGCCCTTCCAGCTCACCAGCATGTCTGGACTGGCGCCCGGTCCGTAGGTCACGTGGACAGCCGGTGGCACGATCTGCCGACAGGCAAAACCGAGCGGCACCTGGTTGCCGAACCCATTGGCGATTTTCCAATGGAAAGTGGGAGATCCCTTACCCTGGGCCCGGCTACGGGCGGCAACACGATCCCCTGGATCGACGATAGGAGCCATAGCCACCGGAGCGGCAGCTGATGACTGGCTCGAGCTGCCGGTAACAACGAAATCAGCTTGGGCGGCTGGAGTCAGCGGGAAAAGAAGGCCCAGACCGGCGCATATCCATGCGGTATTACGAAGATTACCCATAATAGCGAATTCTCCCTCATCCTATCCCAAGGGATGACGGAAAGCTTTGCGAATGGGGATTGCGAAATGAGCCCACGCTGCGGGATAAGCGCACAGATCATGGGAAAGTGAGGCTCAGGCGCAGCTGGATCTTCGGCTGTTGAGTGATGAGCCTCTGACGAGGAAACGGTTCAGGCGGGATGGCTAAAGACGATAAACCGCAGGTCACCCCCGATGATGAAACCGATGAGATCATCAGGATCATAGCGCGGCGCTTTGCTGAGGCCCGAAAGAAGCGCGGCCTTACGCAAAAGGAGCTGGGACAATTAGCCGGCGTCGCACAGTCGCGGATCTTCGAGCTGGAACAGGGCACGGCGAATATCACCGTTCGAACTCTGATCAACATGGCGCGACTCTTAGAAGTCGACCCACGTTCGTTTTTTCCTGATGGCGCACCGGTTGAAGATGGACAAGCTGAAGAGGCGGCCGGTAGGATCAGGTTGTTTGCTAACGACCTCGTGCAGGTCATTCGTGCCCTTGAGGAGCGGTCGGAAGCGGATGGGAAGCTACGCGACGAGATTGACATGATTGTCAGGCTAGTGAGGCAGATTGCTGCGGGCAGAGTTGGAGCCTCGCGCGAAGAGTCCTAGCGCGCGAGCCGCTAAGAGCCATCTTCAAGGCTCTACATGCTAAAACTTATTGACGACATGTTTTAGCAGATTTAGAACGACCCGGTCCCTGACCGGAGGCGTTCGTGACATTCACCGGTGTCGACAGATTGCAGGAAGAGGACGAGGCGCCAGCGGCGCCGTCTTTCGGCCTGCATCGTCCACCGGCCCCTCTCACCTTCCCCTTCTTGGATCACCTGCTCGGCTGCATGATTGCGGCGGGCCAAGGTATCCAAGCGCTTTGTCTCTTTCTGCAGCTGACGCGCGATGCGCTCGATCTTCATATCGTGCGCCTTGGCCTCGCAACGCCGCATGACCGACCAGTCCGCAAAGCCGGCCCGAAAGCGTGGTCAACCGCCGACGTCATCCTTGCCATCCTGCTGAGATTGGCGGGGGTCCATCCAGAAAGTATCGGCGCCGCACTGTCTCAGCCACGGTCCGCCAATGCGGTTCGAACCAAGCTGCGACGCATGGGTATCCGCGGGCCCGGCCGCAAGGAGTTGTTCAAGGTCGATCCATCATCGCTGCGTCTTCCGCACGTCGGGATGATGACGGATCTGCTGCGCTCTCAAACCGATTTCTCAAGCACCACGCGAGAGCTTCGCCGCTTCGTCACCTCCGGTCGGACACAGTCGAGCCCGACCGGATCGCTGCAGTCGGAGCGCAACGCCCGCCCGAGCAACGCTTCGGGCGAAGTGCGGCAGCGCGAGTTGCCGCTGATGGGGCTGGTCGGTGGGCGGGACAAGGCCGCGAAGCTGAAGGCGGCTGCCGCGGCACGCAATCCCGTCCCGGTTTCCGAGGACGCTGTTAACTTCTCCGATCTGAGCTGGTTCAAGTCCCTGGTTGGGAAAAGCCCTTTGAAGAACCGGGTCGCAGTCTATGTCGTCGGGATGCTGGCTCTGGGTGGTCTGCATTACAAGGAAGCAGCGAAGCGGCTAGGCGTATCGGCGGCGTCCTATCGCACCTTCCGTACAAGAATGGACGTTCCCGTCGATCCGGACCGGAGCAAGGCGGGGGAGGTTTTCGACGAAGAGGCGGCGAAGGTTACTCTTGCTCGCTCCGGCTACGAGGTGCGCCTGTGCATGCGGTCGCAGCAGAATTGGTTCTGGGCGAAGAAGGCGGATAAAGGTTTGCGCGTCTCGCCGCCGCTCCGGAGCAAGGAACGGTTCATCGGAGAGCGCGGCAACCGGATTGAGATCCTGACGCGCGCGATGCTGGATGCAGAAAACAAGTTTCGGCGCATGCCATTCGCAAAATCCGAAGTCAGAGTATGCGCATGATGAAACCGAATAGGCTCGTCAATGCGCAATTCCTCCGCCGCCGTTTCCCGTCGCCTTTCTGATCCAGACTTCCAGGCTGTGCTCGTCAACCGTTGTCTCGGTTTGACAATGGTAATGGCAGCTGCTCTTGCGATCTCGATTGCCCATGATGCCTGGCAATGGACCCATCCGGTCGCTCCGCGATACTTCTTCACCGACGGAAAGGATGCACCGCGACCGGTCGTCGCCCTGGACAGTCCGATTGTCGATGACACGCAGCTTCTGCAATGGACGGTTCAGGCGATCCTTGCACCCTACAATGTCGACTACTACAACTATCCGGTAGAGCTGAACACAGCGAGCCGGAAGTTCACCCTCAGCGGCTGGAATACCTTCGCTCAATCCTTCATCAGTCGAGGCAATTTCGATGAGCTGAAGCGCGCTCGATTGCTCTGTCATGCACAGACTGAGCGTGCGGCACTCATTCATCAAACGAGCTACGTGCAGGGAGCGTTGGCCTATCAGATCCAGGTTCCCATTGTGCAAACCTGCGAGAACGTAAACCAGACCAGTAGCAACAAGCTCATGATCACAGCTGTCGTCATTCGCACGAATGCTGACGATCATCCCGATGGGCTGGCGATCGACCAACTCGTGGCAAGTCCGCAATAGCGCCGTGGTGGAGGACAATCGGATGATCGGCGGGTTTGAGAAGCACCTTTGGGCCGGCGCAATCGGCCTCTGTCTGGCAGCGGGCGGCGTCGCGTCTTCTGCCAAGGCGCAATCCAGCGACACCGGGCAGCCCGGCAATGCACAGCCACTTGCGAATGGCAATGCGGCCGAGCAGCAGGCCGTGCAAAATGCGATACCGCTGACCCCGGAGGCGATCCAGGAGCTCGCACGCCGCTACAACGCCTCCAAACAGGCCGAGGAAGAGGCGGTAACGCCGCTCGCGGCGCCGATGAGCCGGCAGGTCAATGTCAGCTTTTCTCCTGGGGCGGCCGTCAGCATCATCCAGAGTGTCAAAGGCTATCCCACAGCCGTTTCCTTTTTCGACAGCACCGGGCAGCCCTGGCCGATCGAATGGGACACGAACTCTGATCCCGCCGCGGTCTCCGGTGGCCCGAGCTGCAATTCGCCAAACACCCATGGCGGCCCGTCGGTGGTGGCGATCGGCTTCTTCGTCTGCACCCCGACCAAGGGAAGCAATGTCCTGGAGATAACGCCACTTTCTCTCGCTCCGCGAGGCGGCCTGGTGGTCTCTCTGCAGAACGCCCCGAAGCCCCTCACCTTCCTGCTGATGTCCGGTGGAGGGCGCTATGATGCCGATCTCTCGGTGCATGTCGGCGGCCGGGGGCCCAATGCTCAGGTTGCCATCATGACTGAGCCAGACGCGCCCGACACCGGGGCGGCCTATCTCACGGGCATGCTGGAAGGCGCACCGCCCGCCGATGCAACGCCCCTCTCGGTGGAAGGGGTCTCGCCGGACGCTCTGCGCGCCTGGCGCCTCGGCGGAAATGTCTATCTCCGGACGCCCTACACGCTCCTCTCGCCGGAATGGACGGCGTCTGAAGCCGAGGCCGGCACTACCGTCTATGCGGTGCCGAACACGCCGGTCGTCCTGCTCTCCGTCAATGGCCGCACGGTCTCGGCCGAACTGAAGGATTCCCCCTGATGTCCGACGCTGCACGCCCGTCCTGGCGGCCGAAGCTGCCTCATTTGAAAGGCACGACGTTTCTGACCGGCGCCGGCCGGGCGGGGCCCCGGCGCCTCTTGGTGATTGGCGCTGGGGGGCTAGTGCTGGTGGTCCTGATCGTCGCTGTCGTCACCAGTGGGCACCACGCGAAGCCTTTCTCTCAAGACGCGCGGATGAAGCAGGTCGATGCTCTGCCTGGTGGATTGCACAGCACCCCCGAGCAGGACGCTTTGGCAAAGCTCGCTGACACGCAGGAAGCCCAACGTGCCTTGGCCAGTGGTGCTTCCTATACGCCCCCCCTGGCCCCGAGCGCGGTCGTTGTGGCGCAGCCTTCTGAAGAAGCGCCGCCCGACGCACCGGCGGCGCCGCCACCGACACCTCGGTTCGTGCCGCACCCGGCGCCTACGCCCGTGGTCGCGGTAGACGATCCTGTATTCCCGCCGCAGACGATCGGGACGCCGGGAACAGCGTCGACGCCTGCACCCACGCCGATGCCGGCTCAGACCGTAACGCTGACCGCCAATCCCCAAGCGGTTGCGGCCTATTCCAAGGAAATCGGCGATCTCTTCAGCCAATGGGGTGGCCGCGCGCCGCAGACGGATGTCGTGATGCCGCCGCCGAGCAATCAGGACGGCGCTGATCCGGCCGGCGCCCAGGCAGGCGGCGCCGCAACCCAAGCGGCAGACCCCGCCCCGACCGCCAGGTCGATCGCTACCGCCGCGCAGACCGCTCCGACCGTTCTGATCCCAGCAGGCCGCGGTATTTATGCTCATCCCATCCTGGCGCTGAGCTCGGACCAAACGAGCCCCGTCATCATGCAGGCGGACAGTGGGCCGATCGCGGGCGACCGCATGATCGGCTCTTTCGAGCGCCAGGATGACCGGCTCGTGATCCACATCAACAGCATCGTCCACCAAGGGCAGACGCTCGGCTGTGATGCGGTCGTCGTCGCGCCGAATACGATGGAAGCCTCAGTCGCCACGGGCGTCGATGAGCATTACGTGTCGCGCATCATCTTGCCGGCGGCTGCGGCTTTCGTGCAGGGATTGGGTCAGGCGCTCGCCACGACCTCAAACTCCACTGCGGTGCTGAGCCCCTTTGGTGGCGCGACGACGTCGACGAACCTGAACTTCCAACAGCAGTTGGGCGTTGCCGCTGGCGCCGCTGCGGGACAGATCGGTAGCGTGCTCAATCAGGAAGCCCCGAAAGGTCCGACGGTGACGCTCGACGCCAATGTCGGTGTCGGCGTGATGTTTCTCTCGGACGTAAAGCTGCCAGCGAATCAGTAAGAGATTCGACTAGGGCAGGGAGTTCTCTCCATTCGCAATCGGGAAGGTGATGCTGAGGCATCGCCTTCTTTCGCAGGAGCAACCCGCATGGACACCCATGTCACGACAAGCCCGGTCTTCGATAATAGCCCGACGCTGCGGGCGCGGCTTCCCGGCGAACCCGATGAGGGGGTGAGCGCTGAGGAAGCGCATCCCGCTTTACACGCCGATCGGCGGGAGGCGCCGCCACCGGCCGGCAAGAACCGCAGGAGGCTACTGGCGGGCGTTGCTATCGTCGCGCTTGTCGCGATTGCGGGTGGGGGGTTCCTCGCGTCTCCTTACAACACAGTGGTTCCGGTGCCCCCGGCACTCAAGCTGACTGCCGGGCACGTGGAGATGCGGATCGCGTCGCTCTTTGGTCATCCTGCGGAGCCTCCGGCCCGCGAATCCGGCGCCCCAACCGCGAAGGTTGCCGAGGCTTCCAACTCCCACGCGTCGCCCGAGCCCGCGCCCGCGGCAAGTGGCACGCCGCCGGGGGTTGTGGCGCCCTCAGCTGCGCTGGCGCCCATTCATGCCGCGCCCCCACCCGCATCGGTCGTGCTGCCGCCCTACAAGCCATCGCCGCAGAACATCGAGATGGCCGAGCTCCTCGAGCTGCAGCATGGCGGCAGTCTCCCGGCCGCGTCCGCGTCTTCGTCGAGCCCACCACAGGCGGCGCCGGCGCTTCCGAAGGATCAGCGGCCCTCCACGACCCCCAGCCCGACCGCGGCGGGGCAGTCGGCAAAGAGTGCCACGGCCGCCGCCGAGCGCCCGGCTTCGGTCCAGGCGGGACCCGCACAAATCGATGCACCGCCGCCGGGCTATGTGGCGCGTGAGCCCGGCATGGGCCCCGTCGCCGGGTCCGCACCCCAGGACGCGCAGGCGCATGCTGGGCCGGCGGAGGTCGGGCATGTGGGCAGCGGTGCCGCTCTGCAAAGCGCTCAGGCGTCGTCGCCGAAGGCCAGCGCCGTGTCTCCCACGACGGGCACGCAACCTGCGTCATCCAGGGTGCACGCGCAGCCCATGCACCAAATCGTCGTCGGGCCGAACGATGTCCTCGCCATCTCACCCAAGCTCGAAGCGGCGCCCATGGCGCCCGCACAGCAGATCCAGGTCCTTGAGATGGTGACCCAACTTGCTACCCTGATCCGGGATCAGCGGACGGAGATCGCGAACCTGCAGGCCGACGTCGTGACGAACCAGAAGGCGACGGCGGCGAAGCTCGGCGACTTCGAGCGTCGACTTGCACTGGTGGAGGCCGGCTCCGCGCTGACCGCTGCATCGAATGCGCCCGCGCCCGCTGCCGCAGGCACACCGGTTCCCGGGGCGTCCTCCCCGACCGCGACGACCGTGGCACTCACCTCCGCCAAAGCTGCCCTCGCGGCAGCCAGTGCCCCTCAGGCGACGCCGCCGGGCAAGGCCACGGCCGCGCCCTCTGCCGCCAGCTCTGGCACGCCGGAGCAATACCGTGTGCAGGCAGCCTCTCCGGGTCTGGCCATGCTCGCCGAGGTCGATCACAGCGGTGGCGACGGGGCTCAGCAGGAAGTCCAGGTCGGCGATGTCTTGCCAGGCTACGGCCGGGTGCTCTCGGTCGCCCAGCAAGGCACAGCCTGGGTCGTCAAAACCGAGCACGGCACGATCCAGTAAGAGTCTGAGGGAGGCCGGATATGCAAGGCCGGGTCAACTTCGCGACGGCGATCGCTGATGGCATCGCCGTCGCGCTCCCCACCTTCTGCTATCTCGCGGCATGCAGTTGCTTCATGTATTTCGCCTGGACGCTCTGGAAGTGGTCCGAGCCGCATGCGCGTTATCACCATCATCGCATCGAGCGTCCCTGGGCCCCATTCATCTCGCTGGCGCTGAGTGGTGTCTTCGCGTCCTTTCCGACATTCCTCACGATGACGAATGTCAGCTTTGGTACCAATTTGGCAGTCGGCCTCACGGCCTACTCATCGACGACGGCACCAAATGCAAGCGGTGTGCTCGGAACGACACCTGACGCGACGGTCATCAACGTCGTGACGATGTTCCGGTATTTCTTCCAAGCCTTCGGTGCGGCCTGCGTCTTCTGGGCGATCATGCGGTGGCGCGGCATCATCAATGGACGTCTCAACGGGTCGCCCACCTCTTGCGGCATCCAGTTCCTCTTCGGCGTTCTTTGCATCAACGTCGTGACCGTCGCGACGGGCATCGAATCATTTTTTAATACAGGCGGGTGACACGCAGAACGCGGATGCCGTTCGCATCCCGAACGCGCAGGCTGCTCAACGAGGGGCGGTTCCCTCAGCAGTCAAACAGGAGCGTTTCGTGAAAGTCATTCACACACAGGCACGGACCGCCACGTTCAAGCGTGACGGGATCGTGCTGCAGCCCAAAGGGGGTCGGTTTTCCGTCAAGCGCGGCTTCGCCGTGCTGCGCGGGAAATTCGTTCCGGCCTTTCTTCTCGCGGCCAGTGCCGGCATGGCCTTCGCCGGTCATGCGATGGCCCAGGCGACGTCGCCGACCGGCGGCCTCGGTGCCCAGATCAACTCGATGTCGTCGGAAGGTCTCAACTCGGGGTCGGAGCTCTTCGGCGTCGGCTGCTACCTCGCCGCCGCGCTCTGCTTCGGCTTCGGCGTCTGGGCGCTCTGGCAGTCGCGGCAGCCGCAGAACCGCGAGAGCGGTCATGTCATGCGCGGCGTGGCCGGCCTGGTGCTCTGCGGTCTCTTCGCGACAGCTGGTGTCTGGATCAACAAGGCGTCCGTCTCCGCCTCGGGCGGCAGCGCGACCATCAACACGACGCCCCAGATGGTCCAGTTCGGCACCGGCGGCTGAAGAAGGGGCTGGCCTGTCATCGCGGGCCTCGGGCGCGTGATGGCAGGCCGACCGTTTTCGAAGGTGAGGAGGTCTTAACTTGAACGTCTCGAAGCTGCCTCAACCCTTGGCCGGTTCAACACGGAAGCTTCCAGTGTGGCTCGCCCCCGCTGCGCTCGCCGTGGCCATGGCCTACCTCGCCGCCGCCGTTGTGCTGGCGCCGAGTGTGGCCGTCGTCGTCGAGGGACTGCTCTTCCCGCTTCGTCTCTTCCTGATTGCCTCCGCTCCGATGATCGGCGGCATCGCGTTTCTGTGGGCGGATAAGGCCATCAGCGACGCGCGGCGGCGCCGGCTCGCCGGGATTTTGTTCGCCCTGCTCTGGACCTTCGGTGTGGTCGCTTTCGTGAGTGTCTTGCCGTGGTGAAACTCGCGCCTCTCGTGCTCTCGGTGGCTCCCTCTGGCGCGTTGGGGAAAGCCGTCTCAAAGGCGACAGGTGCTGCCGTCTGCCGGTTCTGCGGGGAGGCAATCGGGAAGGTGCCGGAGGCTTTCGGTTCACCGGCATACGACTGCTGCGTTCTTTGCGGGCTTGTGCAGACCCTGGGTCGCCCCCGTGTCGACGAAGAGGCCAAGCTGATCTGGTTGCCGGAACTGAGCCAGCCCGCTCTGAATGCACTGACGCGGCGCATGCATATAGGACTGCATGGCCACGGCGAACGTCTCGAAACCGGCGCTCAACCGAGCACCGCGACGGGCGACTTGCCGACCTTGTATCGCGCGGGCCAAGCCCTTGTCGGGCGTCAGAACGAGGCTGAGCTGCGCCTCGGCACATCCAACCCGAGCGCCCTGGCCGATGCGCTTCTCCGCCTCTCTCCCGCAGGTTTCAAACGCCGGGACGTCTTGCTGGGCGGGCTGCGGCTCCTGCCGATGGGCAAGGTCTTCGAGGGTGATCGCGACGTTTATCCGGAAATCGTGGAAAGCTGGAAATCGGCCGAGGTTCAACGGCCGGCGGCACAGCAGGGGGAGGCACACTGATGCTGTCCGCTCTCGCCAATACACTTGCCAGCCTCTCCCTGATGTTCAAGCAGCCCCTGTCCACTTTCTGCGACCTGGAGACGACGCATGGCGATGCGCTCATCACCAAGCGCGGCGACTACCTGACCTGGATTCAGGTCGATGGCATGCAACGGATGGCAGAGCGTCAGGATTTTGCGGCAATCACCGAAGCGATGCGCCTCGATCTTTCAGGCGCTCTAGAAAGCCGTGGCCACGCGATCGTCGGCTGGTACATCTCGGACCCCGATGCAGCGCTGGTCGAGATCGAGCGCGTCAACCTCGCCTCTTGTCGCAACATTGCCAACGCTCTCGGCCTTGACCTCCGTGGTATTCTGGACGAGCGCGCCGCGCTCTGGCCGAAGCTGATGCGGTGGGAAGCCGCCTACTTCATCGTCTGGACGCGCACCTCGGTGCTGACCAAGGAAGAGCGGCGGCAGCTCAAGATTGAGTATGGCGAGAACGCCAAGGCGATCGGCCGCGTCGGCAATACCCAGGCCCTCTATCTCCGCAGCGAGGTCATGGCAGCGCGGCATTCGGCCTTCGTGTCGCGAGTGATTTCCGCCTTGCGCGCCCATGACGTAAGCGCCTCGGTCCTCGACCCGCATGAGGCCCTCCGCGTTGCCCGCGCGACGATGTATCGCGAGATGGCTGGATCGGAGTGGAGGCCGAGCCTTCCCGGTGATGCCATCATGCCGCGCTGCCCTGAGGAGGGAAGTAAGCGACCGCCGGCGGAAGCACTCTTGTGGCCTCCGATCCGCGACCAGATTTTCTACACGGATGCCGTGACGCACGGAGGTCAGCGGGTCGACTTCGGTGACAATGCATACGGCCCGGTCGACATGGATATTGGCCCAGAAGATCCGCGGCCTTTTGTGGAGCTCGCGGCGACCCTCGGCCAGGACCGCATCCCGTGGCGAGCGGCCTTCCTCCTCGAGGGGTGCGGCGCGTCGGCGATGCAGCTGAAGGACATCGGCGCGTCCTTCCTGTCGATGTTCCCCGGCAATGCAGAGCTTCGCCGCGCCCTGGCCTACGTCCATGAGCTGCGCGGCAAGGAGAATCACATCAGCGTCCGGCTGCGTGCGAGTTTCGCGACCTGGGCACCGGTCGAGCAATCCGCCAAGCTTCGACGCCGCGTGTCCACGCTGTCGCAGCGGATCGAAGGTTGGGGCAACGCAAAAGCGACGACCGTCGTCGGCGATCCACTGGAAGGTGCCATGAGCAGCGTCCCGGGATTGGCCCTAGCGTCCACGGCAAACCCCGCGCTCGCGCCCCTGAGCGACGCGCTTGGCCTGCTGCCCTGGAGCCATACGGCCTCGCCCTGGGACATGGGGAGCGTTCTCTTCCGGCGTCCCGACGGCGGGATCTGGGCCTATGACCCGTCCGGCGGCCGCAAGCGTCCACTGATGGTGGACATTTTTGTCGCCCCGCCCGGCTCCGGCAAATCCGTCCTCGCAAACACGATCAACATCGGCCTCTGTCTGAGCCCGGCGGTCATGGGCACGCACGGCGCGAAGCTTCCGCTGATCGGCAAGGCCGACATCGGCAAGTCCGCCGAGGGCTTCGTGAAGCTGGTGCAAGAGGCTCTCGGGCCGCAGCGGAAACACGAGGCGATCTTCACCTCGCTGCAGTTCGCGCCCGGCCACGAGTTCAACATCTTCGATCTCCAGGTCGGTTGCGAGTATCCGCTGCCGCTTGAGAAGGCATTCCTGCAGAACTTCCTAGCCCTTGCGACCTTGCCGCCCGACCAGACCACGCCTTTCGAGGGTATGACGCAGCTGATCTCGCTCGTGATCGACGAAGTCTATCGGATGTGCACCGAGGCGGGCGGTGGTGCCAAGCACTATCGGCGCGGTGTGGAACCAGAGGTCGATGGAGCGATCGAGCAATTCGGCATCCAACTCCACGACCAGTCGCCCTACTGGCGCGATGTCGTCAACGCCCTGTGCGATGTCGGGGAGTATCGGCTTGCCGAACGGGCACAGCGCCACGCAGTGCCCATTCTGGAGGACCTGGTGGGTGCGGTGCGTTCCGACCAGGTGCGCGACATGTTCGACAGCCTCACCCTCGCTGAAACCAGCGAGAAGGCCTCCCAGATTTTCGAGCGCTACATCTCCGATCTCATCCGCCGGTTCGAGACCTTGAATGCGCCGACGCGGCTGGACTTCGGGCCGGCGCGTATCATCGTGCTCGACCTGCAATATGTCGCGCCAACCGGCTCTGCCGCAGCCAATCGCCAGACGGAGATGGTCTACCTGCTGGCGCGGCATATCCTCGCCCGCAACTTCTTCCTCCATCCCGAATATCTCGGATTCGTGCCGGAGCGGGTGCGGGATTATCACAGCGCGCGCTTCACCGAGATCTATGAGACGGTCAAGCGCATTGACTATGACGAGTGGCACCGCACGCAAGGGAGCGCCCTGGTGCGCGCGCAGGCTGAACTCGATGTCCGTGAGGGGCGGAAGCACAACGTCCAGCTCGGTTTCGCGAGCCAGCGGCTGTCCGATATGGGCGATGGCATTATCGCGCAATCCACGGGACGGTTCGTCCTGGGGGCGGATGATCAGCGGGAGCGCGATGCGATCATCGAGCGCTTCGGTCTCACGACCGCCAGTGGACGGATCGTGCGTCACCGTCTGACCGGTCCGCGCCGTGAAGGCGCTCCCTTCCTTGCGATCCTGCGGGCCGAACAGAAGCATTACGAACAGTTCCTGATCAACTCGCTCGGGCCGGTGGAGCTCTGGGCGCTCTCGACGACCCCCGCCGATACGAGCTTGCGGAACCGCCTCTACGATCGAATTGGCTTCACCGAAGCGCTGCGCCGTCTGTCGAAGGTCTTTCCGAACGGCACGGCGACTGACGAGATCGAGCGGCGAACCAAGGCACTTCTGCGCAAGGGAGACGCCGCGGATAGCATCGAAGCCGGTGTCATCGAGACGGTGGCGGGTGAGCTGATTGAGGGACGCGGCCTCGGCCTTGTGCTCCGTCCCCATGATGAACCGGCGAATGACCGGCTTCCGATTGCCGCCGAATAGTGCCACCGGAAATGGACCAGGTCCTCGACAGGGCGGAGCGGCGCTTGGAGCGTGCAGTCCGCTCACCGCGCCCGCAGCCGATACGAGATGCCATCTTGAGATTCCTGACGAGTCCGCGGTCGGCCGCGGAGATCGCGGAGCACATTGAACGGCCCGTCCCGACCACCACGGGCCACCTTCGGGCGATGATCGAATGCGGGCTGGTCAGCCGGATCGCCTTCGGCACGTATGCCCCGAGGGATTACACCGGCCCTGCCGTCCGGCTGCCCCTGAGGCGGTCGCAATCCTCGAAAGCGTTGCGAGCGCAGCTTTTCGTGCATCTTCGCGAGCGCAGCAGCATCCAGGGACTTCATCTCAAGACCGGCGTGCCCGCAGATCTAGTCCGGCAGGCTGTGCGGGATCTCTGGTTGTCGGGACTTGTCGCCGGCAACGAAGCCGAAGGGTTCCAAGTCGCTCGCTGGAAGAAGGACAATGACGCGAAAGCGGCGCGCAGAAAGCGCGCCATTCGCAAACGCCAGCGATAGCCTTCTCGATCATGGAGGCAGGCATGGCACATCTCACGATCCAGATTGGCGCATCCGTCGTCATCCCAATGCCCAAACAACTGCGTCGCCGGCGCGGCCGTTCGGTCCGCCGGGTCGCTGGTGCCCCTTTGCGGTGGCAGGCCGTCCGTGAAGCGGTGCTTATCGGCAAACTGCCAGACGAAGGCCCCTGGGGAATGCCGCACCCACGGTCTGTCTATCGCGACCACGCAATGCGTCACGCCTTTCTCGGAAAGAAGGGGAAGCTGTCATGAGATACGGCTGTTGGGCGGCGTTGCTTGGAGCCGCATTACTGGCTGGCTGCGCGATGCCTGTGCATCCCGTTCCGACAACGGTCGAGACGCCGGGCATGCCGAACCCCGAGATCGCGCTCCAGAAGAGCATGAATGACGTGAATGCGGAGATGGCAGAGTTGGGACAACTCACGCCAGCGGCGACGACACCCGGCGCCGTGCCGGTCATGCCGGGGCCGCTGCAGAAGACGGTTTCCTTCAGCTGGAACGGACCGCTGGACCAGGGGGTCGCGAAACTCGCGCAAAGCGTCGGCTACACCTTCTACGTCACGGCCCCGGCGAATGCGCAGCCGGTCAATGTCGCTATCACGATCTCCTCGGTACCGGCGTATCAGGTTTTCCAGGCACTCGGCGAGGAGGCGGGAACCAAGGCCACCGTCGAGGTCGATCCGATCCACCATCAGGTTCAGGTGATCCACCATGTCTAAGCACCGCATGATCGTGCTGGCATGCACGGCACTCGTGACGCTCGCCTCGGGGACCGGCGCCTGGGCGCAGGAGGCGCTCACCTCCCCGGCGGTCCCGCCCGATCCGACTCCCGCGCAGATGGAGCAGAACCTACCGGCGCTCGGCAACCCCCTCAACCAGCCGATCACGGGCGGATCGGAAGCGCCCCTTGTCACCGGAACGCCGGCTCCGCCTTCCCTGGAAGCGCTGCAGGACACGCGTCCTGGTGATCAGCCGACCGATGGACTAGCCCCCGGTCGGATGGACATGTTGAAGACGGCTGCCTTGACCTACGGCGCTCAGGGCGGTCTCGCCGCCCGGAGTTTTGCGATCAATGAAATGCTGCGTCGTTATGAGGCGCAACTCGACACCACCTTCGACTTTGGTGCCCTGGTGCTGCCGGTGGACGGCGGGCAGACGCTGATGCGGCCACCGATCGTGAGCGCGGCGCAGATGGCCTTTGCCCTCGGCGACGGCGGGCAGGTCGCACGAGAAACCTCCTGCATCTACGAAATTACGCGGGAGGCGCAGCTGGCCTCGACGCCGCCCAACTGGCGCACCTATCTCGTGCGGAGCTGGGCCAATCCGCGCCGGCCGACGGATGCCGCCCTGCCGCGCACAAAGCAAGAGGTCGCCTATTGGAACAAATGGGTCGCAGAAGGATGGGCTGACGGAGAGAAGCAAGCGGTCGAGATCTTCCTGTCAGATCTCGGACGGCTTCAGCGCGACATGGTGGGGATGGCGCGCTACCGCGTGCTGCTGCGCGCCAATTTGGTCGAGCAACCCAAGCTCGCCTTCAAGACGCAACGTGCCGATGGCGGCCGTGACAGCCTGCATATCGGCGATCAGGTGATCCGTATCACCGACCAACCCGGGCTGCAGGGCGATCCGAGACGGTGGACGCCCGGCGTGGGGTGCCCCCAATGAGTGACCTCCCGCCTCTGCGGCTTCGAACCTACCGGCCCAATTGGGAGGAGCTTTGGGAAGCCGCCAATGCGCGGCACCTAGCGGCACAAGCCGCGACATTAGCGCCCTACGCAGATTGGCTTCCGAAACAGCGGAAGATCAATCTTATCGAAGAGCTTCAATCCACCGGTGAAGAGCTGTGCCGCATGTTCGAAGCTCAGTTCAAAACGACGGACGATTACGCCGCATGGCGGCTCAAGTGGCTGTCCAACGAGTTGAAATGGACTCCAGCCCTACCTTTAGAAATGCCGAGGGGCCTTCCGATCATCGAAATCCGGCGACGGCTCCAAGCTGCGCGTGAATCGTGGCCGGGCAATGATTTCGAGACCCCACAAGACCGCGACTTTCGGCGGCAGGTGCGCGTCCACTCCATTCTATCGGAACCTCCGAATGTTGGCATCGCGAGCCTTGCCTATGCGCTTTCACGAATGGGAGGTGACCATGTCTAGGAAGCCGATGCCGTCACCAGCGAGCGAAGCACTTTCCATCCCGGAAGAGGCGCTCGCGAGTCCCTGGCGCGGTCTTCCAATTCTCCCGGTGGACCTGAAATTCGCGCCTCCTGGTCCGGGCCGGACATTCTCCTTTTCCCGGCGAGCGGACGGTCCCGATGTTTGACGCGCCAGAACCTTCGGTCGTGTGGCCCGATGCGGACCGCCGAGATCTCCGGTGGGTGGAGGAACCGCGCAAAAAGGCACCGGGCCTCGATTCGCTGCTGACCTGGGCATATCGCGAGGGCGCTTCGAGTATCCGGTTTCAGACGGGACATCCGGTCTGGGTTGGCATTCATGGCTACAACCATCGCGTCACCCAGCATGGCATCGACGAGATCGAGTTCAGCTACATCGTCAATCACCTTTACGGCGCGGACGGCATGGCGCGTCTGCAAGGTGGCAGCGATTTCGACACGGCCTACGCGATCCAGATCGATCGCTCGACCCGCTTGCGCTTCCGTCTGAATGGCACGGCGACGCGAACATCGCGACGGGACGGTGGCAACGTGGTGCTGCGGCCTATTGCGGACATGCCGCCGCCCCTGGCCCAGCAAATGGTCGAGCCGATGATCCTTTCCAACTACCGGCCCCGGCAGGGCCTGGTCATCGTCAGTGGTGCCACAGGCTCGGGCAAATCGACGCTCATTTCAGGCATGACCGTCGCCAAGCTCGAAGATCCAAACGGGCACTTCAACATCGTCGAGGGCGCGGCCCCGGTAGAGTTTCTTCTTGAGCGTGTGAGAGGCGTGGCCTCGACAATCAACCAATCGGAAATCCCCCGCGATCTCGCGTCCTTCGCGGCCTTTGTGCGCGGTGCGATGCGGCGGGAGCCCACGGACATCATCGTCGGCGAGTGCCGTGATAGCGAGACGATGAGCGCGGCGATACAGGCCGCGATTTCGGGGCACGTCGTGACCTCGACGCTCCATGCGAATGATGCTTCCTCGACGATGCAACGGATTGCCAGCCTATGCCCAGGCGATGAGCGAGACAATCTTGTCTCCGCGGTCGCGCAATCCCTTCGCCTTGTGATCAATCAGCGTCTCACGCGATCAATCGACGGCAAGCGCACGGCTCTGCGAGAAATTCTCGTCTTCGATCGCGAGCTTCGCAGCGAGTTTCTGCGGACAGATCCGACCGAATGGCCGGCGCTGACGCAGCAGGCGGTGCGGGAGCGTGGTCAGTCCTACGAGGTCTCAATCCGCAACGCTCTGGAGGCCGGCCGGATCTCTGAAGAGACGGCTGCCTATGAGATGCGTGAGGAGGGATAGGCGATGTGGCGTAACACCGGGCAGCCCGTCCGTGTCCTTATGCTCGATGCCCGAGCGTGTCTGCCGGTTGTTCTGGCGGCGGTCTACTGGTCCTGGACAACCTTGTATATCGCCCTGACAGGTTTCGTCTTCTTCTCGCTCATCTCCTTCTTTGGGCTGACGCTACCGGCGTTGATTCGGACGGTGCGCCGATGGGTCGCGGGATCGGTCCGTACCGCAGTGCCAACGTGGCGCAGGAGGCGATTCGCATGAGCGGGATCAATGTTGAATTTGTCGGTCGCACAATGGGTGTGTTGCTCATGCGCGCCGGCCGGCCGGTCGTCTATGACGATCCCGCCAACGGGCAACGGCTGTCGATTGGTGCCCGTGAGGCCAGCGCCGCCGATGGTTTTCTGCCCGCCTTCCTCGTTGCGGGTGAAGCAATCTGGCGCGAAGCGACAGGCAAGGGGTTCGCGCTCGACATCGTGCGCGACGACGATGCTTTGCTGGGATACCGGGTGCGGAGCATCGGAGGCGGAACCTTCGCGTCGGTGATGCTCGCCTCCATGGAGGCGATACACCAGGTCGCAGGCCCAAATGCGATCATGGTCAGCGACTTCAATGCGGTCTGGCGTGCGGCGGTGGAGAGGCTCAATCTCAGCACGAGTGCTGGCTCGCGCACTCAGGTTGGGCTGACACCATGATCCGAAACTTGTTGGGATTGGCGGGGGCGGCAATCCTTGCCTTCGCCCCCTGCCTTCCGGCCCAAGCGGGCGCGTCAACAACGACGCCGGCGACAATCCGTGCGTGCATCCTGGCCGCTGCCCGCCTCTATCAGGAACCCCCTGCCCTGCTCCTGATCATCTTGAACGTCGAGGGCGGCACTCTCGGCGCGGTCAGCGACAATACCAACGGGACCGTCGATATCGGGCCGATGCAGGTCAATCAGATCTGGGTGCCGACCGTCGCCAGCCATTGGCACGCTAGCAAGGATGCCACCTTCCAAGCTCTGCGCGACAACTTCTGCGCCAATGTCGAAGCCGGTGCCTGGATCCTGCGGCAGGGGCTCGACGAGGCGCACGGGGATCTTTGGGGTGGCGTCGCCTACTACCATTCCCACAATCCCGAGTATCAGCAGCGCTATCTTCTTTCGGTTCTGAAGCAGGCGCTGCGGCTCGAGGCGCTGGGACGGCGAAAGCCGGCGGCCCCCGGCCAAGTGTCGATCGCGATGCCGCTCACTTCCTTTCAGTCAAAGGGTTGAGGATGCGACCTCCCATGAACAACTCCCGCGCTTCCTGGCCGTCCAGCGACGACACGGCCGCCTTCAATCTCATCGTCATCGTCGTGGGGCTAGGCGTGGGTGCCTACCTGCTCTGGACGAATGATCATGCGAGGATCAGCGCCTGGGTCATGGCACTCGCACACCGCGAGATCGTCTGGCTTCACCCCCTGACTCATCGCTTCGACCTCGCGGATCGAGAGATGGCGGCGTCCGATCCGGCGGGCGTCACCCTCCAGGATCTCGTCGGCATCCTCCGTGCCATCGGCCTCTATGTGCGGATACCGGCGGTGGCCTTCATTGTGATCCTGGCCGCTCTTTGCGCGACCCGTGCGGCGCCGGCGCGGTTCAAGCGGCATTTCGATCTCGATGGTCTTCTCCGTGAACAGACGAAGCGGTTCGCTGTGGCCAGGGCGTTTGTGAACCGGCGCCTCGCGCTCACACGCCTTGAGCCGGACGCGATACGCCCCGCCGACTACGCGTTGACGGCGGAGGAGTGGCTGGATCGGTTTGTCTGTAAGGCTGGAGCGCCCTTTGATGAGACGCGGGCCGCGGCGGCTCTCATTTCGCAACTTGGTCCTGCCTGGCGGGGACCGGAGAAGGCGACGCCCGTCGTGCGGCTACTGTTTGCGGCGTTCGGACTTCATATGGTGGAAAAGCGGGACGAAGCGCTTGAGTTGCTGGGCGAGGCGTCGGCGGCTCTCGATGCGAGCAAAGGGGAAGGCAAAGCAGGCCCCGAAAAGTTCCTTCCGATCCCCGACGTCGTGGCCAGGCGCGTGGATGCCATTCTGGCCGACCCAAAAGCTTTCGAGGCGGCGGCCGGGGTTGCAGCGCGCCACGCCTACACAGCACCCGCCTTGATGAGCGTCTTGAACGTGGCCCGCCTTCGGGCAGGTGTGCTCGCGCCGTCACAGTTTGTCTGGGTGAAGTTCGTCGACCGCCCGCTTTTCTACGCGCTTCAATCGCTCGGCTTTGAGAGCGAGGGCCTGGGGCGCTACGCGCACCCGAACCCTCGGATCGAAGCAGCGGGTGCGCGGGATCATTGGGCTTCCGAGCGCGCCGCCGAGCAACCGATGACGGCTCCCTCTATCGCAAGCGCCATGCAGGCACTGCGACAGGTGCATGCCGGGCGCAGCTCCTTGCGGGCAAGGATATGAAGGCCGTTCGCATTCAGCGTTGCGATGATAAGTGCGTTGGTGGCGAGGAGTGGAAAGTGTGAGGGAAATTGTCTCGACCGTCGCTGAAGTCCTGGCATCTGACCTGCGGAGCCCGGAACGCGGAGGAACGGAAGTAGTGTTCCGGGAACGCGCTGCGGGGCTGCTGCGAGACCTTCTGCCCGTTCTCGACTGGTTGGGGACACACCGAAATTTTCCCCTGAACATCGACACGATCCGCGGTGCGTTTGAATGGTCCTGGCTATGTTCGCTGGCGGAGCTGAACGTCGTGATGCTTCAGGATCGGGGAACGGAGAACTGGAAGGAGTTTTGCGCAGGATCGGACATGCCGAACAGCCTTCTGGCTCCGCTGCAGCGCTATGTCTCCGAAGTGGCACGCGCATGCTTCGCTGGGGCCCTAAGTGCGCGGGACGAGATGGAGCCTGAGAGATTTCATCGGTTCACGACGATGTACTTCCTGAGCGGTTTCACGAGGCTTCGAAACGACATCGCACATTGGATCCACTAAGCAAAAGAGAGGGCCGAGCGCCGCTGAGTGCGTGACGGTTCGAAAGGAGTGAGCGCGTGACTGTTATGATGGTTGATGTGCCAGAAGGGCGCACGGTTCATCTGATCGTTGGAGATGTCCCTCCGACGCTTGCAACTGCAACTGCCGCCGTCGAGCATGTGGAAGCAGTTCCCGTCCGACGGCGTCGGCGCCCCTTGCTCTTGACGACGGCAGGTCTGTGCATCCTGGCGGGCGGCTTCTTTCTGGGACACCAGACGATTCCGTCCCGCGCGGACGCCGATCAACCGGGCGCAAGTGCGGCCATCCCGGCATCCCCTCCTCCGCCCGGTCTGGCGGATAACGAGCCCGGTGCCGGCACCGACACAGGCGGCCCGACCACCGAGCAGCCGGGGGGCCAGGTGCCCGCATCTTTCACACAGCAGCTGAAGGCTGCCCCGCAGGTCACTGCAGCCCCAGGCGCGCCGGCAGGTGGCAATCCACCCGCTAAAAACCCCTTCGGCCTCGGAGACTGACCGAGATGGTTCAGCGGCAAATCGTCGGCCCCCAGGAACAGTTCGAGCGCACCGGTGCGCAGCATCTGCGCGATACCCGGCCTTTCACTACGAGGCTTTCCGAAGGGCTGAGAAGTTCTGCATCTGGGATCGTGCTGTCCTTTGCCGCGGGTGTCACCTGGTTCGAACCCGCGCTCGTGAATGTCACTGTCCCGCTCTCGGCGCTTTATGCGGCCTGGGTGCTGACGCGCGCGCCGCGCTTGCCTCTACGTCTTCCCTGGTCGGCGCATCGGAAGGACTATGGCAACCCTATTCCCGGCACACGCAAGGCGCGGCAGGCGAACGGAAGCTTCTTCATTGGATGGAGCACTTCGGGTCAGGAGCTCTGGGTCACACCGGACGATCTGCGTCAACACATGACGATCCCCGGCACGACGGGCGCGGGCAAGACGACGGCCATACTCAGTCTGCTGGTCAATTCCTTGGCCGAGGGCTCGGGTTTCGTGCTGGTCGACGGTAAGGCCGACCGCACGCTCTTTGGGAAGGTGCTCGCACTCGCGCGGCGTTTTGGCAGGGAGGACGACGTGCGCGTGCTGAACTTCATGGTAGCGTCCGGCGTGAAGGACAGTCACACGTTCAATCCCTTCTCGATCGGAAATGCGGACGCGCTGCGCGAGCTTCTTGCGAGCCAGCTCGGCGAGCAAGCGTCGAACGACGCCAATGGCGTGTTCCGCGAACGCGCCGTGGCCTTGATGGGCACGATCGCACCCATCCTTGTCTGGCTCCGCGACGTGAAAGGCGTGCCGCTCAACATCGAGGTCATTCGCTTCTCGATCGAGCTTCGCTGGATCTGGAAACTCGCCATGGAGAAGATCGCGCTCCTGCGCGATCGCGAGACAGGTGTGGTACGAGAGCTCGATGTCAGCGGCGAGATTCCCGAGGACATCGTCTGGCCACTGAAGTCCTATCTCGGCGAGCTACCCGGTTATGATCCGACTCTGCCGCTGGACAAGCAGAAGGGCGATGAGCCCTCCAAGCAGCATGGCTATGCCCAGTTCTACTTCACGCCGATCTTCGCGAAGCTCGCGACCAGCCTCGGGCATATCTTCGGCGTCGAATGCGGCGACATCGACATGCGCGACATTGTGCTCAATCGGCGCATTCTTGTGGTGAATCTGCCGGCGCTGGAGAATTCCGAGGCGACGCTGGCCGCCCTTGGCAAGCTGGTGGTGGCCTCCCTGCGCGGCATGATGGCGCAGCTGCTCGGGCTGACGCTTGAGGGCGAATATACCGACGACGACAAGCCTGGTATGGGCCCCTCGCCGTTCCCCATCGTGCTCGACGAGCTGGCCTATTACGCGACGACCGGCCTCGACGCGATGCTCTCGCAGGGCCGTGGCCTCAACGTCTGCTTCATGCTGGGATTCCAGGAGGTCTCGGGCATCTGGGCGAGGATCGGGGAGCGCACCGCTTCGATGCTCGGCAACGCCAATATGACGGTCGCCATGCGCCAGCAGGATTCCGGCCGCACGCGCGAGTGGATCGAAAAGACTGCGGGACAGACCAATGTCACACAGCTCTCGTCCTACCAGGGGGGCGACGACGGATCCTATCGCGAGGCGAAGCATGCCGAGCTGCGGTCCGTCTCGCGGGTGGACTGGCAGGATCTGACCTCGTTGATCGAAGGTGAAGCGATCGTCCTCCTGGGCGGCCGACGCATCTATGCCCGGGTCTTCCACGCCAAGATCGACGAGACAGGACCCAAGCGGCTCGGTCGCACCATCATGCTGCGTGAGCCCGATCCCTCGGAAATCCGGGCGCGCCTGGCCCGAGCAGACGAGCTCGCAAAGCTGATTGAAAGCCGGGCGCTCGCCCTCCTCGATGGCGCGAGGGAGGTGTCCACGGCGATCGACGCGATGGCCGCCGGCATGATGCGGGCGGCTGGGCAAGGCGCCTCCACGGCCGCCTGCGCCATGGCCGCCCTCCGGGCGCTGGCCGCAGTGCCGACCGATCATGGGGTGCGCGCGGTAGCGCCTGCGGCTGGTGTTCCAGTAACCGCCGTAACACCCATGCTGCAAGCGGCGAGCGCCCGGCCGATCCCGGGGGAATTTGATGGCGGTCGTCCGGATGATCCCATCGATGCCGGACTCATCAAGCAGTTGACGGCGATCGAGCAGCTGGGGGGTTCCCCACCCGCGACGGCGCGCGCGACGGCGCTTCGCATTCTGACGGAGCGTGACGAAGGCTTGGGTCGCGCCGAGCGCGTCGACCCGCCTGCGATGACGGAAGTGGAATTCACGGAGCGGCTGCGCACGCTCATCACGCAGCTATCGGTGCCCGCAAACGGCGCCCGGGATGCAGCAGCGTGATGCAGAACACAGCCGTGACGATGGATCGGAAAGGAGGCCTTGCCATGTTCCCACTCAGGACTGCTTTGGCCGCAGGTGCGGGCGTCTTCGCCTTCGCCGCGACATCCTTGGCCGGACAGCCGGTCGATCTCATGGCACCGACGCCCTTGATCCCCGCAGGCGGCGCAATCCAGCAAGCGCCGCTTCTGTCGACCGAGGCGACGGGCGCCCCCTACACACCATCAGCCTCAGGCTACCTTTCGGCAGTGCCTTATCTGGATGCCGCTCAGGTGGCACTTCAGAGTGGTCGATATAGTGCCGCTCGCGGGGCCTTGGAGCAGGCAGAGACCCGGCTTCTGAACGACGGGGCTGTGGCCGATACAAGCAGTATCAGCGCCGGAGGGCAGGCCCTGACGCAGGTCCGACTGGCCCGTGACGCGGCTATCCGTCATGACCGCGGGACGGCCCTGACAGCGGTCAGCATGGCCCGAGCGGCGGCCGAGACGCCTACCCCTACCCAACCCATGCCGATAGAGGCGCAAGCGGCAGCACAGGCCCCAGCAGCCCTCCCTGCCCCACCACCTCCACCGATGATCACGAAAGCGCTGTTGCCGGGGCACTGGCAGCTCGGCAGCTGGCAATACCATCGGGTGCCGCCGGAGACGCAGCTGCGGACAGTGGAGACCCATCCTTGGGTGCAGGGGCATTACGTGTGGAGCGGCGGCGCCTGGACCTGGAATCCGAGCCACTACGACGATGAGTGAGGCTACGCGCGCCGGAGGGCCTGCGGCGACTGACCCCTCGATGGCGGAGGACCTAACGGTCGTCCGCGAGCAGACGCGCGAAACCCTGGAGCTCGTCCGTAGTCTCGTCGGTATGCTTCTGCCGAAGGATGATGGCGACGGTCCAAAGCTCGAAGAGGTGATCGCGGCGGTCGCTGCGCTTTTGCGCGATGTCCTGATCGCAACTCGCCAAATCCAGTCGGACCAGCAAGCGATCCTCAAGCTGCTCGCCGGTAACAGCATGAATGCGGCCGCTAGCGAGCACACGAATGGCAACGCCCACATATGATGAACTTCCGCAAGATTTCGGCCGCCTCGAAAGGGCACCTGATCCTGCGGTATTTCACCGAGGGCAAGCCGGAATCGGGGCCAGCGGTTCAGCCGGTTGGTGTAGACGAGGCTAGTCGCGAGCTGGAGACAGGAGGACGCCTGACCTCCTACTACACCGGCAACGATGAGCGCGGCATGTGGCGGCCGGATATGCCGGCCCTAGTCGCGGACGCAATCGGGATCGATAAACGCCGCCCCCCTCGCGATCAGGAGATGGCCCGTCTCTTTGAGGGTAGGCGGGCTGACAATGGCGAGGCCTGGTCAAAGCACAACCGCAAGCTTTCCGGCTTCGACATCGTCTTCAGCCCGGACAAGTCGGTCTCGCTGGCGGCTGCCTTCGCACCGACCCACGCAGAAAAGGCAATGATCCGCCACGCCGTGGATCGGGCAGCCGATCGTGCCATGCGTTACCTTGTGTCTGAGATTGGCTGGGCGCGAAAGGGGGATGGAGGAAAGGACGGCGCAGAGCCGGGCGCCGTTGGCTGGATCAGCTTTCGCCACCATACTGCCCGTCCGACGCTGCAGGTTCAGGACGGAGCGGATGGAGAAACCTACCTCTTCGATGCACCCGTCGCTGGCGACCCGCACGACCATATCCACCACTTCCTGATGAACCTGGTCGTAACCGCCGAAGGGCGTGTGGGTTCGCTCGATACGCGCGTGTTGACCGACGCCAAGGTCAAGACGATCGGTGCCTATTTCCAGGTCTATCTCGCCGAGGAGTTGAAGCGGCACGGCATCGACGTCGCGGTGAGCGCCGATCACCAGGCGGTGGTCATTCCAGCGATCCCGGAGGACGTCAAAACCGCTTTCAGCAAGCGTGACAATCAGATCCTGCGGAAGGCCAAGGCCTTCGCGAAAGAGCAAGGCCTCGATTGGGAGGAGATGTCGGCTGAGAAGAAGCTCGACATCATGGAAGAAGCCAGCGCCGAAGGCCGGCTCGGCAAGATGAAGGTCGATCAGGATCGCATCTGGAAGGAACAGGCGGAAGCTCTCGACTGGCGGCATGAGACTGTCCTTCGCAAGGCGGAACACGCTGAGATCCCGGAAGAAGAAAGGTTCGACAGGGCTTATCGATTTGCAGCCGGCGCGCTGGCCGAAGAGTTCCACACGGCAGCGGTTATCGATTATGACAAGCTCGGTATGTATGCCGCGCGCGGTCTCATCGGCCTCGGAGCACCGGGCGGCCCGGCAGATATTGCCCGCGTGGTGGACCTTCTGGAGGAGCGCGGCATTCAGCTCAAAGGAGAGCATGTCGCTCTGATCACGGGCTCCTCGTCCGACAAGGTGCGCGTGACAAACTCCGCTCAGGTCCGCATTGAGGAAAAACTGGGGAAGCTGGCGCGCAATGCCGCGCTCGACAAGTCGGCCGCGCTGCCTGCGGACGCAATCACGGCCGCCATCGCCCGCAGCGGCTACACCTTCACCGACGAGCAGCGCGCGGCGATCCATGCGCTTGCCGAGGGCGGCGCCCTCACCATGCTGACGGGCGTCGCCGGTGCCGGTAAAACCACTCTGCTGGAGCCGCTGGTCGACGGGTGGAAGGCCGATCGGCGTTTCAGCCCGCTTGGTCGCCAGGTCATCGGTGTTGCGATGGCCTGGCGCCAAGCGGACGCCCTGAAGGACGCGGGAATCGAGCAAACCTTTGCGCTGGCCAGTCTGCTCACGCAGATCGAGAAGGGGGAGTTCGAGGCCAACCCTAACACCGTCCTCGTGTTGGACGAGGCAAGCCAGATCGGTCCCCGATCACTCCTAAAGCTCCTGGAGCTGCAGGCCGAGACGGGCATGACGATCCGGATGCTGGGGGACCGGGAACAGGCGCACGCGATTGAGGCTGGTGATAGCATCGAGATCCTCCGCCGCGTGCTTCCGCCCGAGGCTCTGCCGGAAATGCTTTCGACCATGCGACAGAGGACGCGACGCGGCCGCACCATCACCGGCCTTTTCCGGGAAGGACAAGCCAAAACAGCCCTCGATATGAAGCGCGCCGATGGCCACGCAATGATGGTCGGAGGCGACCGGGACCAGGTGATCGCGAAAATCGCGGACCTCTATATCGCTCGGCGCGACATCCTGCTGGCGGCTGGCTCGAAGAGGGGTATTACGGTCAGCGCGCCGACCAACGAGGACGTGGCTGAGATCAGCCGGGCCATCCGGCAACGACTGAAAGCACGTGGGGAGATCGCGGGTCAGGAATTCACTCATCGTGCCATCGACCAGGGAAACAGAGAATTCGACCTTACCTTGGCTGTAGGTGACCGGGTGCGACTGTTCCGGCGCACCTGGGGTAAGATCGACGGTCATGAGGCCCAGGTTGGGAACAACGGCGATGTGGTTCAGGTGTTGGGCCAATCCGCCCATGGCCTGCGCATCGTTACCAAAGAAGACGCCGTGGCGGAGGTTGAGTGGCGGCGCCTGAAGGATGCGAAGACCGGCCGCCTGCTGCTAGGCTTCGGTCATGCACTCACAATTGACGCAGCACAGGGCATCACGTCGGACGAGCATATCAATGCTCTCCCGCGTGGCACGGCCGGAGTGACCGCCTTCACCACCTATGTCGCTGAAAGCCGGAGCCGCGGCACGACCTGGACCGTCATCTCCGAAGGCGCCGTGCTGGAGGCAGAGCGGCATCGCCAAGCCATGGGGGACATCACGCCGATAACCCGCGAGCGACTATGGGAACGCGCCGCCGAGGACATGTCCGAGAAGCCTTACAAGGCGCTCGGCATCGATCTGCTGGGCGATGCCGTCCGCGACCGCGAGGCGGCGATCGACGCCTTCATCCAGTCTCACCAGACGATGGAGGCGGCAGCAAAAGCCGATCCGGAGGCCGGCCGCAAAGCCTTCCGCCGGCTGCGCGCTGCCGCCGTCAACGACAGCCTCGGCCGCCATCTGACCGCGCTCGACGCCGCCATTGCCGCCAATACGACTCTGGCGCGTGATGCGGCCAGAGGAGCCGAAGCGGCCGCTCACCTGGCCGAATTGCGGGCGCAGGCCCAGACCACGGCCCGGCAGATGGCCCAGGCGGCTGCTGCGGCCGAGAGGCGCAGATCAGCGCCGGGGGCGGGCATGTGAAATAGGCCTGGAGCCGTGGGAGCAGCGGATGTCGTGCATCCGCCGCAGCGCCGGCGCACGCCCTCGCGAGGGAGGGCATGGCTTAGGCTGGACCAGCTCCTGTCCGACTACACAGCCTTTTTCAGGGTGGGAGACGCTTTGAATCGAACGGTCTTTCCTGCCTTTACCTTGATCTTCTCGCCAGTTCGGGGATTGAGCGCTTGCCGTGCCTTTGTCTTCTTCACCGTGAAGGTGCCGAAGCTCGGAAGCGTAAACTTTCCGGTCTTCTTGAGCTCCTTGACGATCGCGTCCATCACGGCCCCCGCAGCATGATTTGCAGCGACCCCTGTCGTCTCGACGGACTCCTGGATCACCTGCGCGATGAATGCCTTTGACATGAAATCTCCTTGTAGAACTCGTGCCGTGCGGCGCCCGCCGATTCGGGCGGCTGCATACTACCCGCGGCCGTGACCCGTGACAGCCTCAGTGGGAGGCCGCCTTAGACTAGCTCCTGATGGCGGCCTCAGAACGACGTCGGTCGTCACGGTCGCGGTCATGTTCAGACCTCGGCTGACGGCTGGCATGCTTCAGTGCTCTCTCCCGGGTGAAAATGGAAAACGGCATGCGTGTGAAGCCGGACACCTGATCGCGGGTCTAAGATTGCGTGGGGCCGGCGCCAACTACAGCCAGGAGGCGCTTGGCTAGCTTGTCCCTCAGGTCTCCTGCGTCGGTCCAAACCAGCGTATTGAGGTGCCGAATGTCGAAATGAAGACGTTCCACCTCGTCCTCCCTACAGGTCGGAATGACAGGCAGGCCTAATCCCAGGGCAAAGCCGGCCTCGAAGTAAACTCCAGCTTTCTGCCCGGTGTAGTCAGCAACGACAAACCTTGACCGCCTGATCTCCGCGATAATCTCATCCGATATACCGCCCAGGAACTCTTTGTTATCGATCCGGACGGGATTGAAGCCTGCTGCGCGTATGGCGGGATCAAAGCCATCTGTCCAAACGACTCGTAGGCTTTTATCAAATGACATCGCGACAAAGCCAGCCGCTGAGCCGGAGGGAGACGAAGATAGTGCTTCCGCGGCCAGCCATCCCTTAGATGAGATACGAAAAAGCTGGCTGTTGGACTGTTCTAAAAGGCCATCATCGGCCATTATTCTCAGCAAGACGCTGGCAGCTTTCGCATCTTCTGTGTAGCTATTGCCCAGGAGTTCAGGTGAATACAGAAAAGACTGAACATTATCCCACCTATCAGAACTGCCCCATTTTCGAACGGCAACAACCAGCGCCCTATTCGCGCGGTCTCTGAGTCCTGGAAGCCGCATTTGAGCGACGCGGCGGGAAGTTTCTTGAGTGATGTTTGGTACGACTCCCGCCGCGTTCTGCTCTCGAACCCAGCCAGACAGACGTACCATGTGATCACTGGTCTTCACCTTTAGCCAGCCCGAAGGCGTCTCGTATCGAAAATCACCACACCGGGGACACGAGCATTCTTTAACTGCCCAGTCTGACCCGAATTTTGCCTCGCTGCCACAAATGTCACAGTGGCTGGGCGGCTCAGTTTCGGTCATATCAGCGCTAGACCTATTGTTTCATGGGATCGTCGTTATCCTCCACTTAAACAACGAGCAGCGTTCGCAGCAATACGGTCTGCGAGCCGCCAAGTGTGTGAGCAATAGTTACGCCCATTCTTTTTCCGGATTCCAGCTGGGCCAGAGCCCGATGAGGATTTTTCATCTCCTGATCCCCAAAGACATCAGAGGCCAAGAACCAAGTCGTTCCCGGAACCGTAAGCGGGCGGATGCGGCGATTCTGGAACAATTATTCTCCTGAACCAGCGGTTTCGTGCCGATATACAGGTCAAGCCGAGCCATACCCTACACCCGTAGGTTCCGGTCGCCGAGTTTGCAGCACGTTCTTGTCGAAGTGTTTCTACGACGAACCTATTTTACCCATTCTTCGTTCAGCTTCCATCAATGTAAGGCGGCCAGATTTGGGCCTTTGCGTGCGCACGGTATCAGGTTTGAAAGGGATCACCGATCTGTGAAACTGCCGGGCCTAGGTTGATCCCGCGCCCGCTACCTTCCGCGAGCCCGGACAAAAAGCAGCAAGGATGCATTGGTCCATATGGCTCACTTAGACGGCGTAGCCACGGACGCGCCAAGGCGTAGCCGGGGCGTAGCGACGGCGTAAGCCGGACCCCAGGAAGGATCGCGTGAGCGCGAAATTCACAGAGACGTGATTTCCTGAAAAGGGCTGCCGTTCGCAACCGAAGGCGTCAGCCTCAGGCGCATGAGCACCGATGACACCCCCATTCGTTTTCGGAAGAAGCGCCTCGTCGCGTATCGCGGGCGTGGCCAGCTTTACAGCTGGCTGCGGGCCCACCGCTTGACGGTTGCGAAGGGCATCGCTGCCGGTAAGCTGACGTGGCCGGCCATCTGCACGGAAGCTGCGCGTCACGGAGTCAAAAGCCGCGATGCCATGGAACCTAGCCAGCGTGCGGCGGCCAAAGCTTGGCAAACGGTCATCCAGGATCTGGCGGCCGATGGCCTGAAGCCGACCGATAAGGTGCAGAAGCCCGTCTACCCCTCTCGGATGGCGAAGTGGACGCCGCCCGCCATCCTGGATGCCATCGCCGCGGGGAACCCTGCCGTCAGGGGCGGCGAGCCTGTGGCGCATCCCGGGGCCAACGGCAAGCGCGAGCAGGGTTTCCCCCTGAGCCAGGCCCCCCCGCCTCCGCTCCCACCACCAAAGCCGCCATCGGACCAGCCGCTCAGTCGGTACGCGAAGCCCGACGATCCCCCGCATGTGAAAGCCGCCTTGGCATCTATCGAGGCGCAGCTCGACCGGGAGGACTGGTACCTCATGGCCGGAAAACCCAGAAAAAGGAGAACTGAGTGATGCCTGATGGACAGATGAGGCCGGTGGACCGGCTCCCCATCCTGCTGGTCGCCTTGGGGCGCCAGCGTGTTGGGAAGACCGCACTGCTGAACATGGCGGTCCAGTATTTCCGCGCGCAGGGCAACCCGATCCGGGCCTGGAACGCGGACCAACAGAACCGCAGCCATACGCTCTCGACCTTCTTCCCGGATGCGGAGGAGGTGCCGAACGGAGGCATCGAGGACGGCAAGGCCTGGATCGAGGACCGGATCGGCGACCTGATCAGGCACCGATATGACGCCGTGCTTGACGTCGGCGGCGGTGCCACCGGGTTCTCCCGGCTGATCCAGGAGGTGCCGGTGCTCGACGCCATGGAGGGGAGTGCGATCCGGGTCGTCGGCTTTTTTTGTGTCGGACCGGAGACGGCGGACCTGGATTACCTGGAGCAATTTGCGGAGGTCGACGGCTTCATGCCTGCGGCTTCGGTCATCGTCCTGAACAGCGGCCTGGTCCTGTCCGGCCGATCGGCCGGAGGTGCGTTCAAGCCAGTCCTGGAGCATCGCGCGATCCGCAATGCCCTAGAACGGAACGCGAAGGTGGCGATGATGCCTGCACTATCCTGTATGGCTCAGGTCACGGACCGCGGACTAACCTTCGCCGAGGCAATGAACGGCGAGGGTCGCGAGCCTCTCTCGCTCTTCGACCGGGCGCGGGTGAACAAGTGGTGGACGCGGGAGGTGCCCGCATTTTTTGGCGGCTTGCCGCAGGAGTGGCTGCCAATGCCGATCGGGGCAGCCGCCGCGAGCGGCGACGAGCGCACATGATGGACGGGGATGGGTCGGCCGGCGCTCCGGAGGAAGGGGGGCCGAAGGACTGGGTTGCGGAGCTTCGCCGGCAGACGGAGGAGATCCGCAAGGCCGGTGACGAATGGGCGATCCGTTGGCAGGAGCCAGAGGGCCGCTTCGTTTCCGCCCTGCTCGGCGCGATCGAGATCGTCGGGCGGCTGACCGTCACGGTTCAGACGTCGATCGATGCTTCGGCGCGGGACAGCCGAGCAGCGGCTGAAGCGGAACTCGCCAAAGCGAGGGCGCTGCAGCAGGCGGCGCAGATCACGCTCCTGCAGGCTCGGAATCTGGAGCTCGCGGCGACGGCTGAGCAGGAAAACCTGACGGTCCGGATGATCGATCAGACCCTGCCGCTCTTCATCGAGCGGCTGGAGAAGGTCTTGGTCATCCGCGAGCGGGCCTGGAACCAGAGGGTGACGCTGCGGCGCTATGGGATAGCGGCGGCAGCGACGCTTGGCATCTTCGTAGCCGGCTTTGGGTTGTCGTGGTGGCAGGACGCCAGCCGCCTCGCGGCGATAGAGGCGTGCTGGATGAATCCGTTCTCAGCGGCGGGCCATACTTACTGCCGCATCGACGCCCTGCCCGGGGGTAAGGCGCCGAAATGATTCAGCCGCGCCGTTCGCATCCGAATGCAGGAAGCTTTGTCCGCTCAAGCGGAGGACAGGGCATGCAGATGATACGAAAAGGAGTGAGTGGCTGCGGGCGCCTCGGTGGGTGCTCGCGCGCGACAATCATGGCGGTGCTGATGGCGGCGGGGTCCACGATGCCGGCCTGGGCGCAGATCTCGCAGACGATCAGCGGTCCGCCGATTCAGGTGACGCCATTCGTGGCGGAGCCGGGGGTGCCACTGGTGACGGTCAATCCGGGGACGGTGGGGCCTGTCCAGGATGGTTCGGGGTCGAGCAGCGGCAGCGGGAGCAGCGGGACGAGTTCGTCGAGCGGCAGCGACGCGCTCAACACGTTGCTGGGGCAAAGCTGGGGGGCAACGGCCGTAAGCGAGGCGGAATCCGTTGGTATCAACCCATCCGCAGTCGCTGCTACCTGCGTTTTGGAAAGCGGCTGCCAAAATGTGAGCGGCGCCTTGGGTGCGCAAGGTGCCTTTCAGATGTATCCCGCGGCGTATCAAGAGGGTCTTCAAGCTGCCCTGGCCGCAAATCCCTCGCTTGCTTCCCAGATAGTTCCGGGCTCAGCTGGAATGAACGATCCGACAACCGAAGCGATAGCGGCCTCCGGATATTTGTTGCAGGCTAATAGTTCACTCGAAAGTGCCGGCGTTTCAGAGCCAACAATCCTCGATGCCCGTGGCTACTACAATTTCGGTCCCGCCTATGGTTCGCAGTTGGCGCTCGCAGACGCTGACGAACCTATCGCCAACGTGTTGTCCGGCATGAGCCAGTCGGCGCTCGCACAGAATGGTATCACCTCCGGAGAGACTGTTGGTCAATGGCGAGCATCCGTGACCGCGAAGATCGGCGGAGCCGCAAGTCAACAGATAGTTAGTTAGGAAGGAGCGAATTCATGTGGTTCAAGCGGGGGTTGTCGTTCGGCGTTGCGCTCTGTGCCGCTGTGAGCATTGGGGCATCTGCATTTGCGCGAACGAAGGAGGTCCTTCCCAACTTTCAGTGCATGTCCCTCTCAAACGCCTGGAACGGACAGGGCGCGATGCCTCCTCCTGTCCAAGAGTTCGCGGGACCGGGCGCTAATGCGGCTCCGGTTGGGATTGCAATGTCGACGATCGTGACCGATCGTCCCATGAAGATCCAAAACGGGAGAGTGCGTGTTGTCAGACCAAACGGAAGCACTGCGTGGATCAGCAAAAGCGCTATCGGGCCATGGCATGTCGCCAGTAACCCGAATGCACGATGCTGGGTCATCCGGAAAGCAAGCGGTTTGATATTGACCGACTCTCGGTGAGACGCGCGTCATGGATAGCCTGAAGGTGTGGCTCCGCGGCAAAAAGCCCCCCTCACCCTTTGTCTGGCTGATCCTGAGCGCCGGCTTGTTTCTGCTGGGTGCTGCGAGTTTCAGCGGTCACGGGGCGCGGCAGCTGGCTGAAATTGGTGTGGTCGGTGCGGTGATGGTTCTGGCGGTGATCGCGGCGTTTTTGCTCTGATCGCGCGGCGAATGGATCAGGGGAAAGGGCCGGCCCGACGGGGTCGGCCCTTTTCGCGTCAGCTGCCGCGGTAGGGACCTTGGCCGCCCCGTTCGCATCCCGGTGGCCCACACTTCCGGCGAGGAGGAGCGGATGGGATCTGAGGAGGTGATCGGCGCCTGGTTCGCGCGATTCATGCGCCGTCGCGAGAGCGGCGCGACGGAAGCCCAGGAGGCACAGCCTGACCGTGCGGCCGCCATCGGCGGGCTCGGGGAGGCATTGGTCGCCGGGCGGCTGCGGGAGCTCGGGTGGCCGGTGTTGCGCAACGTGGTGCTTCGCGACCGCGGAGGCTCGGCCGAGATCGACCTTCTGGTCCGGGCGCCCGGTGGTTTGATGGTCCTGGAGGTCAAAACCTGGTCGGGGCGGATCGAGGGGACGGCGTCAGCCGCATCATGGACGCGGCATGGATCGGACGGCCGCGTGACGACGGTGCCGAACGCGATCCGCCAGAACCTGACGCATGTGGCCGCCGTAGAGCGGTCGATCGGGGATGGCCGGATACGGGTGTCAGGTGTGGTCGTCAGCGCGGGTCATGCGCGCTTCGCGGCACCGCTGCGGCCGTATGTCGTTCCGGTGGATTCGGTGGATGGGGCTTTACGATCGCTGGCCAGGGTGGCGCGGCCCTATGATGGGGATCGGCTCGATCGGGCATGGGCGCTGTTGTGCCGGGAGGCGGACCGGAGCCCCGGGCGCCGCGCGGCGCATGTCG
Organism: Acidisoma sp. 7E03; assembly: GCF_054665075.1. Lineage (NCBI taxonomy): Bacteria > Pseudomonadati > Pseudomonadota > Alphaproteobacteria > Acetobacterales > Acidocellaceae > Acidisoma > Acidisoma sp. 7E03. The sequence goes on from NZ_BAAFHE010000015.1 coordinate 80,346, forward strand.
ATTGGCTTCGTTCGCGCCATCCGGACATCGGGAATTGCGAATGAGACTTGGACTTCGCAGTCTGACCGTGCGACTCTGCCTTTGCAGAGTTGACCGAATAGGTGGGTGGTTTGGAGGATCGGTGCATCGTGCTCCGCGCCGTCGACGCTCAGCGGAACGTGCGTCGCTCGTGGAGCTGCCGCGTCGGGCGGGACTTGTTGGGCGATCTGGTGGTGAGTGTGACCTTCGGCCGAACGGGAACGGAGGGCCGCACCATACGCTATGCGATGGCCGATGAAGCCTCGGCCGAGCGGTTTTTGATGACCGCTCTGCGGCGTCGCGCCGGGGCCGAACGGCGCTGCGGCGCGGCGTATCACCTGGTCGAGGCGACGGGCTTCGAGGCATTGCCGCCGTCCGTCATGACGACTGCCGGTCTTGAGGCTTGGCCCATGAGCAGGAGAGAGGCGTCAGGGGCCGTTACGTGAAGAGGCGGAGACCCGCAGGGGCTCCGTGGAACTTAGCGCGCAGCGCTTAGTCTAGCGGAATAGGACCCGACCCGGAGCGGAGCGACGGGGGACGCTCGCCCCGGTCTGAAACGAGGATCTGGGAGACTACGTCGCAGCCTCCCCCCGGGAGCCCTCAGCTTTCGGGAAGATCCTCGAAGTCGATGCCGTCGTAGATTTCGGCGACGGGGATCTCGATGCCGACTTCAGGCAGTCGAAGGATGTCTTCTCCGGTGAGAACGGTGGTCTGCCAGGCCTGATCTGGGGATGTCCGTTCCAGGACCGTCAGACCGATGCTTGTGGATTCCAGGATGACGTAGCGACGGATCGAGGAGACGGCCGCGTATTCGCGAACCTTGACGATGCGATCGATCCGGCTGGTGCTGGGACTGATGACCTCGAAGACAATGACGACCCCGGGGATACGCTTGGTCTGATTATCGAATTTCGTGCAGGTGACGAGGGCGTCCGGGTAGCGGACGGCGTGATTGGCAGTCTCGACACCGGCGTCTGGGCCAAGCGGCTCGCAAGGACCGCCGTTGAGGCGCCGATCAAGGGAACGGTGCAAACCGCGGATGACGCGGCTATGGCCGGCATCGCCACCTGTCATGGCGACGGGCTGGAAGCCGTCGAATTCGTAGCGGGTCTCCTGGCGTTCTGCCCAGGAGAGGAATTCGTCCTGTGTCCAGGCTTTGCGGAGCGGTGCGTTCATGGTGGTCTTGATAGCACGGTTGGGCATGGTTTTCTTCCTTTTCGGTATCTGACGCGCGGAGCGCGGGCATGCGCGGGAGCGGTGCCGGCCTGCGGAGGCGGCGGGGCCGATGGCCCTGCCGGCGAGCGGGCCTGGCGCTGCGAAGCCGGGCATGCCGTCTCCTGGGTCGTGGCTTCCTTCCTTTTTCTCCGTCTTCGGTCCGAGAAACGCGGAGAGGCGGGAGCCGTGAGGCTCCCGCCTGGTGGGTGCCGCCGGCAGTTCAGCCGAGGGCGTCGAGTTCGGTGGAGGCGGCCTGGCGGCTGACGCTGCGGGAGGGGGCAGCGGGAGCCTCGTAGGGCTTCCAGTCTTCGCCGGTGAGTTCGGCGTAGGCGTGAACGGCGCCGGTGGCCGCGGCGAGGAGGGCGAAGGCGGTGAGGCCGGCCGAGGCTGCGAATTCGCGGGCGCGGGCAGCGCGGGTGTCGAAGCCGAGGACGCCGTCGCGGTCCTCGTCGCGGTGTTCATTGGCGAGCTTCATGGTGAGCTCGCGAGCGGCGGTGACCTTGGAGCTGTAGAAGGTGCCGGCGCCGTGGGCGGAGCTGACGTAGGCGCCGACGATGCGCTGGAGGTGGATGCGCAGCGCGGTCTCATGGAGGGTGGGCTGGACGGCTTTGGCGGAGAGGGCGATCTGCTCTTCGGTGGTTTCACGGATGCCGTCGAAGTCGACGGGGTCGAGGGCGAAGGTGGTGCTGATCTTCTCGGCCTGGAGGGAAGTGGGGACGAAGCTGGCGGCGAGGTCGAGGGTGATTGCCTGGCGGGCCTTGGGGGCGGCGCGATCGGTCTGGGGGGCGGGTTTCCGAGCGTTCTTGAAGGCCATCTTTCTGATCTCTCTACAAAATCCGGGGGATGTCGGGCCCGATGCCCTGCTCCGCCTCGGTGCGGTTCGATCAGGCTGGGCAAGCGGATGGCTGCACCCCTGAGGACGGCAGTGGTGCGGGAGCGCAGCGACACGGTGCCGTCCGAACCGGAGGCGCTTCGCCGTCATGACAGGCGCGTGCGCGCGCCTGGACGGCGAAGCGGGGGTTGCGGCCAGAGGCGCCCAGCCTAGAACCCGCACAAACCGAGGCAGAGCGGGGTTGAGGGACGAGCCCCCCGAGCCGGGAGAGATCGGGAAGATGGCCTGGGACGCTCGGAGACCCCGCCTGATCGCGCCGCCCGGGCCCGCCAGGCACACCCCTTCCTTCGCCCGAGAGGCACCCCGCCCCTTCCCAAGCCGGAGGCAGTACCCGCAACCCACGCGGTCGACCGGCAGGCAGTCCGAGGCCCCCGAAGGCGACGCCCGAGCCGAAGCCCCCGCCCCCACAACAGATCCTCGCAGCATCACCGACAGGCACGTTGGTCCAACCGCAGCCGCCACGGGGCAACACCGCGCGGGCTCCAGGTCCCCCGCCGCCCCCGCGCTTGAAGCCGCAACGGGGACGAGGGCGTGGACTCTTGCGGGCGTTGCGCAGACACGCGCCGCCTCCGAACGACGCAGCCCGGGCCGCCCGACCGCCTGCCATCGCGCGTGCAAAGGCGCTCCCGAGCTAACACGAACGGGAGGGTGAGGACGCCCGCCCGAGGCCCCTGTCCGCCTCTGGCTCACAGCCCGGCCGACGCAGCGCGATAGCGCGGTGGTGACTGGCGCGGCCTTTAGGCTGGGCAGACCGGCCATCCGCCATCCGCCATCCGCCATCCGCCATCCGCCATCCGCCATCCGCCATCCGCCATCCGCCATCCGCCATCCGCCATCCGCCATCCGCCAAGAGCGGGACCAGTCTCGGGAAGGCGACTTGGCAAGGGCAGAGCCGGCGCGGCCGGGGCCGCGCCGGGACCTGGCTGCTCAGGCGCGGCGGCCGCGGCGCAGGCGCTAATGCGTGTCGTGGGCCTTCCGTCCGAAGTCCGTCTTGTAGTGGGCCTCCATCTTGAGGAAGGGCGGGATGGCAACAGTGATGGCGAAGGTGAGTTCGGCTTTCCGGGTCAGGCGATTGAACAGCCTGTGGAAGCGGGCGGCCACGCGGCGGCTCAGAGTGGCGAGGGCTTCAAACGTCGTAGTCATGATCGGCTCCTTTGGGTGATTGCGAACTGCGGAGGCGATCAGCGGGACGGAGGAGCGGGAGGCACCCGGAGGGGCGCAACGAAGAGGAGAACCGCGAAGCGGTTGCCGCCCGTGAGCCGTGCCGCAGCCTGTCCGCTATAGAGTTCGCCACTCACCCAAAGGGGTTGATCAGGACGGTGCAGCACCGCGTTACTCTCAGCCGCCGCGTCTCTACCGGCGGCTGAAATGCAAGCGCCTGACCCTGCAAGTAAAACGCAGCACAATTCAACATCTTGTTGTTGCCATCTCGATCTTTCGCAAGATATAGTAGGCTCCTATCGAAAGGAGGACCTTCGGATGATGACCGATGATGTCTCTCGCGCGAGCAACGTCGTGCGCTTCCCGGTCGAAGAAGTGGGTCGGCCGACGCTGGAGCTGATGCGGGCACTGGCGCCGGATCTGCGGACCGTTGACATGGTCGCCGACACTTATGGTCTCGAACTGCCCGAGCCCGACTTCCGGGATCGGGTCGATGCGGAGGCGGCCGAGCATGTCCTCAACCATGTCGATGACGATCCTGGTGCGCATCGTCAGCAGCAGCTGAACGCCATGCTGGAGCCGCTCGTGCGCGTGGCGGTCGACGCGGCGCGCGCCTCCCGGCGGGCCTGGGCTGCGGTCACAGAAGGCCGACGCAAGCTTGCGCGGGCGCGGAGAGAGGGTGGCTTCTGGCTCGACGCGCTCGAGCACGAGCTTGATGCGCAAGAGCGGCAGGCGGCGGAAGCGACGGTGACGGCGCATCTGCGGGCCGAGGAAGCCGAAGGTGTTGCGCGCGCGGTCAGCCTGGCGCGAAGCGGCCAGGCCTGGACCCCGCGCAGCCTTGCGGCCGATATGGACGCGCTGCTGGCGCATGAGGCGGGTGCACGCGCCGCCGTCTAGAAGGCGCGCCATTCGCAACCCGGTGTGCAAAGACCTCCCTTTGTCGATGACAATGCGGAGGTCTTTCCATTCTCAGGGCAGCACTCAAGCGCGAGGTTGACGGCGCACGGTTTCTCGACCCCTCCGACGATCGCAAGCTGCGCGCGGCCTTCGGTTGCTTTGGTGGCACGTCAGCCGCGCGCGCTGACGCCATTCCGATCGTGCGGCGGCTGCAGAGCAGGGATCGTGGTTTCTGGATCCTGTGCGACTGTCGGCCGGCGGCGGAGCGACCGCCGGCGCTGGTGCCGGTGGATGAGCGATATCTACGCCGGCATGTCACGGACAACTGGCCGCAGCATGCGGTGAGCTGCGAGTTCTATCGGGAGTCATCTGAGCAGGCGGAGATCTCGGCGAGCTACCGACCCTTGCCGAAGCCCCGGGTCCGGCTGGTCCGATCCTTCGAGGTCTCGACGGAAGCCCCCTTGGAGCGACGCGAGACCGCTGCGCCTGCCAGCCGCCGGCCGCAGCTCGCACGGCTGCTGGTGCGGCTGCTGACCGAGGGGGGCCTGCAGCGCGTCGACGCGGGTGGCTTTGCGCCGCAGCCGATTCCGGATCAGCTGAAGGCTATCTGGGCGGTTGCGCGGACGATCTCGATCGACCGGGGCATCCGGATGGCGGATGCCTTCTGCACAGGCCTCGCGAAGCTCACGGTGCTGATGGATCAGATCGCGACGACACCGCCGGAGCGGTATCGCTCCACGCGGCCGCATGGCCTGGTGCTTCTTCGGGTAGCGGAGGTCTTGCCTGGAAGGCTGCGCGCTTTGAACGGTGAGGAATTGCCGGTTGTGGGGCGGCTCGCCGTCTTCGGAGAGCGTCCCGAGGACGAGCCCGGCCCAGCCGAGGACACCCGGGCGCCCTACCTCGCGCTTGGCATCGTGGCGCGGCCGACGCCCATCGACCCGGTGCAGATCGTTGCCGCCTATGTGCATCCCAGTGCCTCGACGCAGCGCATGATGCTGGTGGACAGCGATTACGAGCGGCAGACGCTCGACATCCTGCTGCAGTTCCAGCGGCAGATGGCGCGCCGCCATCACGCCGCGGTCATCATCGAGAAGCCGGTAGAGAGTATCGGACCTGCGATCGATGATGCCGGTACGCCGCTCCCCCCTCTCATTCCGGACTTCCTGGTCACGGCGCGCTATCGCGACGGCGGCGAGAAGCGCGCCCTCGTGGAGACCATGGGCTACGCCGATGAGGGCTACCGCACGCGGAAGCTGCGTCTGCATCCCGAGATGCAGCGCGCGGCCGGCGCCATGGCGGTACTCGAGCATGACTTTCATCTGCCGGGACACTGGCCGCAGGAGTGGCGCGACAACCGGCTGCGGCGCGCACTGTGGCAGGCGCTGGGACCCGTGGATGACGCACGCGGCGATGAGAGGTGATCCCGCCCTGCGAATGAGAAATTCAGCGCCGTAGAAAAACCTGGCGCCGTGCGCAACCGGGTCCGGTAGCTCGGTCCGAACGCCCTGATTGAGGACATCATGACCGGTCGCGAGAAAGGACATTTCTGGCTCAGCACGCAGAAGGAGCAAGCGCTGATCGATGCGCTCGCGGCCGAGCTCGGGCCGAGCTGGGATCCGCGGCTGTCGGGGAGCCTGCATGGCTATTTTGCCCCGGCGCGTGGTGCCGCCGGGCGCTCCGTTCTGTCGTCCTGCACCGGGTCGCCGCTTGGTGACGACGCCCGCGCCCTCTGCCTGGACACCGTCGCGTGGATCACCGGTGGCCCGGACCGCGCGGCTATACGCAAGCGGGCGGCGCGTGTCAGGGACACCGTCGTCGAAAGCTTGCTGCAGCTGGTCGGAGCACCGGCCGGGACCGAGGTGGTCCTGGCCGCATCGCCAGCGGACTCATTCCGCCTGATGGGGATGCTGTATGCGATCGAGGCAGAAGGCCAGCCGCTGCGCGTGCTGGTTCCGACGGTCGCGGAGATCGCGAGCGCGGTCCCGATGGGGCTGGAAGCCCGCCACGTCTTGTCGGGGCCGCGCTTCGGCGAGGAAGCCCCCGACGGGCCGATCGAGGTGATCCAGATTCCGATGCGTCGCCATGGCGGCGAGGTGATCGACGATGGCGAGCTCGCGTTGAAGTTTCGGGACCACGCCGCGAGGGTCGATCGTCGCGCCCTGGTGTATTCGTCGCTCGGGGACGCGACTGGTTTGATCGGACCCCGCGCCTCCGGCGCCCTCGGCATCGACGCATCGCAGATGCGTCTGCGGCCGGACCGGATCGGCGCGCATCTCGCCTTGGGCCTTCCGGTGGTAATCGCGGGCTCGACCTTCCTCGGAGGGCCGGCGGAATCCGGCGCCCTGCTCGTGCCATCGGACCGCTTCAAGGCCGCCGCCCTTCGCGAGGCCCGGCGGCGCTGGCGGGAGGATGCGAAGGCAGACTGGGAGGTGGGTGAAGGCCCGAACCGAGGACTGCGCCATGTGCTGCGCTGGCTTCCGGCGGTCGAGAACTTGCGGAGACTGGCCGCGCTTGGCACCCGCGCCGACACGCTAATCGCATATGTGACGATGGAGCTGACGACCTTCCTCGGACGCTTTGCGGACTTCCACGTCTTCCCCGGCCGCGACGTGCATCAGGTCGCCACCTGTGGCCGTGAAGCGGGTATGGTCACTTTCGCCGTGCGCGACCTCAAGAGGCCGAACCGTTGGCTGCCCATGCCGGAGCTCGTCACCCTCTATCACCGGATCGCTGATGCGGGTGCGCTGATCGGTCATCCCGTCGGGGTGGGGAGCCGCGGCGGCCTGCGCCTTGCGATCAGCGCAGAGGATGTGCTGCGCGGTGATATCGCGGAAAGCCTCGATCGCCTGGAGACCGTCTTCCACGGCATCGGATATCGGACCACACCGATGCGTCGGCAAAAGATGCCTTCACCAAAGCCATACCCGCGCGGCGCGTCCGATCTCGGCCCACCGAACTGAACCGGAAGACCCCCGGTTACGCAGCGCGCGTGACAAGCGTCGGATAGGTACCGTCGTCCGCCCGGAGGCCCTCCTCCTCGTGCAGCACGAGGCTGCGAACGAGGATCCGCCGGCGGCGGTTCGATCGCAGGGACCGGATGAGCGCCATGTCGGACCGTCCGGAGATACAGAGATCGAGCCATCGGCCGTCCTCGGGCGATCGGCGGGACGCGGCCATGATGCCGTTGAGGAAGCCCTCGACGATCCAAGGTTCGCGGCAGATCGGCCGGCCGCGGTAGCGGTCGCGCCACCAGGTGTCGTCCTGGAGGTAGAAGATGGCCCCGATCGGGATCGTGCCAATCCGCAGCGGGTTGTCCCCGCCGCAGCAGCGCTGCGCGCCATATTGCCGGATCATCGTGCCCTCCGGATCGCTGCGAGTGCGGCCTGCTGGATGGCGGTTGGAGTGTGGCCGAGCATGGATGCGCGATCCCGGCGCAATTGCTCTGCCACATCCGCGGGGAGACCGGCGTAGGGGGCCATGTGCCGCGCGAGGTCTTCGACGGTGATGACCTCGCGGGGAGCCGCGCCGACCCAGAGGAGGATCGGATCATCGTCATCCTCTTCAGGGTCTTCGGCACGCTCCACCTGCGCGAAGAACGACTGCAGGGGGTTGTCCCATCCGACGACGATCGACAGGCTGGGATCGCGGGCGGGAATGACATGGCGACTCATGGTGTCTTCCTCCTGTCACGCGGCCATCATCAGCAGAAGTTCCTCGACGCCATAGACGCCGGGCTCACCGCAGGCTTCGCACTCATAGTCGCGCGCATCGGGCTCGACGCCATCGGCCTCTTCGCCGCAATGGGTGCAGAAGCCCGGATCATCGAGAGAGGAGCGCCGACGCAGGTGCGCGTCCATGATCCGGGAGAGGGTGATGCTTGCATGAAGCTGCATGATCTTGACCTCGGTGAGGGTGTGAAGATGAGGGAGGCACCTATGGCGGCGCCCCGTCTTTCGGCGCGAAAGCGGCCCAAAGACGCGCCTGCGCGGCCTTGCAGGCTTGGGCCTGCTGGGAGAACTGGTCGGCGATACGGCGCCAATCGGAAGGCGCACGCATGTCGCGGGCAGCGGGGTCCGCTGTATGGCGACAGATCCGAGCTGCACGCTGGAGTTCGTCGACCGCCCGCTCCAGGGCAAAGTAGGCTGGCGAAGACGCGTCCCGTAGGGTCGCGGTCACTTCCTCGACGGAGAGTGCTTTGGACATCATCCGGCTCCTTGATTCGAGAGAGGCGTGCCGCGCGGGATGCGAGATCGCGCGCGGCATCTCCGGGCGGCTGTCAGGGCGTCAGAAGGGGATCTCGTCGTCGAGATCACCCGAGGGGCCCGCTGGCGGCGCATCGCTCTTGCTGTCGCCGCTGCTGCCGTTGCCGTTACGGCGGCTGTCGAGGAAGGTCAGGACGCCGTTGTAGGGGGAGAGCACGATCTCGGTGCTGTAGCGGTCGTTGCCCTCCTGGTCCTGCCACTTGCGGGTGGAAAGCTTGCCCTCGACGAGAACCTTCGCACCCTTCTGCAGGTAGCGTTCAGCGACTTCTGCCAGGCCGACGTTGAATATCACCACGCGGTGCCACTCGGTCCGCTCGCGGGTCTCGCCGCTGCGCTGATCCTTCCAACGCTCGGAGGTCGCGATGCTCATGGTGACGATCTTCTGACCAGACTGCGTATTCCGCACCTCCGGGTCGGCACCGAGGTTCCCGATCAGACTCACACGGTTCAGATAACCACTCATCGTTCTCATTCCTTCTTCATCCCGGAGAGGCTGCCCGGCACCGTGCCTGGGCTTCGTCCTCTCGGATGCGGTCTGAGAAAACCAGGGCTGGGCCCGCCCGCCCCCGAGTGGCGCGGCTTGGTGCGGGAAGGAGCGCAGCGACTGACACGGCAGCGCCACGAGCCGAAGGCGCAGCGCACTTGCGCTGCGGGGATGCGGAGGCGGGAACGGACCTGGTTTAGACCGCGTTCATCGGAGAAGAACGAAGCCCGCCGCGGTGCCGGCACTTTCGACACACCTTCCCCCTTCTTCCTTTGATTTTCAAAGGTTCCATCCTTTCTGGTGTTCTGACGCGGTAGCGGGGCCTCAGGCGCAGCCTTTTCCACCTGGGAGGAAAGACTATGTCGGGGGGATTGCGGACGGTTTGGCTGCCGTCAAGAGTGAGCTGATTGCTGGCATTCCGATCCGTGCGTTCCGGGCAAAACTAGTCGCGTGTTTGCGCGTGCTTACTTGAGTGCCTTAC